>NZ_JAEMQX010000001.1:8440-193666 GCF_016463645.1 Sphingopyxis sp. | reverse complement strand
CCCATCCGGCCCGCCGCCTTCCTAAGGTTGCCGTAATGCGAACCGGCCTCGATCATCTACCCGCATCCAAGCAGCGCGAGCTTGCCGATGTCGTGCGCATCCTGTTCGAGGAATTTGAAACCGCGCATGCGCGCGGCAACGCCGATTGGAACCGCAAGGGCCGCATCTTCAAGATCGTCCTCTACGGCAGCTATGCGCGCGGCGATTGGGTCGATGATCCGGTCGGCGGCTATCAGTCGGATTATGACATTCTTGTCGTCGTCAACAATGAGCGGCTGACCGAGTTCGAACATTGGTCGGCGGCGGAAGACCGGCTGATGCGCGAGGTCACGATCAACCACACGCTGACCGCTCCGGTCAGCTTCATCGTCCATTCTCTCAAGGATGTGAACGCGCAGTTGGAGCGCGGGCGGCCGTTCTTTGTTGATATCGTCGAGCAGGGGATCGGCCTCTATGAGGCCGAGGGGTATGAGTTCGCGCAGCCGCGTAATCTGCCGCCCGAAGAGGCGCGGGTTGAGGCGGAGAAGCATTTTGAAAGCTGGCTTGAAAGCGCTTCGCGCCGCGCCGAGCTTGCTCAAACCGCGCTTTCAAAAGGCTATTTGAACGAAGCGGCGTTCGACTTTCACCAAGCGACGGAGCGCTTCTACCATTGCACGTTGCTTGTGCTTTCCCTCTACAGCCCTAAATCCCACCGCCTCAATTTCCTCCGTTCGCAATGCGAGCAGATTGCGCCCGCACTCGTCGAAGCTTGGCCGCGTGACGACAAGTTCAGCCGCCGCTGTTTCGAGCTTTTGCGGCTGGCCTATGTCAACGCACGCTACTCGCCGCATTACAAGATCAGCGCGGAGGAGCTGACCTGGATCGGCGAGCGTGTCGCGGTGCTCGAAGACCTCGTCGAGAAAATTTGCCGCGATCATATTGCGGCGCTGGATGGAACAAGTGTCTCCGGCGGGAAAGCATCAGATGGAAAATGACAATCTGCCGCGCGTGACATCCGACCGCAAGATCGCGCTGCTGATCGACGCAGATAATGTCTCCCACGGTAAGATCGCGGCCATGCTTGCCGAGCTGTCAAGATATGGGACCGCAAACATCCGCCGAGCTTATGGCAATTGGGCAAGCCCCAGCCTTAGAGGCTGGAAAGACAAGCTGCACGATTTCGCAATTCGGCCGATCCAGCAGTTCAATTATTCCACCGGCAAGAATGCGACCGACATCGCGCTTGTGATCGACGCGATGGAACTACTCTATACCCAAAAACTCGATGCCTTCTGCCTCGCATCGAGCGACGCTGATTTTACCCCGCTGGTCATGCAGCTTCGCGCCAACGGCCACGAAGTTTACGGCTTTGGCGAACGGAAGACGCCGAGCCCGTTCGTCAATGCCTGCACGACCTTTCTATATCTCGACAATCTCGACGAGGCTGAACCGGCCGCGTCCACACCTGAAAAGCCGGAAGTAAAGCCGGCAAAGGCGAAGGCGACGCCGAAGCCCGCTACGCCGCCTGCCAAGCCGGCAGGGAAGCTGCTCGCACAAGACACGAAACTTGTGACCATCCTGCGCGGTGCAGTCGAGGCTGCGGCGCGCGATGACGGATGGGCGGCAATGTCTGCGGCCGGGAGCGCGGCGAAGCGGCAAGCGCCGATCGACCCGCGCAACTATGGCGTCAAGAACTTCCCGGCGCTGTTCGAGGCGACCGGCCTGTTTGAGATCGTCAAGGGCGAAGGCGGCCACAGCTATGTCGCGGACAAGAGGAACAAGGACCGCGCGCCCAAGCCCGCTTCCTGATTTCTTCTAATCCTCTGCGAACGCGCGCCGCCCCCGGCGGCGGCAGAGCAGCAATTGCTGCGCGCGCGCTTCGCCGCGCAGCGTCGCGGCGGCTTCGATCAGCAGCCCGAGCAAGACCGCGCGGTCGTCGCCGGTCAGTTCAATCAGATCGGCCTTGGCAACAAGGCCGCCAAGCTCGATTAGCTGGCGCGTGCGTTCACGGCGCTTCATCTGCCACGCCCGCGTATCATGCCGCGCCCGCTTCGCCAGAAGACGATTGCGGGCCTGCACCGCTCGCCGGTGCTCCGCCCGCGTTCCGGCCAACGCCTTTGCGAGCGCGGGCGCCGTCTCCGCGAAAGTAGGCCGAGCCGCTCTTGCGCCACGCCTCCTTCCGCGCCGCGTCGGCGCCGACGGCATCGAGCAGCGCGCCTGCCAGCTGCTCGATCGACAGCGCGTCGGCTCCCATTGCGATGACCAGCTCGCCGAGCTGGCCTTGCTTCTTCGTCTTGAGCGCCTTTGCCTTGTCGGTGAGCGCTTGGAGTTCGGCGTCGAAATCGCGGGGTTTGCGCATCGTCTGTCCTTCCATGTTCATGGGATCGGACGAACCAGCTATGCCGAGTCTCATGGCCCCGCAAGGTGCTGGAATTACTTGAGATGACCTGATCCCGAGCGCGATGAAATCGTGTGAGGGCGCGCTTATACGTCGTGCCGACGCGCCCGTTTTGCCCTAAATGGATAGCCCTCATGGCGATCTATCATTTCTCGGCAAAAGTCATTTCGCGCGCTGCCGGCAGCAGCGCGGTAGCAGCAGCGGCCTATCGTTCGGCCGACCGGCTGCACGATGAGCGGCTTGGTCGCAGCCACGACTTTTCGAACAAGGCGGGCGTCGTCCACAGCGAAGTGATGTTGCCCGAAGGGGCGGATGAACGCTGGCAGGATCGCGAACAGCTCTGGAACGCTGTCGAGGCTGCCGAGCTTCGCAAGGATGCCCAGCTCGCCCGCGAGATCGAGTTCGCGATCCCTCGCGAGATGACCGAGGAGCAGGGCATCAAACTTGCCCGCGACTTCGTGGCTCGCGAATTTGTCGACCGCGGCATGATCGCCGATCTCAATGTGCATTGGGACATTGGCGCCGATGGACTCGCCAAGCCGCACGCGCACGTCATGCTGACGATGCGCGAGATCAAGATCGGCGAGGATGGCAGCGCCGAGTTCGGCGCCAAGGTTCGCGAGTGGAACCGCACCGAGCTTTTGACCCATTGGCGCGAAGCCTGGGCCGAGCATGTCAACGAACGGCTTGCCGCGCTCGATATCGACGCGCGGGTCGATCATCGATCGCTCGAAGCGCAGGGCATCGATCTCGAGCCGCAGCACAAGATCGGCCCCGCGGCCTCGCGCATGGCGGCCGAAGGGCTGGAGGCGGATCGGCTCGCCGAGCATACCGAGATCGCCCGCTCGAACGGTGACAAGATCATCGCCGATCCCGGCATCGCGCTCGACGCAATCACGCACCGGCAGGCGACGTTCACTAATCGCGACCTCGCGATGTTCGTGCACCGGCACAGCGACGGCAAGGAGCAATTCGACGCCGTCATGTCGGCGGTCAATTCGTCACCCGATCTCGTCGCGCTCGGGCAGGACGGACGCGGCGAGCATCGGTTTACCTCGCAATCGATGATCGAGACCGAGCAGCGGCTGGAGCGAGCGACTGCAACGCTTGATGCGCGGCGTCATCATGGCGTTGCCGATCGTCATCGCGAGCTTGCCTTGTCCCGCGCGCTGGAGCGCGGTCTCGATCTCTCCACCGAACAGCTCGGGGCGCTCGAACATGTCACATCGTCGCGGGGCGTCAGCAACGTCATCGGCTATGCCGGAACGGGGAAGAGCGCAATGCTCGGCGTTGCCCGCGAGGCGTGGGAGGCGGCGGGCTATCAGGTGCAGGGCGCAGCGCTGTCCGGTATCGCCGCCGAGGGGCTCGAACATGGCTCGGGCATCGCCTCGCGCACGCTCGCCAGCCTCGAACAACAGTGGGCCAATGACCGCGAGCGTCTCACCGACAAGCATGTCCTCGTCATCGACGAGGCGGGCATGGTCGGGACCCGGCAGCTCGAACGCGTCTTGTCCGAAGCGGAGCGTCAGGGCGCGAAGGTCGTCCTCGTCGGCGATCCGCAGCAACTGCAAGCGATCGAGGCGGGGGCGGCATTCCGGTCTGTCACCGAACGCCACGGCGCTGTCGAGATCATGGACATCCGTCGGCAGCAGGAGGACTGGCAGCGCGAGGCGACGCGCGAGCTCGCGACCGGGGGCACGGGCGAGGCGATCGGTCGCTATGCGGACGCTGGCTTTGTGCATGCCGCCGAGACGCGCGAGGCGGCGCGTGCCGAGCTGGTCGATGCCTGGGATCGTGATCGACAGCACTATCCCGATGCCAGCCGCATCATCCTCACCCACACCAATGACGAGGTGCGGGCGCTCAATGAAGATGCTCGCGACCGGCTGAAAGCGAGCGGCGCGCTTGGCGCCGAGGTTGCCATCACCGTCGAGCGCGGCGAGCGGATGTTCGCCGAGAATGACCGGGTGATGTTCCTGAGGAATGAGCGGAACATCGGCGTGAAGAATGGTTCGCTCGGTACGGTCCAGAATGTCGACCGCATGCGGATGGCGGTGATGCTCGACGATGGGCGGAGCATGGTGTTTGACCTCAAAGATTATGCCCATGTCGATCACGGCTATGCCGCGACGATCCATAAGGCGCAGGGCATGACCATCGACCGCGTGCAGGTGCTCGCGACGCCGGGGGTAGACAGCCACTCGACTTACGTCGCACTGTCCAGGCATCGCGAGCAGGCCGACCTCTATTACGGGCGCGATGACTTCGCCAATCAGAACAAGCTCGTGCGCGCCGCCTCGCGCGAGCGCGGCAAGGACATGGCAAGCGACTACCGGGCACCGACACCCGCGAAGTCGACCGAGCCCAAGCGCGGCATCTTCGACGGGTTGCAGCTGGGTGTCTCGCGTGAGGCGCCTAGCCACGTGCCGCCCGAACGGCAGCGCCCGGTCAAGCTTGCCGAGGTCCGGGTGAGCGCTCGGTCGATCGATGCCGAGCCGTCGCGCTCACCGCTCGACAAGGCCGTCGCGCGCTTCGCGGGCATCACGAAGCAGATCGTCGATGTGCGGCGAGCCGGCGGGAAGGAACTGCCGCACGAACTCGGTGCTTATCGTACAGCTCGTGCGGAGCTCGATGCGCTGCGTCCCGGCGGCGCGAACGATCTGCGCGAGGCGTTCGGGAAGAGCTACCAAATGACGAAGGAAGCGGCGGAGGGGCGGACCGCGGGCGCGATGGCGGAGATGGATCGCCGAGACGCAGGCCGCGCTGCCGAGCGAGCAGCGGCCGAACGTGCGGGGCGCGATCGCGTCCGGCATGCCGACGATACCGAGAAGCGCGCCGACCTGTTCGTTGCGACATGGAAGAAGGAGAACGCACGGGTGAAAGAGGCGCCGACCTACGTCGCGCGCGACGCGGCGCGTGCTAGTCTCAATAATATGGCGAAGAGCCTGCAACGCGATCCGCAACTCGAGTCGCTGCTCCAGAATCGGCGCGCGCAGCTTGGGCTGGATGTTATGAGCACGAAAACGCTGTCTCAGGATCTCCAACTAAGTCTGGGCCGTGGACGCGGCATGGGGATAGGGGTGTAGGCTGCCAGCATGACCGACGAACCAGCCAATTCAGCCTCGTCATCTTCCGATGCCGCCACCGCTTTCGAAGATTTGCGGCGCGAGATATCGCTGCAGCGAACCGCGATCGAAGGCCTGACCGCGGCCAAGGACAAGCTGCCCGATTACTCCCCCACGCTGCGCGTCATATCATCTCGTCTTGATCGCATCGATAATGGGATCGAAAGCATCAATGACAAGCCAGCGATGCGTCTTACTCCCGAAACTCTCGCTACCAGAGTGGCGGATGCGGCGACCAATGTCCGGGCAGAGGATCGTAATGCAATTGGCGAAGCGCGAGAGGCACTGGCGCGTTCGCTTGGCCGGGTCGAAGGCATGATCAAGCAAAAGCGGTCGAACAAAGAGCAGGACTGGTGGGTGACATGGGCGGCAACCGGAGGTGCGCTTGTCGCGGCCTTCGTAACATTGATCGCAGTTCAGTTTGTTCAATAGCTCGGACCAGACATAAATCATGTCCATTTTTGTCTGCCAGGCCGCTGGGGTTAGGCAGCGTTGCGAAAGCAAGTCGTACAATTACTCCCTTATTTTCACGGGTGGAAGGGCAGCAAAACCCAGTGCGAATGACTTGATCTAAAGCTATTCGACGTCCAAGCTGTAAGCGGTTCTGAAGTCAGTGCAATAGTGGTCGGGGGATTTTCGGAGACACATGCGGTTCGTGGATCTCTTTGCAGGTCTCGGTGGATTTCATGTCGCGCTGGAGCGGCTCGGCCATCAATGTGTCTTTGCAGCGGAAATCGATCCCGATCTTCAAAAGTTGTACGAGTGGAATTTCGCGTTTCGGCCGGCAGGGGATATTCGCGAGATCCGCCTTCAAGATATTCCTGCTCACGACTTGCTATGCGCTGGCTTCCCATGTCAGCCTTTCTCAAAAGCTGGAAGGCAAGCGGGCCTTTCTTGTGAAAAAAATGGTGATCTCGCGCGTATCGTCATCGACTGGATACGTAAGGCGCGTCCGCCATTCATCATGCTGGAAAATGTTCCCAATTTTCTTCGCCACGATGGAGGTCGTACGTGGCGTTGGTTCAGTCAGGAACTTCGGCACGCTGGTTATAGCCTCGATACGCAGATCGTCTCGCCGCACGATCATGGCATCCCCCAGCTGCGCGACCGTCTTTTCATAGTTGGCGCCAGGGATGGGCTAGACCATTTCTCGTGGCCGGAACCGTGCCGCCGTTCAACGGATGTGCGGGAGGTGCTTGATGATGATGCGACCGCCCGCGTAGATCTCGCGCTGCCGCCACATATCCTCGAAGCTTTGGAGGCTTGGGGCGAATTTGTAAGGGCTTATCCCGTTGACCGTCGCAAGCCTTGGTTCCCGATCTGGGCGGCGGAGTTTGGCGCCAACTATCCATTCGCCACCACGGCACCGCTGGCGGTGCCGGTTGCCACTCTCAAATCCTTCCGGGGCACGCTAGGCGTTCCAATCAGCGGCCGTTCCAAAGCTGAAGTCGCCGCAAAACTTCCGCCCTATGCTCGAACCGAACGCGCCATTCCCGAATGGAAGGCGCGATTCTTGCAACTCAACCGCGACCTATACGAACACAACCGAAGTTGGATCGACCCTTGGCTACCGCGCCTTCAGCCGCTTGGGCCGAGTCTGCAAAAGTTTGAATGGAATTTCGGGCATGAGCGGTCGATCTGGAATAGCGTCATTCAACTACGGGGATCAGGAATCCGCGCGCGCGCGACCAACGCGGCGCCGGCCTTGGTTGCGGCAACATCGTCTCAGATACCAATCATCGGTTGGGAGCGCCGCTATATGAGTGTGCGCGAACGCGCCCGGCTTCAAGATCTGGGCGACTTGGCCCATCTTCCCGAAGGCTCGGGCGCTGTGACGCGCGCACTAGGCAACGCCGTCAATGCGAAACTTGTAGAACTGATAGGAAGAAAATTGCTCTCGACACGCAAACCTCACTCTGTGGCGGCCTGAGATGGCTTCTATTGACCGAGTAAACATCCGGCCGGGCGTCAGCATGCTCTCAGTGCTGCCGCATCTCAACTACAAACCTTGGTTTGCGCTGGGCGAATTTGTTGACAATGCGCTTCAAAGTTTCTTGGCTAACAAGGCCGCGCTGCGGGAGATTGAGGGACGAAAATTCGTCCTCTCCGTCGATATAGACATCGATTACGGCGCGCAGCGGATCGTGATCCGGGACAACGCGGGTGGCATCGGCTCGGTCGCATTCCCACGCGCATTCCGGCCTGCCGAAGTTCCCGCCGATGCAACAGGCTTGTCCGAATTCGGAATGGGAATGAAAAGCGCGGCCGCTTGGTTTGCGCCGCGCTGGTCGGTCCGTACCAAAGCGCTAGACGAGGGAGTCGAGCGTACGGTCCGTTTCGACATCGACAAGATTGTCAAAGACACAATCGAAGAACTCGAGGTGCATTCGCGCAAGGTGCCGGCAGACCAGCATTATACCGAGATCATTCTCGAAGACGTCCGCAAAATGCCGCAAAAGCGTACAATCGCGAAAATCTGCGATCATCTTGCAAGCATTTATCGGGTCTTTACTCGGCGGGGCGACATGAGCCTTACGCTAAATGGCGAACCGCTGACGTTTGACGATCCAGATATTCTCAATGCGAATTATTGGAAACGGAAGTCGGAGCCGCCCCGGATCTGGCGCAAAGAGGTCAAGATCGACCTGTCCGGAGGGCGCCGTGCCGAGGGGTTCGTCGCTATCCGCGCGAAGGGCTCGACAGCGCGCGCCGGTCTCGCCCTTCTCCGCCGCGACCGATTGATCGAGGGCAGTGCTGATGAGACCTATCGCCCGCCCGAGATTTTCGGGGCAGCCAACTCCTTTGCTTATCAGCGTGTCTTCGGCGAGATCAACCTCGTCGGCTTTAAGGTTAGTCACACCAAGGACGGGATCCGCTGGGACGAAGCCGAAGAGGAATTTGTTGGCAAACTTCGTGCTGCGTTGTCGACCCCTGACATGCCGCTTCTCGACCAAGCACAAAACTGGCGATCAACTGAATCGGCGCGCGAAAACCGGCCGCAGGCACAAAAGGCCGTCACGCAAATGCAGGACGAGATGCCGATAGCAAAGGTCGGGTCGGTCGTAGCCAAAGTGCAGGCGCATCAAAGCGATACCCCGGAGCGCGACGATCTGCCGCAGCAGCGCATGCACGCGAAGGCCGACGACGTTGCGCAGCGTTTTGATCTGGACGTCCTAGGTGCGCGATGGGAGATTGATCTGGCGCTCGATTACAAGGACGCGACTTGTGACTGGTTGCGAATAAGCGATCAGCCTACGCACGCCAGCGGCGGGTCGCGTCGTATAGGCGTGCGCCTCGCGATGCTGCATCCCTTCAGCCGCCGTTTTTTTGCGGGCGCCGATGCCGATCAGATCCAAGGAATCGCCCGTCTCGCGATCGGTCTCGTCCTTTCAGAAACTATTGCGCGCGACGGTGGGGTCAAACTCGCCGGGCGCATCCGGACGTCGCTCAACGAATTGCTGCGGCTTGCCCTCTCGAACTGAAATCCCGAAAGGACCTGGAATGAACGAAGCCGAGACGGCGACCCTGCACGTCGACACTGCCAAGGGGCTTTGGCAGCCAAAGCCTGGCGTCGAGGCCAGCGCTCTAATGCAGCGCAAGCGCTTTGGCGATGAAGCTGCGGCGAAGGTCGTCGGCGAGGCGAGCCGGATCCTCTCGCGTTGCCTGCCGCCCGAGACGCAAGGTGAGGACCGCGCGGGCCTCGTCATCGGCTATGTGCAAAGCGGAAAGACCCTCTCCTTCACTGCGGTCACTGCGATGGCACGCGATAATAATTATCGCCTCGTGATCGTTCTCGCCGGGACGAAAACCAACCTGCTCGATCAGAATGAGGAGCGCTTGACTGGCGATCTCGGCATCTTGGAAGAGCGCGGCAAATTTTGGCGCGTCCTTGTCAATCCCCGCGCCGATGTCGACAAGATCGACGAAGTGCAAAGCACGCTCGACCTTTGGGATCGCTACAAGGACCGGCCCGAGCGCTGCCGCACATTGCTCATCGTCGTCATGAAGAACGCGGCGCGGCTCGGCCATCTCACGACGCTGCTGTCGAAGTGCAAACTCGGATCGAGCTGCGCCCTCATCATCGACGACGAAGGCGACCAGGCGGGTCTCAACACACGGGTCCGCCAGAATGAAGAAAGTCCGACCTATTCGAGCATCATGGGCCTGCGCAACACGCTGCCCGCGCACACCTATCTGCAATACACCGCAACCCCCCAAGCGCCGCTTCTTATCAGCCGGATTGATCGCCTGTCGCCCGCCTTCGCGGAACTTCTCGAACCCGGCGAGGGCTATGTCGGCGGCAAGGATGTGTTCTCCGTTCAATCGCCGTATATTCGTGGTATCGATGCAGCCGACTTGCCTGACGTGTGGAACGAGGGCGATGGACCGCCGCCTTCGCTGCAAAAGGCCATGCGCTTTTTCTTCATCGGCGTCGCCGCCGGCGTCATTGCCGGACGCGACGGAAATCGGTCGATGATGATCCACCCCTCACATCTTCGGGGGGTCCACGACAATTATGCCACTTGGGCACGCAGCATCCGCAAACTATGGCTCGAAACCTTGCTAGAGCCCGAGGACTCCCCCGACCGTCAGGATTTGCAGACCGAGTTTGAGGCCTCCTACGGCGACATTGCTGCGACTGCCGAAGATCTGCCCACTTTCGACCAGATATGGTCGGAAATGGATTTCGCTATCGAAGAAACCAAGGTTCAGGTGGTCAACGCCAGCAACGGGCGGATCGAGACGTTCCCTTGGTCTGACAGCTATGGCTGGATTCTGATCGGGGGTGCAGGACTCGATCGCGGCTTTACCGTCGAGGGTCTGACAGTGACCTATATGCCCCGCGGAGCCGGTACCGGAACCGCCGACACCATTCAGCAGCGCGCGCGCTTCTTCGGCTATAAGCGCGATTATCTCGGGCTTGTCCGTATCTTCGTCGATGCCGAAGTCCGTCATGCCTTCACCGCCTACGTCAAGCATGAAGAGAGCCTACGCAGTTCGCTCGCGCGCCATCAGGGCAAGCCGCTCAAAAACTGGCGGCGGCTGTTC
Organism: Sphingopyxis sp.; assembly: GCF_016463645.1. GTDB lineage: Bacteria > Pseudomonadota > Alphaproteobacteria > Sphingomonadales > Sphingomonadaceae > Sphingopyxis. Next base: position 183,115 of record NZ_JAEMQX010000001.1, on the reverse strand, counting down.
TTCCTCGACAAAAGCCTCAAGCCCACGAGGCGCTCGGTGATGGCTCTCGATATCATGCGCGGGCGTGGACGCGATTGGGTCAATGCCAACTTCCCGCATGACGAAGACATCGTCGGTGCGAACCGCCGGACCGTTGCCGATTTTCTCGAACCGCTGAGCAATCAGTGGGAGGCTATGGACGGCAGCGAAAGTTGGACCGACATCCAGCGTCACGGTGCCATCAGCGGCTTTTCGCTCGAGCGCGTTTATGAGGATCTGCTTGTGCCGATCGAAATGGCCGACGACGACGACGCGCTCGACCATGTCATGGTGACGATGCAAATTCGCTCGATCCTCGACGACGATCCACATGCGCTGTGCGACCTATTCCTGATGAGCCAAGGAAGGCAGCGATCGCGCGCGCTCACCGATAAGGGCGCTGTGCAAAACCCTTTCCAAGGTGCCAACCCGTCGACAGGATATCCGGGCGATCGAGCGATCAAGACCGCCGATCGCGTTTCACTTCAATTCCACCGCCTTCAACTCGAACGCGGCGACGATGTCGTCGAGCAGGACGTCCGGTTGCTCGCGACCCATATTCCCGAAAAAATGCGAGAGGACATTGCGGTGCAGGACGATGACTGATCCGCGCATCGACCTCATTGCGCTCGACATGCAACTCGGCGAGGTCGGCCCGCCGCGCAAACCGGGAGCGCATCGTGCTCTTCCGATTTCTTCAGAATCGGAAAGTCGTCTTCTGCACAACCCCGACGGACGAGTTTCGTTACTGATCGTCGGCGGCGAATGCGCAGCGGGCGCCGGATTGAAATTGCGCAATATCGAGGCGACCGGGTCGGTCCAATGCGAAATCGAAGCCCCCGACGGCGCCTCTCAAAATCTCCAAGGCGTCCTAATTAGCTGCAAGTCGCACGATCCCCAACTGCGCCGACTTTTTCTGACCCTGATGGAAGAGGCGATCGCGGCGCTGGGGGCGTCTCCGAGCGCGGCTGCGATCGCAGCATGGATCAATCGCCTCGCAACGCTTTTTGCGAGACTCGAACGCGAGGGCCGAAAACGCATGCGCGGCCTGTGGGCCGAACTGATCTTTATCCTGGCGCTGGAGGATAAGCAGCTGGGCGCGCGGCGCTGGCACGCGAATCCCAAGGAGACGTTTGACTTCATGGCCGGCAGCTTCGCGATCGAGGTCAAAAGTTGCTTGGACTTCGAGCGCGTTCACCATTTCTCCTTGAAGCAGTTGCAACCGCCCTCCGACGTCGAGGTCCATGTGGCGTCGATTGTAACGCGCGCCGATCCCCTCGGAACGAGCGTCCTTGAACTTGCAGCGGAGATTGAGCGCGGCATCACAAATCCTGCTATTCTAGCGGATTTCCGTGCCATGGTATTCGAAATCGGTGGGGAAGGTCTCGAAGACGACGACATGTTTCGTTTCGACAGAATCGGTGCGCTCCAAACCCTCCGATTGATCGGCATCACGGACGTCCCCTCGATCGAAGAAAAGCTGGCGGAGGAGATTCTCTCGGTCGAGCTTACCATCCGATGCTCGGCAGTGCCCGAAACGATCAGACTGTCCGATGTCGCCGCCCTCTTTGCATCGTCGCTGGGGTCGTAGCAGCAGCGAAAGGGCCGGTGCCGCCGCAAATGACGCCGACCTCAGGCCTCAGGAGTGATCGGCTGGCTCCGTTTGTGCGCCATGACGTTTGCCGCGTTCGCTGCGACGAAGTCGAGGAGAACGCCCGCGCCTTTGTCCAGATAACTGCGAACCACGGTGCCATTGACCAGTAGAAACTGCAGATGCGTCGCCGCCGAAATCTCGCGCGCATAGGCAAGCGCTTCGCCAGAAAAGTCGCTTGTCGTGACGACTGCAACGACATGCGCTTTCGAATAGATGGCGAGACCGACTTCTTTAGCGACGTCGCCTAGGCTGACACGGCTGTTCACGCATTTGCATTGAAAATTCCAGCGAGAGAAGAGCAGATTCTTACCTTCAGCGGTGAGGTCAACCTCAGCATGCGCCGTATCGCGGCTCCGCAATCGGAAGGCACGGGGCTCGAGTCCGATGTCGATGATCATCTTAAGCGCGAGAAGTTCGAGGCCAAGCCCTCGGTCATAGGTCTGGCTGCTGTTGAGCAGTTTTTGCACCTCGGACCGCGGCAAATCGATCTTAGCGCGCAAGTCGGCGGGTACGATCTGGTCGAAATCGGGCAGTACCGCTTCAATCGGAATACCGAGCAATTTGGCAGACGGCCTGATCGATCCGCTCTTGCCGCCGCGCCCAGAAGGGGCTGCAGTCTGTGACAACTCGATCCACCCCTCGTCGACCAGCGGATTAATTACCTTTGCGCGGATCTGATCTTCTTTAAAGCGCGCGCGATGGTCGCGAAGGCACTCGTCGATCACCTGCTTAGCTGGAAGCTCGGCAGCTCCCGTCGTTTCTGCAACTCGCCGCAAGACCTGTAGGAAAATCTGCTGGGTCAGCGGCAGTTCGGCAAAATTGGCGCGTTCTTCGTCCGAGATTCCCAGCACTAACTTCATCACAGCTTCGTCGGGTTGCAGCGCCGCGCCAGCGTTGCGTGCGAACAGTCCCGCCGCGATCATCCAGTTGAGGAGCGTCAAATGATCGGTCGTTGCGTTCGATAAATCGGTGATGCCGACTGCCTCAAGTTCCTGCTTCAGGCTTGCTTTGGTGACTCGTTCGCCGCGCGTGTTCAGTGACCTGACCGCATCGATGACCGCCATACCGTTGTGCGCGCTCACAATGTGTTGAACGAGCCGGCGCGCGGCGTCCAGCGCATCGGGTGCTTCCAGGATCGTCTGGCCGGCACCGGTCAGCGAAAGCGGATTGCGCATCATCAACCCAAGACTGGTCAAGGTCGCCGGGATGTTCGTGCTCGCACGCCTGTTGTTGGCGCTTTTGAAAAACGCACGGTCCCATTCGGCTACAACTGCTGCAAGGTTGGGCGCAAGGCGCTGCAATATCTCCAGTGGGCGGCGCACATCGTCGATGATGCCAGGCGAAAAATCATTGAATGAGGGCAGCCGGCTCATGCAGCCTCGCGCATCGGCGCACCGATTGCCTCGGCCACACGCCGGCCGACCGCTGCAGCCAGAAGGGGGGGGACGGCGTTGCCAATCTGGCGCCACTGCTGCTCGACCGTTCCCGCGAGTTCGAAGGCGTCGGGAAAGGTCTGGAGGCGCTTGATCTCGCTGATCCGCAGAATGCGATTCCGCCAATGGAAGGGACCCATATTGTTCGAGCGGCGCGCCTGAATCGTCCACGACGGCATGTCTGGGCTAAGTTTGAGCAGAAACGACCAGTAGCGACCGCGCCATTTGAACTGCGGATTCGGATGACCCCGCTTCTCGGTAAAATAAAGATAATTGTCGCCGGGCGGCACGTCACAGAGCAGTTGGTGATGCTGTCCCCCGGCAAAATGACCCTCGTCGCTCGCATTTTCCTCGGTGTCGAGATCGGTCAGGACCGCGCCCGTCGAAACCCACGGCAGCAAGCCCGCAGCGGGAAGTTTCGCATGGGTTGGCGTCGGCAGCGCGATCGCCTTGTCTAGCGACCCGATAACAAAACAGCGTTCGCGGATTTGCGGGACGCCATAGTCGGCGGCGTTCAACACTCCCGTCGTCACCTTGTAGCCGAGCGCTTCGGCGCGCGAGACGATCGTGTCCAACGCGTCGCAGTGCACCTTATACGCAAGGCCCTTCACATTCTCGAGAATGAACGCGCGCGGGCGTACCCAGTCGAGCATATTGAGATAGCCGTTGATCGTCTCCCAGCCGTTCGGGTCATCGAGCGCGCGCGGCTTGTCCTTGCGATAGAACCGGCTCTTCGAAAAAGGAGGGCAGGGCGGGCCACCCGCGATCAGGTCGATATCGCCGATGCGCCCCCCCAATTGGGCAGCAACATCGTCGCGCGTGATCTTACCCATGCGACCGAGCAGAAACGGCGTCCGCGGCATGCTGCGATGCCAGGTCTCGGCGCAAAGGCGCTCGAAATCGGACGCAAGAACGGTCTCGAAGCCCGCTGCATGGAGGCCGAGATCGAGACCCCCGCAACCGCTGAACAAACTTATACTGCGCAAATTTCGCCCCTCTTAACGATCGACCGTCGCAAACACCGCCTCAATCATCCGCTTCGCCAGCAACGGCGGAACGGCATTGCCCAGCTGGCGCACTCGGTCGCGCCGGCTCCCCGCAAAATGATAGGCCTCCGGAAACGCCTGTAACGCGGCCATCTCCACGGTTCGTAGCCGCCGACTGGTCCAGTGAAACGGTCCGGTCCAAGGGCCCGGCGAGGCCGCGAGCGTCCATGACGGTCGCTCCGGAGACAGCTTGAGCAAAAAGTTCCAGAAGCGCGTCTCGGTCTCGAAACTCGGGTTGGGGTGGCCGGCCCAAGCGGTGTGCGCTTTGTAGTTCCCGCCGGGGGGCACCGCCCGCAAATGCTCGGCCCAGCGTCCGCTCACTATTTCTTCAGGCTCAAAATATTCCGGCCCGGAGAATGCCTCGAGGGCCTCGCCCGCCGTTACAGCGGCCGCATATCCTGTCTCATTCTTGACGCTGTGGCTAGGATGCGGCGCCTCGGGCTTGCCGCGCTTAGCCCCGAGCAGGAAGACCCGCTCGCGCGTTTGCGCGACGCCATAATTGGCTGCATTCGCCGTCACTTGGGTTACTTGGTAGCCTGCGGCTTCGGCGGCGCCGCGAAACCCGTCGAGCACCGGGCGGTTGCGCGGATGCTTGATGCTTGGGACATTTTCGAACACGAAGCCGTCAGCATTTGATTCGAAAATGAGCCGCCAAAATTCCTCCACCAACGTGCGACGCGCGTCGGACCGCGCTTCGGTTGGGGCAGGGGGACGATTCATCGCGATCCCGGCAGCGCGCGCGCGGCGATAGCGCGACTCTTCTCCATTCTCCACCCAATAGGCGGCCTTAGAGAAAGGCTGACACGGCGCGCCGCCGACGACAATGAGCGGATCGTTCGGGCCGAGTTTCGCAATTGTCCTTAGATCGAGCCCCGTGATCTGCGCGACATCGCCCTCTAGAACCATCCCATGATAGCGTTCGTTTGCGCGCAACGTCCGGCAAGCGGTCGGGTCGAGTTCGACGCACGCGCGCACCTCGCATCCCGCGTCGGTAGCACCGATACTCAGTCCGCCCGCGCCGGCGAACAGATCGATCACCGGCAGGCCTCGTCCAGCCGAAGCCGCAGTCGATGCACCCGCGAGATCAGCGGCGTGCGAAAGCGGCGCCGAAGGCGTCTCCAGAAGCGTCACGGCTAGCGACCTCTGCCGAAATCCAACGGGAGTTGAGCTTCCCGCCCCTGCTCGACCACCTGGTCGACCGCGTAGCGTACCAGCCAGGCAACGCTAACCTTATACTTCGCCGCCAGTTCTTTGAGAGCCGCTTCTTGGCTTCGACTCAGCGAAGCAGTGACGCGCACGACACCTTCTTCCGCGATGACCGCCATTCCTCGTCTCCCGCTGCAACTTGCAGCAAGTTACTGCACGATGCTTCATCATGATGCAAGCATAGAACGTTAGGGGAACAAAATGGCACGCCCTACGGTCATGCGCAATGGCTGACTTGGATAGTCTCCAAGCCAGATCATGTCACTCTTCGAGGTCGCCAGATTTGAACTTTCACGCCCATCGCCATTGAAAACCGGCCTTCGCCGAATGCAACTCAAGTGTAGCCGGCCCTGGCCGAAGCCGCAGCGCTTACTGTGCTTCAAGGTCCAACACGTTATCATTGGCATAGCGAACGATGGCAATTGAATGCGTATTTAGAGAGTGGCCGTCGCGGTAGCGGTAGTTTTGTGACCGACAATTTCGAGTTGATAGCAACGCCAATCGAATTGCGCGGATGCCATTAGTGCGCTATGGGACTTCGCGAGCGTTGCTGAGCCTTCCAACACTCGAACCACTCCACGAAATGTTGACGCGGGCCATCGGAGGGGGCACCATTCTGCCTGTTGAAAGGAAATAAATTTCTTTTCAAAATCATAGCTTTAACTATAGATTCCTCTTCTGGGCACCATCTGTTCTCCTCGGAATGTCCGAGGACGTCCAGTAAGCGGCTGGTTTCTCACCGCTTTTTCGATGAGACTCGCTGAGTGGAATCCAGGCTGATCCAGCCGGAACCATCAGCGTACCATCAGCTTTGATGGTGTTTTTGATGGTTTCGGTCAGCCTATCGAAGGTGAAACCATCATGTCGCTTACCCACATCCAGATTTCGAACGCTAAGCCCAAGGAAAAAGCCTATAAAATGGCTGACGCCGACGCCCTGTACCTCGTGGTCAGGCCGAGCGGCGCAAAAGTCTGGCGAATGAACTATCGCTATCTCGAACGGCAAAAGACGCTGTATTTCGGGTCGTGGCCCGATGTCGGCATCGCGTCCGCTCGGGAACTTCGCGACGAGGCGCGCAAGAAGCTTGTCGCCGGGCTTGATCCCGCAGCGGAGAAGAAGGTCGCGCGGATCACCCAGAAGATCGCGCAGGACAATACGTTCAAGGCGATCGCCGAGGAATGGCTGGTGAAAATCGAACGAGAAGAGCGCGCGCCAGTCACGCTTCGGAAGGTGCGATGGCTCCTCGACATCGCCGAACCGATGATCGGCAGTCGCCCGATATCGAAACTCACCGCGCAGGAAATCCTGGCCGTTCTCCGTAAAGTCGAGGCGAACGGCCGATATGAAAGCGCGCGGCGCATGCGGAGCGTGATTAGCCGAGTGTTCCGCTACGCCATTGCGACCGCAAGGGCCGACCGCGATCTGGCGGCCGATCTCCGTGGTGCGCTGATCACTCCGAAGGTGAAGCACCACGCCGCCATCACGGCCCCGAAGGAAGTCGGCGCGCTGCTCCGCGCGATCGATGGCTACGCTGGTCACGAGCTCACCGCGGTCGCGCTTCGATTGACGCCGCATCTTTTCGTCAGACCGGGCGAACTGCGCCAGGCAGAATGGGCGGAGATTGATTCCCATGATGCCGTCTGGTCGATCCCGGCAGAAAAGATGAAAATGCGCCGCTCGCTTTGCGTCCCCCTGTCACGGCAAGTTCTTGCGATGCTCGAAGAGCTCCACGCCCTTACCGGCCATGGGAGATACCTCTTTCCGTCCTTTCGGACGCCCCGCCGTTGCATGTCGGAGAATACTGTCAGCGCCGCGCTTCGGCGGCTGGGCTACAGCCGTGAGGAGATGACGGCTCATGGATTCCGCGCGACGGCCGCCACTCTCCTCAATCAGATGGGAATGTGGCACCCGGATGCGATCGAAAGGCAACTGGCACATCTCGATGCCAATGCGACGCGCCGGGTCTACACCCGCGGCGAATATTGGGACGAACGTGTTCGCATGATGCAGCATTGGTCCGATTATCTCGACGAGCTGCGCGATGGGGCGCAAATTCTGCGCCCCGCCTTCGGCAAGAGTGCGACCTCGACCGCCTAGCGGCCGATCAGGGCCTTGAGGCTCGTATAGAGGACCAGCGTGGACCGGCCGACTTTGACGACCTCAAGGTCGCCGGACACGATCAACTCGTAGATTCTTGACCGACTGAGCCCTGTCAGTTCGACTGCGGTCGGAATCCGCACGGTCAATGGCTCCATGAAGACGATTTCGGACCGTGACAAATCGAGATCCTGCATTTTCCTTGTCCTCGGGATGGATCAATGTCGCGAGCGCGGTTCCAACGCAGCATTCGCCATCGCAAGCGTGCCGGTTGCTACGCCACCTCACAATAATCAGGGCAGGATCGTGCCGTTGAGCGGTGTCGCCGCGCCGCGTGACTTCGTCACCAGGTGGCCGCGAAAAGCACGGCAGGAGAGAGGGGGAGCTTGAGCGAAGTCTGATCTGATTGCGAGAATTCCAATGTCTGTTGTCCTTTCGACTCTCCATGATTCCGAATTGGAGGCTGCCGGGGCCGCACTGGTCAGGGGCCTTGGCGGTTTCTGGCAGGGGTCGACTGGAATGTGTCGCTGCCCAGCCCACGATGACCGAACGCCGAGCCTATCGGTTCGCGTTGGCGACACCCGACTCTTGTTCAAATGCTTTGCCGGCTGCGACACGCGCGACGTGCTGCGCGCCATTCGGCGGCTCGATCCGAATGCCTTGGGCGCAAAGGGCAATGGAATCGCCAAGCAGTTCAAGCTCGACCGATGGCTGCAAAAGCGCGCCTTCGATCTTTGGAGGGTCGGACGGCCGATAAATTGGACTATCGCCGAGACCTACCTACGCAATCGGTCGATTCACATCGCGCTCGACTCTTTGCGCTTCTGCGACCGAACTCCGCTCGGCAAGGGCAAGGCGGCACGGTTTCGCCCGGCGATGCTCGCCGCCGTTACCGACGATTCCGGTCTGCTCGCCGTCCAGAGGACCTTTCTCGATGCCCGCGGGCGGCGTGCACGCGACCTTCGCCATCCTCGACGCCTGCTAGGCAACCCCTGCGCCGGTGCTGTTCGGCTCGCTTCCGCCACCGAGACGCTTGGGATTGCCGAAGGTGTCGAGACAGCGGTTTCGGCGATGATTCTGCTCGGCATCCCGGTCTGGGCGACGCTCGGCAATGAACGCCTCCCCCATGTTGCCATCCCGAAATCCGTGAACCGCCTCATCCTGCTCCCCGACAATGACAATGCGGGACGCTTGGCCGTGCCGCTTGCAACCGAGGCCTATACGGCACCCGGGCGGCAGATCGGCACGATCTGGCCGTGGCACGGGCGGAACGACTGGAACGATGTCCTACGGGAAGGAGGGAAGGGGGTGGGGGACTGGCGGCGCCGAGTGGCCTGATGGTCGGGCCTCCGCCGCCAGGAGACGGACTATGACATATCCGATCGTATACGCGCTTGCGCGTAACTGCGTCGCTTCCCCGCTGAATGTCCGAACGGAAAGCGACTCCGACGCCGACGCCGAACTGGAAGCGATGATCGGCCAAGCCGGCTTCGTGCTCCAGAACCTGATTGGCACCGCAATAAAACGCAAGAAGGACAGCTACAGCATTTTCGGCGGCGGCCGGCGTCTCGCGCGGGTTCATGCCCTGATCGAAAAGGGCCAGCTTCCCGAAGACTTCTGCGTGCCGGTTATGGTGATGCCGGACGCGAAAAACGCCATCGAGCTCAGCCTCGCTGAAAACCAGAAGCTGCCGATGACCGCCGCCGATGAATGCACGGCCTTCAAGAATATGATCGAGAAGGAAGGCAAAACCCCCGCGCAGGTTGCCGCGCGGTTCGGCAAGACCGAGCGTTTCGTGCTCGGGCGCGTTCGTCTCGCCGATCTTCACGAGACGATCTTCGAGGCGCTCCGCAAGGGCGACATCACGCTCGAGGTCGCCAAGGCCTATGGCAGCACGTCCGACACCGTTCGTCAGGCCCGTGTGTTCGAGCAGTATCAGGACAGCTATTACGGGGACGACGTCTACACCATCCGGCGCGAGCTCGCCTCCGGCAGCTATCGCGGCGGTGACCCCAAGGCGCTGCTTGTCGGCCGCGAAGCTTATCTCGAAGCGGGCGGACGGATCGACTCCGACCTCTTCTCCGACAGCGCGTCCGAAAACTGGATCGACGGTGACATACTCGACCGGCTGACGGATGAAAAACTCGCGGTCGAAGCCGAGGCTATCCGCGAACGTGAGGGTTTTGGCGAAATCCGTGCGCTGCCGACGACGCGCGTCTCCTACATCGAGCTTGACGGTCTGAGCCCGGTTCGCGGAGAGATTCCGCCACCCACGGCAGAGGATGAAGCGCGCTGCGCCGAGATCGAGGCCGAAATGACCATCATCGGCGAAGCCGCGAACGAAAGCGACGACGGCATCACCGATGATGACGAACAGCGTTATCGCGATCTGGAATCCGAACTCCGTGAAATCCAGAATCGTCCGCCGGTGTTGTCCGATGACCAGAAGGCCTCGGCGCTCGCCTTCGTCGTCCTCGGTGAGGATGGCCAGCCCCGGGTTCATCATCAGGTCTACCGAACCCCCGAAGCGATGAGCGAAACCGATGACTCGGACGATGACCGCGACGATGCGGCTCCTGGCGGAGCATCAGGCAAACCCGCGATCAGCCAGCGGCTTGCTGACGAACTCGCAACGATGAAGGCGGAACTGCTCCGCGTCCATGTCGCCAGCGACCCGCGGTTCGCGCTCGATCTCGGGACGTTCGTGATGGTCGATGCCGCGCAGCGGCGTTACGGGGCGAGCGATCTCGCGAGCGAACTGAGGGCCGATGCGGCGCCGTCGCGCGTCATCGGGTTCGAGAGCGGCACGACGGCGGCCGAGGAATGGGCTAAGCTCGAAGCCGGACTCGATCGGAGCTGGATCGACCCCGATGCCGGTGTCACTGGCCGCTACGATGCCTTCTGTGCGCTTGGTGAGGAAGCACGCGCGGCATGGCTGGGTTGGGCGATCGCCCGTACGATCCACGCCGTGCCCGCCAAGACGACCGGCAGCGATTTCGTCGACCATCTCGGCTGCAAGCTCGGGATCGATGTCGCCGCCTGGTGGCGACCGACCGCGAAGAATTACTTCAAGCGGCTCACCAAGACGACGATCCTCGACCTGTTCGCGGAAATTGGCGGCAGCGAACTCGGCCAACGCTATGGCGCGTCAAAGAAGGATCTCCTTGCATCCTCGGCCGAACAGCTCTTCGCGGGCAACATCATCGTGGAAGCCGACGTCAAGGAAAAGGCGCTCGCCTGGCTTCCCGACGCGATGCGCTTCGAGCATCCCGTCGCTGCGCTGGCGAACGACGATGCCGACCTGGAGCCTGCTGATGCCGCCGAAATAACGTTCGACGACGAAGCGGTCGGTGATGGCGACGAGGACGAACCGATCGCCGACGCGGCCTGACCCGGCAAAGCCGACCTCGATTGGGGCCGTGACCACGCGTCGCGGCCCCTTTTTCATGCCGCCTTCCACCCTGGAGGAGAGGGGGGAGGGCTGTGTGCGGCGGGGGCAGGTGCCCCGGAGCCCGTTCAGGAGATCTTCCATGACCCTTCCGCTTCTCAATCTCGCCGAGACCCCTGATTCCAGCGCCCGGGAAAAGGCCGAGCGTCTTCACGGCGTAGCGCGGGCTCTGCAATCCCGGCTCGCCGACCCGCATTCGGTCACCCGTTCGCTGCTCAAAGGGCTCATGTCGGAGGCGTTCGGCGGATCCGATGCCGACGGACACTGGTCGATGCGCGACGCCTATGATGCGCTCGAAGCGGCGCAGGCTTCGAACATGTTGTCGCTCGGTGAAGACCAGAACCCGGACTGCCCGCCCGAAGATGCCTTCGCAGCCATTCTTGCATTCGAGAAGGCGCTACCAACGCAGACCTATCGCAGCGAGCATCAAGTCGAGATGCAACAGTTCAGCACGCCAGACGCGCTGGGCTGGCTAGCGACACGTGCAGCGGCGATTACGGCCGACGACCATGTGCTCGAACCGTCGGCGGGCATCGGCATGCTCGCCGCCCGCGCGATCGCCACGGGCGCCTCCGTAACGCTCAACGAACGCGATGCCTGCCGCGCCGCACTGCTCGCTCTCGTGACGAACAGCGACGTCACCACACACGATGCCGAATTCATTCACGACCGGCTGCCGCCGGATGTCCGTCCGACCGTCGTCCTGATCAATCCGCCCTTCAGCCGTAGCGAAGGCCGCGGCGAGGATCGCCATGCCGGCGCTCGCCACCTTCGCTCCGCGCTCCTCCGTCTTGCCGACGGCGGACGCTGCGTTGCGATTATGTCGCCGGGATTCGCGCACGACGGCAGCGGTGCCCGCGGCTATGTCTCGGTCGCCGAGATCGGACGTCCGCGCGTTGAGATCACCATTCTCGGCCGCCCGTACGTCAAGCATGGCACCGGCATCGCCGTTCGGCTGATCGTCTTCGACAAGGGCTGGATCGGCGAGACCGAACGCCACACCGTCGACTCGATCGAGGCGGCGCTGCCCATCGTGCTCGCGCTCCCGCCGCGATTGGGATCGTCCGATGAGCCGCCCCCGGCCACCCCGGCGGTGATCCCGTTCCGTCCGGCGCTCAAATCCGGATCGGCATCGCTCTTTTCCGGGCTCGCGAGCCCCAAGGTCATCGCGCCGTCGCGGATCGCCGCGAAGGACGATCGCGCCGAGCCGCTTGCTTACTCGGTTCGCGACGCGCCGCTTCCGGTCGGCGATCCGGTCGGCATCTACGCTCCCTGGCGGCTTGCGCGCATCGATATACCGGGCGCGACGCCGCATCCGGACAATCTCGTGGAATCGCTTGCCATGGCGTCGGTGCTGCCGCCGATCCCGCGATATCGGCCGCTCTTCCAGAAGCGGGCAAGCAGCGCGCTGTCCGACGCCCAACTCGAAGCGATCATCTATGCTGGCGATGCCTTCTCGCGCGACCTGCCGGGCCGATTCGTGCCCAACGAGGCGGGCGACCAACTCCGCGAGGATGCCGACGGGCACGCCTATCGCATGGGTTTCTTCATCGGCGACGGCACCGGCGTCGGCAAGGGCCGCGAGGGCGCCGCTATCATCCGCGACCAGTGGAACTGCGGCAACCGCCGCGCCGTCTGGATATCGAAGGGCGCGACGCTCCTTGAAGACGCGCGCCGCGACTGGACCGCGCTCGGCGGCCTTCCGATCGACATCCAGCCGCTCGATGCCTTTCCGCTTGGGCAGTCGATCGGCATGGCGAGCGGCATCCTCTTCCTCACCTATGCGACGCTCCGCTCGCAGCGTCACGATCAATGCTCACGTCTCCAGCAGATCCTCCAATGGGCGGAAGGCACTTTCGAGGGCGTGATCCTGTTCGACGAATCCCATTCGATGGGCAATGCGGCGGGCACCAAAGACGAATATCGCCAGGCCAAGGGGTCTGAACAGGGATTGGCCGGAGTGCGCCTGCAGAACGCACTGCCGCGCGCCCGGGTGGTCTATGAATCGGCCACCGGCGCCACCAAGCCCGAGAATCTGAGTTATGCCTCGCGGCTCGGGCTTTGGGGGCCCGACACGGCCTTCGTGAACCGCGACGCTTTTCTCGCTGCGATGACCGACGGCGGTATCGCGGCGATGGAAATCGTCGCCCGCGACCTCAAGTCCATGGGTCTCTACACGGCGCGTGCGCTCAGTTTCGCCGGCGTAGAATATGACCCGCTCGAGCATCGGCTGACGCCCGACCAGATAGAGATCTACGATGCCTATGCCGACGCCTGGGCGATCGTTCACCAGAACCTCGACGAGGTGCTGAAGGCGTCGAACATTGTCGACCGCATGTCGGGCGAGACGATGAATGCCATGGCCAAGGGATCGGCGCTCAGCCGGTTCGAGAGCGCCAAGCAGCGCTTCTTCTCCCAAGTGCTGATCGCGATGAAAATGCCGACCGTCGTTCGTTCGATCGAGGAGGAGCTGGCAGCAGGCCATGTCGCCGTCGTGCAATTGACCAGCACGGCCGAGGCGATCCTCGAGCGCCGCCTTGCGGGCCTTTCGCCGGACGAACGCGCCAACCTCGCGATCGACGTCTCGCCGCTCGATACGCTGATCGATTATCTGAAGACAGCCTTCCCGACGCGTCAGATGCGCGCCTTTCGCTCATCCGACGGAGCATTGCGCTCCGAGCCGATGCACGATGGCGACGGCAATGCTGTCCTCTGCCAGGAAGCGGTCGAGGCGCGCGATAATCTGGTCGAAAGCCTCTGTTCGATGCCGCCGGTCCCGGCCGCGCTCGACTTCCTTATCGCGCATTTCGGAACCGACGCGGTCGCAGAAGTCACTGGCCGCAGCCGTCGCGTTGTCATTGACGGGCAAGGCCGACAGAAGCTCGAGCGCCGCAGCGCCAGTTCCAATATCGCCGAGACCGACGCCTTCATGTCAGGACGCAAGCCGATCCTCGTCTTCTCGGAAGCGGGCGGCACCGGGCGCTCCTATCACGCCGACCTGGATTGTCCGACCGCGAACAAGCGGCGCATCCATTTCCTGCTCGAACCGGGCTGGCGCGCCGACATCGCGATCCAGGGTCTCGGCCGCACGCATCGGACGTACCAGTGGAAGCCGCCGGTGTTCCGGCCGGTCACGACTACCTGCAAGGGCGAACGCCGCTTCATCAGCACCATCGCGCGCCGTCTCGATACCCTCGGCGCGCTCACGCGCGGCCAGCGTCAGACCGGCGGCCAGAATCTATTCGACCCCGCGGATAATCTCGAAAGCAGCTATGCTCGCGAAGCGCTGACCCAATGGTATCATCTGCTCCATGCCGGCAAGCTCGCGAGCATCGGTCTCGAGAAGTTCCAGATTATCACGGGCCTGAAGCTCGTCGACGAGAATGGAACCCTGCTCGACAAGCTGCCGCCGATCCAGCGCTGGCTGAACCGCATCCTCGCGCTACGCATCGCGACCCAGGATGCCATTTTCGAGGAATATATGGGGCTCATCCAGGCCCGCGTCGACGCCGCTCGCGAGGCCGGCACGCTTGATCTTGGCGTCGAGGCGATCCGCGCCGAGCGTATCGTCGAGCTCTCGCAGCAGGTGCTGAGGGAGGATCCGGTATCCGGCGCCGAGACCCGGCTGCTCCGCCTCGAGCTTCACCTCAAACCGCGCGTCACGGGGTGGGCGCGCCTTGACAAGATCTGGGGCGGTTCCGCGGATGGCCGGTCTCTGCGGAACAGCCGTTCCGGGCGCGTCGCCCTTTGCGTTCCGTCCTGGTCGATCACCGACGACGACGGGAGGCCCGTCAAGATGATGGAGCTTGTCCGCCCGACAGGTTCGAACCGCATCCAGCTTGCAGGGCTCGCGCACACGCACTGGGAGGAGATCGACCGCAAGAGCTTCCAGAGCTTCTGGGAAGCCGAAGTGACCGAGGCGCTCGACAAGGTCGATATCGAGACGATCAGTGTCGCAACGGGTCTCCTGCTCCCCGTCTGGAACAAACTGCCGCAGGACGACGTTCGTGTCTGGCGGATCGACGACGCGGCGGGGACGTCGATCCTCGGCCGCATCGTCATGCCCGGGGCGATCGAGAAGCTGCAATCGGCTTTCGGCCTCACTTCCTCGATCATGCTCACGCCTGGCGAACTGATCGAGGCTGCCCGGCATGGCGACGGCGCCTTGATCCCTGGGCTGCACGGCGCACGTCTCGTGTCGGCGATGGTGAACGACAGCCGCCGGATCGAGATCCGGGACTTCCGGCCTCAGGACCGCGAATGGCTGAAAGCGCGCGGCGCGTTCAGCGAGGTGATTGCATACAAGACCCGGCTCTTCCTCCCGGCGGGAAAGGCCGATGAAATCCTGAGCACCATCATCGCCGAGCCGCCACAGTGAAATCGAACCTCTCATAGGGAGAGGGTCATGTCGCGGGCCTATGGGCAGGTCGACCGGCAGTTCGTCGACGGTTTCGACACCGCGATGCCCGTGCTGGAAGCCGGGCGAGCATGCCGCCCGCGACCTTGCCGACCGATTGCACCATATTCGAGCTTCTCGACGAGGGGGGACTTGCTGAACTTGGCTCGTCAAACGCGGAACCTACGCGCCTCCATGCTCGCCCCGCGAAAGCAATTCTCCGGAGGAGGGAAGGGGGTGGAGCGGGGAGTGGCGGCGGAATTGTCTGCCGACCACCAAGAAGATGGAGGTTCCCATGGCAGACCGGGCATCCGCCATGATCCGGATCGGCGGCACGATTTCTCGCAATCTGATACCCGCGCTTCTCGAAGCTATCGAATGCGATGGCGGGAAAGCCGATTGGGAAGGGAATTCGATCGAGTTTTCCCATATTGCCGACGGGCATATCCTGGAGGTTTGTGCCTATGAACTGATCGGCGGTCAGTTCGAATGTGTCGAAGCCTTCTGCTGCAATCACGGCATCGCCTTCGTTCGGCGCTCGGACGCGTGTTCCGGCGCATTCGGACCCGAGCGCGCGGTTCATACGGGCGATCGGGCGCCCCGACACTACGAGGTAAATGACGCTGACCAGATCGTCCTCAATCAACGAGAGCTGAACGACCTTGGTTCGATCGCTGCGGCGAACGCCTGGTTTCAAGCGGGCGATTTCGCTCTGCCGCCCTTGTCCATCGGAACCCGCGAAAGCCCGTCCTTGTGCCGGGAGAATGGCGATGGCTGAACATTATCTCGAGGCAAGCTTCAGCTTCGCCTGCACAGATGCCGAGCTGGCGCTGCTCAAGGAGATATTCGGGGCGGCCAGCGACATGATGAGCGGTATCGTCGCACCGGCGCCAAGCCCGAAAATCCTCGAACTCTTTCCTCCTGAAGACGAAGATGATCTGTGGAGCGGCCTTGGCACGATATTCTGCGATGCGTATTTTCCCGATTTCGGTGCCCGTTTCGAGGCGGGAACTGCGTCGATCGACGGGGTCGGTCAGATCGCGCATATCTATGGCACGCCAACCTTCCAGCCCGACCCGGTCGCAACGGTCATCCATCGGTGCTGCGCCGAATCCCTTCTTCGCGCCGCTATCGGTTTCGAATGGTCGGAAAGCTGCTCCAAACCTCGCGAGGGCGAGTTTGGCGGCGGCTGGTGCGCCATCTTCGCGGATCGCATCGAGATGCATTCGACAAGCGAGGCCTTGTCGGCGGCGCTCGGGCAGTCCGCGCCGAGCGACCCGCCTCACCTGGAACGTGATGCCTGGACCGAGTATCCAGCCCACCCGCTCGCGGATTGGAAATACCAGATCGCGAACGACGACACACGCCTTGGCTATCGGGACTGGATTGCGGCGCGCGTGCTTGGCGAGCCGCACGATACTGCCGGGGACACCGACGCGACCTCGCCTGTCCCGGAGGCGCCCGGACTCTACCTGCATCTCTATCACGGCCGCAAGGATCCCGACGAAAATCTTGAAGACTGGGGGAGCGAAGGACCGGTGATCGGCCCGCTCGCCTATGTGCACACGACCTATATGTGCGACGTCAAGTTCGCGGCGGCTCCCGATGTCATGGACCGATTCTTCCCGGCGGTCATGGCCGAATGGTGCGCACGCGGATTGTCCAACGTCGCGGGTCCGCTCTGTGATTGGCGCCTGACCATCTTCGACGACTATGTCGAATATGACGGCATCTACTATGGCGACTGGACCGTGTTCGCCGCCACGCCCAGTGAGGTCGATGAGCGGTTCGCCAAGGTGGCGAAGGCGGCGTGATGGCGCACATCGTCAAAGGCTAGGCCCTCTGCCAGAAACCGGGCTGCACAATGTCCCGGCACCGCGATCCCATTCTCGAGGTTGTCTGCCCCAACTGCCACGCCGCGGTAGGTGTCGGCTGCCGCCGGCCGAGTGGGCATAGCGGGCCATTCGTCGAATTTCACACCTCGCGCGACATCCTCGCTGACCGCGAGGGCAAGTATGGACCGTGCCCGCTCGGGCTCTGCGGTCTCGGCTGCGTTTCGCCTCAACTGGGCCTGCCGCTGTTCGATTGAACCGCGGCGCCGCCAATCGGAGAGGTTTCCGCAATGCCCGAAATCATCCCCATCACCGTCTATCAGTTCGACGAACTGGACGAGCGCGCTAAGGACAAGGCGCGCGACTGGTATCGTCAGGGCGCCTTCGACCATGACTGGTACGACTTCGTCTTCAGCGACTTCGAGGCGATCTGCGACATCCTCGGTATCACGCTTCGCACCAACCCGGTTTCCCATGTCGGAGGCACAAAGCGCGAAGAGCCGCAGATATTCTTCACGGGCTTTGCCAGCCAGGGAGACGGCGCCAGCTTTGCCGGCAGCTACGCCTATCGGCCCAGATCATCGAAAGCCATCCGGGTCTACGCGCCGCAGGATGCCAGGCTTCACCAGATCGCCGATGCGCTTCGCTACATCCAGCGCCAGCATTTCTACCGGCTCAGCGCCGATATTCGCCACCGCGGTCGCTATTACCATGAATATTGCATGGACATCGCGGTCGAGCGCGAAGGGATCGCCTTCGGTTCCCCCGCGGAAGAAACCATCATCGAAGCACTGCGCGACCTTGCCCGCTGGCTCTATCGGCGCCTCGAAAGCGAATTCGAGTATCTGACGTCCGAGCAGGCCGTAGATGAGGCGATAACCGCCAACGGATACACCTTCGTGGAGAATGGCAAGCCGTTCGGCTGACCACGTCTTTCCTTGCCTCGCTGATGGGCGTCGATGGCAAGACGGTCACGTTCTGCACCGCCTGAGGGCTGCTCAAGGCGAACCGGCGCGGTACCGACCAAACGAGCGCGCACCACGCCATCTGACTGCCGGTCGGGAGGGAAGGGGGTGGGAACGGGGCGAGCCGGTCAGTGATTTCGGTCCGGCTCGACGTTCCACTCTTGCCGGAGATTTCCCATGACCAATCTTGTCCCCGCTGCCGACCGTCCGGTCGGCGGCGCCTATCGCGTCGATATCTCCCGCGGCCGCAACATCGGCCGCGTTTCGTCCGAATGGTTCTCGCGTCCCGACGACGAGCGCTTCCTCTCGCTGACCGATCTCTATGATGTCGTTCGCGCCCGCGCCGACCGGGCAACCGCGCGCGTCGTCGACAGCAAGGCGATCCGTGTCGAGGCGCGGAGCGATAGCCCCGAGCGACTCTCGCTGATGGTCCCCGACGAAGAGCGGCCCGTTGCGCCGACGAACTGGGCATTCGGACAGCTTTGCAGCCTCGTCGGCGCGCCCGCGTCCTATCTTCGCGAGCTTCCGGCTGCGCTTGCCGGCATCAATCTTCAGCACGGCCTCGTCGCGCACCGCGGCGAGCAGGTGAAACTGCTGCAGACCGACGACGGGCGGACCGAACTTCGCGCCGCGACCGGGCCCGAATATGGCCGTATCTGGGATTATGAGCTCGTGGAAGCGGTGATGAAGATCGCCGGCGACGGCATCGGGCAAACGCGGTGGAAGGTCCCCGGCGTGCTCGACTGGTCGAGCATGCACTATAATCCTTATGTCGACGTCACACGCGACACGACGACGCTTTATGCCTCCGACCGCGACGTCTTCATCTTCCTGGTCGATGACACGCACCCGATCGAGGCGGGCAAGCTACCCAATGGCGATCCCGATCTCTATTTCCGCGGCTTCTACTGCTGGAACTCCGAGGTCGGCGCGAAGACGCTCGGCATGGCGACCTTCTATCTGCGCGCCGTGTGCATGAACCGCAACCTCTGGGGCGTCGAGAATTTCGAGGAGGTGAAGATCCGCCACTCGAAATTCGCAGCCAACCGCTTCGCCCATGAAGCAGCGCCCGCGCTCGAGCATTTCGCGGACTCTTCGCCGATGCCATTCCTGAGCGGCATCAAGACCGCGCGCGAGCGCATCGTCGCCCGCAAGGATGAGGACCGCGAGACGTTCCTGCGCAAACGCGGCTTCTCGAAGGCCGAAACCGCAAAGATCGTCGCGACGGTGCTCAATGAAGAGGGCCGCCCGCCTGAGACGATCTATGATTTCGTGCAGGGCATCACGGCCTTTGCGCGCACCAGGACCAACCAGGACAGCCGGCTCGAAGTCGAGGGCAAGGCCCGCAAGCTTCTCGAAACCGCCCACTGACGTCCGAAGCCGCCGGTTCGTTCGATCCGGCGGCTTCCTTCCCATGGAGACCCGCCATGACCGATGCGCGCTACCGCTTGCTCGATACGATGCAGGACCTCATGTCCAACTATCTCCTCGACGAATGCCCCAACGATGTGACGTGGGAAGATTTTGACCCTGACATCGATGGGCTGCGTTCGAGCGTCGCGGACCTCATCGACAGGCATTGCCGAGGCGCGGTCTCAACCGCCGTCGTCGCTACCTACCTTGTCGATGTCGCATTTTTCAGCGGCGACGATTGCTTTGCGAGCGCAGTCTATACGATCGATGCTTCGACACCCGAGGGGGCGGAGCACCACGCGCTGTCGATGTCGCTCGACTGCATTTACAACGACCCGCGCATTCCGGACCTCTCGCGCGCCGCGACCGCGAGGCCGATGGACGATCCCGACGCGCCGATATGATTGTCGATCGGTCCCCACGATGGCGCGAACGGCGCTGTCGCTGGCTACCGAATGCGACGAATATCGGCCCAGGCTCCCTTTCCGTGGACGTCATCGACACGCGCCGACAGGCCTCATCCTTCGTGAAGGTCATCACTTCGCGAGATCAATGCCGGACGCCCGGCATGTCCCTTCTTGCTTTGGGAGCATGACCATTGCCGAAACGGTTCCGACGATGTTGAATCCATTCCAGCGAATTTGCGCCGTCGCATACGGTGAAGGCGACTTTGCCCACATCGAAAGCATCGAGGAGACCCACGATTTGGGCGATCCGCTCTTTGCCTTTCTCATGGCTGAGCTAGCATCGAGCGAGGGCTGTGATTGCCGGAAAGAAGCGCTGCGCCGCCTAGAAATGGCTGCAGCTGATATTCGCTGCGTTATCGACGCGATCGATCAAACGATTGTCATTTGATCGATCCAGCATGCCCAAGCGCCGTAGTTCGCCGAGTGCCGGCGCAGGCTCACATCAGCCGAACAGGATTATATCATGTCTGACATTGGCATCCGCGCCTTGGCGCAACTGCTCGCTCGTGCCCGTGCCGCCATCGAAACGCCGGCCGACCTCGATGACGCTGCCCGCGCCGCGGTGATCGAGGATATCGCTGCGTTCGAGGATTGCCTTGCGCGGGGATTGATTCCGTGGGGCTTCGACATCCACATCGGTTCAATCGATCATAAGCATGGCACCAACCATTATGCCGCGCTGACTCAGAAAGCCTTGATGGCGGAAGTCGCCGAATATTGCCGCGAGTGGTGGTCCGATATCGAAGATGGGCGCGATCCGGCGACGCTCGACGATCAAACGATCGCGGACATCTATTTCGATGATCATCCGAGCGAGAATCTCAAGACTGACCGCGTCCATATCGATCCGCTACTCGCCGACATGCAGACACTGGGCCCCGAAACCGGGCACTATTGCGTCATTGCCACGGCGCATCTGTCGACTGCGACGGCAGCCATGCTTGATGAATGGTGCGCGGCGGCAACCTCCGACCGGCCGATCAATGTTGCGAGTACCATATACGGATGGTTCGTTCCGGCGCGCGAGGTGGATGAGCCGGCGCAGGCCAAGCTACCGGCCGATCTTCTTGCCGCGATGAGATTTGCTCGTGCACATGGCTTCGACCATATCCTGTTCGACTGCGACGCTGGCAGCGTCGAGGCATTGCCGAAGCATGACTGGTGAAGCCGGTCCTTGGTATGTTTGGCGTAATTCCCATTAAGCCTGCGACCGCGCATCGAGCATTTCCAGCCGATCGGCGGCAAGCTCCGCGACATTGGCCTGGATCACATGGCCGCGATTGCGCAGGATTTCGCCGAGATCCCTGACCATCGTGATCAGATCGCCGGTCGCAAGCGGGCCATCGAGCGCGCGCAATAGATGGCGTTCTTCCTCGTCCAGTTCGCGCATCGTCATTCTCCGCGGGACGCAATTTTGGGCAGGCACGTAATCTAGCACATTCGGACGATCGTCGGCTGCGCAAATTCTCCTCTCGGCGATGAATTGCAGCGCCACGACGTGCACTGCACGAACCCGAGCCCGAGGGGCGCCCGCTCGCTTGCCTCCCGCTCGCCATCGATCGACAGATGTGGAACATCGCGGCTGCGGGCACTTGGGGTGCCTTCAATATCCCTGCGAAATGGGAGGAGAGAGGGAAGGACAGGGGCGGGCGCAATAGGCGTCCGGAGAAGGAACCTGTCCCATGTCATACGATATCGCGTTCCGCTTCCAGCAGGCGCTCGATCCTTCGGCACTCTCGACGCTGCCGGCCTGTCTCCACGCGCTGATCGCGGCGATCAAGGATTGCCGAAATGCCGGCAATCCCGACGAAACCGATCCCGCAGTACTGTTGCTCGCGCGGCATCTCGGTGCCGTTGCGGGCGCCACGGGCGGCGGCGACACCGCGCTTCGGCGCGCCTGCTTGGACCGCATCGCCGACATGCGCGGCAAATCCGCACTCGTGGTGCTGGCGCATAGGGGTGTCAGCTACGACGAGCAGGCAAAGAAGCTCTTCCATAGCGACGGCCGAAAGGCCCTGAAGCGGCTTGCCGAGGCCCTTTGCATGGAGGACGGCACCTATGATCTTCGATCGATCAAGGGCGGTATTGCCGTCAGCGGCGAGATCATCCTTCATACCGAGGAAATCTATGTCCAGCTCCGGCTTGGCATCGGATCCGGCCGTGAAGTGATGTTCCGCCGCGTCGCCGGGCGGAAGGATTATTGCGGCGACCGCAACCACTGGGCCGCGGTCGGCGAACTGCTCGAGCCTGACCGCCTCGCCGCGCGCATCCGGCGCGAACTGCACCTCGCCGAACCCGGAACGCCGCCGATGCGGCTGGTCGCTTGAGGAGAACGTCGATGAAAGTCATTGTCTCGCGTTCCCGCATCGCGGGGGCGCTGCCCCATTATGTCTATCGCGCGCTGGTTCCGGCCGAGGGTGTTGCGGTGGAGCGTATCGCGAGCGCCGGCACCGTTCACGCGCCCGGGGTCGCCGGTCGTATTGCTTGCATTCGGATCGCTCCGCTCATTGCGCCCGAGCGCTACCTCGCGATGCGCCCTGTCGAGCGGACGGCGCTTGCCTCGCGCGTCGGGGCAGTCGGACGCCGGATCGAGTGGCTGATCATTCGCACCTTCTTCCGGGAGATGACCGCGGACTCGTTACCGATCGTCTTCCAGCTCGATCCTGATCCGGGCGACGCCTGCGTCTGGGCCGACCTCGACGACCTAACCGGCATCTTTGATGCCGTCGAACCTGGGTTCGCAAGCCTCTCAGCTATCGACCTCGGTCTGCGTCAGCGCGACAGCCTCCGGGCTGCCTGATTGCCGTCATCGACGAGCCGCCCAAGGCGCCTGCCCTGGGCATAGTTACTTCACCCCAGCAGAAAGGGCCTGCGATGACGGTCATCGGACATAATGACATCCGGAAAGTCGAGAACTTCGACAGATATGAGATTCTCGCGCACCCGCTTCCCCATCGTGATAACCGCATTTTCTATCCGGCGGAACCCGATGGTTTTGGCGCCGTCACCTATGCCTCGCACGATGTGATGATTGCGAGGCCGACCGGGATCGGTAGCAAGGGCCGGCTCGCCATACTGATGCACCATGGCGGCGGTCGCCACGCTCTCGAATTCTACGAAAGCACCTTGCCCATCGCCTCGGCGCTGCTCGCGCTTCCGGAACGCGAGCAATATGCGCTCGCCTATACGATCTTCGAGCAAGCGGACGAATGCTCCGCCGGAGCGCGTGCCGCCGAGGCGCAACGATGGGCTGAGGCCTATGCTGAGGGCCGCATCCGGAAACGGCGTCGCGGGCGCGCGCGGCAAATCTATGTCGAAACCGCGGCCGAGAAGGCACTTCGCTCCGCCTGAAGCCTGAGCCGCCCGCACTCAATCGCTCGCGACCGATCGTCATCGGCCGGGAGGAAAGGAGGCGGGGACGTGCGGCGGCAATGAGGCTGCCGCGCAACCGGAGTATTCCCATGACGCTTCCCGCTCAAATCCGCCCTTCCGTCGGCGAGCAGCTTATCACTAAGGTGTCGCGCCTCTTCAACGGGACGATCACCGACGTTCTCAACGAGCTGTTCCAGAATGCCCGCCGTGCCGGTGCGCAGCGAATCGCCGTCGATCTCGGCGAGCATGAAGGCAATCCAGCCCTCTTTATTGCAGACGACGGCACCGGCATCGATGATCCCGCCGCCTTCGTGACGCTGGGCCGCTCTGACTGGAGCGACCAGATCGCACGGCGGGAAGACCCTGCCGGAATGGGTGTGTTCAGCCTCGCCGGCAAGCGCGTTACTGTGCGATCCTTCTCGAGAGCCGCCAATGCCGGATGGACGGTCACGTTTCCCAAGGACGGTTGGCAGGGCGAAAATCCCCTAACGGTCGAAGCCTACGAGGTCCGCAAAGGCACACAGCTCGTCATTGCCATGCCCGCCGAATGGTTGCCCAATCTCCAATCGCGGGTCGAAGCAGCGGCGAAGCATTTCCCGTTGCCCGTCGAATTTCAGGGCGCAGTCTTGCCGCGCGAGGATTTCCTCAAGGGCGCCTGCCGGATCGAAGAGTGGCATGGCTGCCGGATCGGAATCTTCAGCGATTCCTATGACATCGCGAGCGATCCGCGCATCAATTTTCATGGCATCAAGGTTCCCTGCCGCATGCCCGCCATCGGGGAAATCGACGCACGGCGGAAATGGACGGTCCGGATCGACATCGTCGACGCGCCCTCGCTCCAGCTCGTTTTGCCCGCGCGCAAGGAGATGGTCGAGAATGCCGCACTCGCCGATCTGCGGGTTGAAGTGCAGGCGGCCATTTTCCGGACCATCGCGCTCAAAGGCCAACATCGCCTGTCGTTCAAGGACTGGAAGCGCGCTACCGAGCTCGGCGTTGGCCTTCCCGAAGCCAGCCCGTGGCTCTGTGCATGGCGCCCGCGAACCGCGGACGGCAATGCCTACGTCGAGGACGAGCGCGTCGAAGCTGTCCCAATGATCCTGATCCCCAGGCACGAGGCCGATATCGAACAATGCGCGGCGAAGGTGTTGACCGAGGAGAAGCTCGGCTTCCGACCTGTCTTCGCTGAAGACAAATTTGCCGGCTATCGATGGTATGATGTGCTTCCGCGCGTCCCCCGCCTGTCCTTTGCGGTCGAACGGGAGGGCGAACTGTTCCACTATGCCGACGACGACCAGATGCTCGATCATGTTGAATCGGGCTGGGTGACTGCGATCACCCTTAATGTTCCGATAGTTCGCTGCGCCGGGCTCGATGAACCCGCCGCCACGCTTCGCCTTCCCGTCGATATGCTCGTCTGCGCGAACGCGAGCAGCCATATCGGCGAAGCACATGTTTTTGTCCGGGAGGGCGCAATCGTCACGCCGCAGGCGCTCGCGCAGCTGATCGAGGATGCGGTCTTCACTTATGACGAGGATTGCGATAGCGACAGCTGGGGCAGGCAGCATGACGATTTCATCCGCGATGCGCGTAACCTGGCGAACAAGCTCCTCCTCGGAAAGGACGAGGCGCTTCTGGAACAGATCCGATCGGCCTTCCGCGACGATGTCCAATGGCTGATCCCCGAGGGTCGAACACTCACCCTCAAGGCCGATGTCGCCAAGGTTCTAATCGATCTGGCAGCCGCTGATCCTGAAACCGAGCCCACCGCTGCATAGCATTCGGACCATGACAGGCTGGCGACCTTGCGTCCGCTTCTACCCTTACCCCCACAGCCGGAGTGATCCATGACCGCCCTGTCACCCCTTCGGACGCGGCTCGCCTCGTTCGACCACGCCTATGCCGTTGCGATTCAGCTCCGCGGCGCGACCGGTCGTGGTCAATTCATCGTGTGCACCGGCAAGCCGATTCAGCCATTTCGTGTCTCTCCGACATTGCCGCCGCTAGGTGAACATCTGCTGGTCTGGGTAGCCTGAAGCCGACATTCCCTGGGCACACATTTGGTGTAGGTGCCATTTATGTCGGGTCAACGACGTCACAAGAGGCATGTCGGTCCGTCAGATTCCTAAGCCAAGCGTCGAGACGTCGAGCTTCGATGGAATTTGGTCGGGAATGCGCCTTATTCTGTTGAAAAACTATCCACACGGCTTTGGGCGCCTCGACACAAGTAAAAATATTAGCACATTTCTAATTGCTACATAACTTTGGATCGCCAATTGGGTTCTTATTATATGTTTATTACGGAAGAGGCATGGATGAGGTGCGTCGTCCGAGTTTTTCAACAGAATACGCCTAATCGCGGTCATTCGAGAAATCAGCGGGCCTGCCCATAAGCTGTCGTTCGTTTACCCCCGCGAGGATGGCAGCTACGCGCCTGATGCCGGTCGTTTATCCGATTTGGACCATCGCTTTAAAGCTGCCATGACGACCGGCCAGCTAGGTCTGCCGAGTGACAAGTTGAGTTGGTAGCATTGCGGATCGGGGCCTGCTACCGTCCAGCGCTTGCATCAGTTTCTCCACCAGTAACGCGCCTGCGACTCCGGTCTGCTGGGCGATGGTCGTGATCGACGGAGTAAAATGCGCCGCGGGCGGAATGTCGTTGTAGCCGACGAGCGAATAGTCGCGCGGGGTCAAATGCCCCTCTTTGCTGAAAGCGCCGATAACCGCCATCGCTGCGGTATCGGAAAAGGCGAAGACTGCGTCGGGGCGGACGGTACAGGTTTTCAGATAGGCGTTGGCCTGGTCGTGAATCGCGGAAAAAGCCATGGACTCGATCGACAGAACATCGATCTCGACATCCGAATTTTTGCGGGCTGCTTCCTGCAGCCCTTCAAAGCGCAGGCGGATTTCCTCGTGCTGGCGGCTTCCGACGAACAGCCAGCGGCGGCGATCATGCAAAAGGAAGCGTTCACCGGCCAGGCGTCCTCCAAGGCTGTTATCGCTTCCGACCGCGCAGTAGGCGCTCGCTTCATTGACCGCTCCCCAGACCACCATGGGAATATCCTTGCGGGCGACCTTTTGCAGCAGCGCGTCGCGCGCGCCTTGGCCGAGCACGATGAAGCCGTCGGCACCGCGCGACTGGTAAAGATCGACAAAGCCGTCGATCGTGTCCAGCCCCGACGGCGATAGCAGCAGGTCGAGATCGCGGACCGACAGGGCCTCGGAAATCCCGGCGAGCAACTCGAAAATGAAAGGGTCGCCGATCGCGCCTTGCCGATGCGATCCGAAGTCGAGCACGACCGCGATCGCATTGGCGCGTTCGCGCCGCAATTTCTGGGCATGACGGTTGAGCGCATATCCTTGCTCGCGTGCGACCGCCAGCACACGCTCGCGTGTATCCGCGCTGACCAGCGGGCTTCCGCTCAACACCCGTGACACCGTCGGCTTTGAAACTTTTGCAATGCGCGCGACGTCGTCCATCGTCGGCCGGGTTGTGCGCGGCATCGTGGTCGTATCGCTGCTTTTTTGCGCCATTCTGCGTTCATATGGCAGCTGCAGGCCCTGCGCAATCGCCAATAGTCGCCATTATGAAACTTTGTATTGAAATGCATTTCATAAAAACCTATCAAATTGCGCGAACGGGCGATATGGTCCGTCATGGGGAGGATGATCGATGGCAATCTCGCGCAAATTTTTGACGTCGCTTTGCTGGGGCGTGGCACCGTTGGCACTCGCTGCCAATCCGTCGTCGGCCGCAGCGCAGGATGCGCCGCAAGCTGACTCGGCGGGCGGCGGGCTTGAAGAGATCATTGTTACCGCTCGCCGCTTCGAGGAGCGCGCGCAGCAGGTGCCGATCGCGATCACCGCGTTCAGTCAGGACGGCTTGCGCGAGAAGGGGGTCAACACCGGCACCGACCTTCAGAACTATACGCCGTCACTGTCGGTGCTCGGTGATGTCGCTCGCAACCAGGAAACCTATTCGATCCGCGGCATGGGGGGCAATGGGGGACCGGGGACCGGGAGCGGCCCGGGTGTCGTCGGCTATTTCGCCGAAGTGCCGACGAGCGTCAGCGGACCGGGCAGCTTCTACGATCTTGCTTCGCTGCAGGTGCTGAAGGGACCGCAGGGGACGTTGTTCGGCCGCAACACGACGGGCGGCGCGGTGCTGCTCGAACCAGCGCGCCCGAAGATGGGCGTGGTCGAAGGCTATGCTGATTTGACGCTTGGCAATTATAATCGCCGCAGCGGGCAGGGCGCGCTCAACATTCCGCTGGTCGATGACGTGCTGGCGATTCGCGTCGCCGGGCAGTTCGACAAGCGCGATGGCTATGTCCGCGATGCCGTCACGGGTTTCGACTATCTCAACCGCAACAACTACAGCCTGCGCTTCGGGCTGCAGTTCAACCCGACCGACACGATCCGCAGCTATACTGCGGTCAGCTATGTCGATGTGAAGGAGCATGGCGGCGGCAGCATCCTGCTCGCGGTCAATCCGGCACGTCCCTACGCGGCCCTGCTGCAGCCCTACCTGCTGGCGCAGCAGGCGCGAGGTGTGCGCGAGACGGCGCTCAGCGTCCCGACCCGCGAAGTCGCGAAGGCTTTTCTTGCGCTCAACAATACGGAGTTCGATCTTTCGGACACGCTCACACTGAAGAATATCTTCAGCTATGCCCGCACCCGCTCGACGAGCGCGACCGATCGCGATTCGACGCCGTTGCCGATCGCCGATCTGCTCGGCGCCTACCCCGGCAGCTATAACAACAATCTCCGCACGATTACCGAAGAGCTCCAACTGCGTTACGACGATGGCACCTTGCGCATCCAGGCCGGCGGCTTTTTCCTCGACCAGAAGACACCGTCGCCGCTGACCTTCCAGACCGTCAACCCGATGCAGCAACTCGGCCTGCTCGGCGGCGGACCGCTGATCCTGCCGCCCGCGCTGCAGGCCGCGCTCGGCTTGCCGACGCCGCTCGCGCCGGCGCTCAGCCTGCAACCCACCGCGCATGTCGACGGGCGGAGCAAGGCGGTCTATGCGCAGATGCAATATAAGCTGACCCCCGATCTTACCGCCACGGCCGGCTTTCGCTGGACTTGGGATCGTTTCGGCGGCGACATCCAAGCCTATCAGGATCCGCAAAGCTATCAGATATTCAACCAGCTTGCCACGCTCGGGGTGATCACTCCGGCGCAAGCGGCGCAGGTGGTCGGCCTGAATGCCAATCTTTGCGTATACGACGCGTTCAAGGCGGTGGCGGCGGGCGGCTTCCCGACGCTCTATTATCCGAACTGCACAACACCGACGTTCAAGGGCAAGAGCGACGGGCCGACCTGGCAGCTCGGTCTCGACTGGCAGGCAAACCCCGATACATTGCTTTATGCCGTGTCGCGGCGCGGCTACAAGTCGGGTGCCAGCAACCCGATCGTATCGCTGTTCCTCGGCGAGGAGCATCCGCTGTTCGCGGTCCGCCCCGAGCAGGTGACCGATCTCGAACTCGGCGTGAAGAAGGATTGGAACCTCGGCGGCGACGCGCGGGCGCGCACGAACATATCCGCCTTCTATACCTGGTACAACGACATCCAGGTGATCCAGCGCGCATCGATCGCGGGCTCCGACATATTGACCAACGCCAAGAAGGCGCGGGTCATGGGGCTCGAGTTCGAAGGACAGCTCGTGCCGGTGCGCGGTCTGACATTCAGCGCGGTCTATTCCTACAATTCGGCAAAATATCTCGAATATGACTCGATCGCGATCCCGGCGATCCCACAGGCGTTGACCGCGGCGCAGCCGAGCCGCGACCTGTCGGGTACCCCCTTCTCCTTCGTGCCGAAGCACAAGTTCAGTCTCAACGGACGGATCGACCTGCCGTCGGTCGAGGGCGTGGGCGAAATGGCGTTCAACGCCAACTGGACCTACCAGTCGAGCCAGCGGGTGACCCCGGAGGCACAGCCTTTCGACACGATCGCGGGCTATGGCCTCGTCAACCTGCGCTTCGAGTGGAACAACATGTTCGGTGCGCCCATCGACGCCGCGATCTATGGCACCAACATCTTCGACAAGGAATATCGCGTCACCGCGAACCCGGGCTATAATAATTCGGGTTTCATCAACTCGATCTACGGAGAGCCGGCGCAATATGGCGTGCAGCTTCGCTATCGTTTCTGAGCGCACGGCGATGACGCGATCTGCTTTCCCCTTCTTCCTAGCGCTGGCGATCGGCCTTTCGGGGCCGGCGCAGGCTGGGCAGGCAGTCGCCTCCGCCTCTGCGCCGGGCGTCTTCGTTCCCGACGCCGCGCAGGCGGCGCTTGTCGCCAAGGCGCGCCGCGCGGGGGCGACCGACATCACGACGCGTCCGGCTCCGGACGGCGGGATGATTGTGAACGGCAAGCTCGACGGGCGTATCTTCGTGCTCGCCATTCCGGCGAACTGGAACCGCGAGGTCGTGCTGATCGGGCAGGGGTATGCGACACCCGATTCGACCCCGAAGGTGCCCGAAGATCCGACCGCGCCGTCCGAAAGCGGCGGCGTCCTGCGGCATATTTATGGCGAGGGCCTCGCGGTCGGCGTCGCGGCGTTCGACAAATCGGGAATTGCGACCGAAAGCGGCGCCAAGAACGCGATGCGGTTACACGCGCTGACAACGCGGCTCGGTGCGAAGCGGCATTATGCCGTCGGCGGATCGATGGGCGGCAGCATCGTTCTGGCGCTGATAGAGCTCTATCCGAAGGCGTTCGCGGGCGCGGTATCGATGTGCGGCGTGACCGAGGGCTGGCGGCCGCTCGTCCAGCAACTCGCCGACACGCGCGGCGCTTATGATCTTCTGACCGAAGGAACGCCCTATGCGCTTCCCGGTGCGCATGATCTGACGCGTTCGGGATTGCCGACTGAGCCGCCTGCGGGCGACCCGAACTCCGGGGATGCCTTTCGCGCGCAGCAGAAGATGCGCATCCTGATGCCGATCTTCGCGCTGTTCCAGGCGGCCAAGGCGAGGCCTGACGGGCGCGAGGCGCGGATCATTCGGCAGGTCGCGGCAGTGGGCGGCTTCGCGCCCGACCCGGCGGCGATCGGCGCGCCCGTTTATGCGGCGGTTCTCGGTATGGACGATATCGTCGCGACGATGGGCGGTTTGCCGATCGGCAACGGCTCAAAGACCTATGCGCCCCCGGAAATGAGCGCGGAGGAGACAGCCGATTTCAATCGGCGCATGCAGCGTTACAACGCCGCTCCGCACGCCATTGCCTATGCGCGGCAATGGCACGAACCAACCGGAAAATTTCGCGTTCCGCTGGTCACCGTGCACCAGACGATCGACTCGCTGGTACCCTTTTCCCAGTCGGAAGGATTGGGGCGGATCGTCGCTGCGGCAGGTAATGGCGCACGAATAGCGCAATATGCCGTGCCGCCTACGAAGATGCCGCTGCCCGGGGGCTTCGACGGCTATACCCACTGTGGCTTTTCACCCAAGCAGAACGCCGATGCCTTCGATGCGATGCGCGCATGGGTACGCACCGGCCGCCGTCCGGGACCGGAGGCGGTAAAGTGACCGAAGACCGGCTCGCACTCGATCGTCGGCACATGCTTGGCCTGGGCGCTGCTGCTATCGCGACGGTGGCGAGCGGCCGAGTGAGCGCGGCGTCGAAACCCGCGAAGCCATTCCTGTGGGGAGCTGCGACTGCCGGACATCAGGTTGAGGGCAACAATGTCAATGCCGACATCTGGCTGCTCGAACAAGTCGATCCGACGGTGTTTGCCGAACCGTCGGGCGACGCGTGCGACAGCCTGCACCGTTGGCGCGAGGACGTCGCGATCGTGAAGGCGCTGGGGCTCAACGCATATCGCTTCTCCGTCGAATGGTCGCGGATCGAGCCCGCACCGGGACAGTTCAGCCAGGCCTATCTCGATCATTACGCGCGCATCGTCGATCGTTGCCGCGAACAGGGCCTCGCGCCGGTCGTCACCTTCAACCATTTCACCACGCCACGCTGGTTCGCGGCGGCGGGAGGGTGGGAGAATAGCGATGCACCCGATTTGTTCGCTCGCTATTGCGACAAGGTCGCGCGTGCGATGGCGGCGGGGATGAGCCACGCATTGACCTTCAACGAACCCAATCTGGCGCTGGGCGGGCGCTGGTCGGCGAGCCCGCCGCCGCCTGCCTTCATGGATCGCATCGCCGCCTGCGTCGCGGCGGCGGCGAAGGCGAGCGGTTCCGACCGTTTCTCGTTACTCAACACGGGCGATCCGGCGCCGATGATCCCGGGCGTCACTGCCGCGCATGTCAAGGGCCGCGAAGCGATCCGCGCGGCGCGCGGCGACCTTCCGATCGGATTGAGCCTTGCCATTCCCGACAATGTCGCGGTCGTGGAAAACAGTGCGATCGAGCGCAAGCGCGCAGACGTCTACGGTCCCTTCTTCGCGGTGATGGACAAGGATGACTTCGTCGGCGTGCAGACTTATGGCCGTGCCTATGTCGGGGCCGAACGCGACGTCGAAATCCCCGCCGACGTACCGCGCCGGCCGGGCGGCGGCGAATGGTATCCTGCAGCGGTCGGCAATGTCGTGCGCTACGCGCATGAGGCGACCGGCTTGCCGGTAATGGTGACCGAAAACGGCATCGACGCCGCCGACGACGCGGAGCGCGAGCGCTTCATCCCGGAAGCGATCGCCTCGGTCGAGGCGGCGCGCAAGGATGGGGTGCCGGTGCTTGGCTATATTCACTGGTCGCTACTCGACAATTTCGAGTGGTTCTCGGGATACGGCCCGAAATTCGGTCTCGTGGCCGTCGATCGTCAGACCTTCAAACGCACGGTCAAGCCCAGTGCGAAGCGGCTCGGCGCGATCGCGCGCGCTGGCGGAACCGGCGCCCGTTGAGAGCCGCTGCGTCTTTTCTGTGGGGCACCGCGACGGCAGGGCATCAGGTCGAGGGCAGCAATGTCGCCGCTGACATTTGGCTGCTCGAGCAAGTGCGCGAAACCCGCTTCGCCGTGCCGTCGGGGGATGCGTGCGACAGCTTGAACCGCTGGCAGGAGGACATTGCGATCGTGAAGGCGCTGGGGCTCAACGCCTATCGCTTTTCGGTCGAATGGTCGCGGATCGAGCCCGCGCGTGGTCAGTTCAGCCGCGCCTGGCTCGACCATTATGCGCGCGTCGCCGCGGCTTGCTGCGATGCCGGACTTGCCCCCGTCGTGACGCTCAGCCATTTCACGTCGCCGCGCTGGTTCGCGGCGGCGGGGGGCTGGAGCGACGCGGAGGCGCCTTCACGGTTCGCACATTTCGCCGACATGGTCGGGCGCCGGCTCGCGGGACTGGCTCGGCACGTGGTGACGTTCAACGAACCCAATCTGCCGTTGATGGGGCGCTGGGCGCCGACGCCGCTTGCCGATCCGGTGCGCGAAGGACTGGACGCTATGCTCGCGGCGGCGGCGCGCACGACCGGGTCGGAACGGTTCGACGTCTGGGTCTACTCGCGCGGCGACGACGCCGACCTCGAACGGCTGCTTGCCGGACACCGTAACGCCCGCGCGGCATGGAAAGCGAACGATCCCGCCGCGCTTGTCGGATTGAGCCTCGCGCTGCCCGACGCGCAGGGTGACGATAACGCGATTGCTGCCTATCGCCGCCATGCCGAGGACCCTTTCCTCGCTGCGGCGCGCGAGGATGATTTCATCGGCGTCCAGACCTATGGGCGGCTGCGCTTCGGACGCGATGCGGTCCTGTCGCCGCCCGCCGGTGCAGAGCTTACCCAGAGCGGAGACGAATTTTATCCGCAGGCCCTCGGTGCCAGCGTCCGTCATGCGCACGCCCGGACCGGGCGGCCCGTGTTCGTGACCGAAAACGGGATCGCCGCCGCCGATGACGCGCAGCGCTGCCGCTATCTGCCCGCTGCCATCGACGCGCTCGATGCGGCGCGAAAGGAAGGCGTGCCCGTGCTCGGCTATATCCACTGGTCGCTGCTTGACAATTTCGAATGGCGGCGCGGGTACGCCCAGCATTTCGGGCTGGTCGCCGTCGATCGCGGAAATTTTCGCCGCACGCCGAAACCGAGCGCGCGTCTCTATGCCGATCTGGTGAGGGCAAGATCATGATACGACCCTGGCTGACGCTTCTTCTGGGTCTGGCGCTGGCGCCCGCCGCGTCGGCGCAACTCGTCAAGGCGCCGTGGCCATCCTTCCTGTCCGCCGAGGCGCGCGCGGGGCTGGAGGCGAACGACGCACGACCGCCAGAACCCGCGACGATCGAGGGGCGCCGCGCCCGCGCCGATGCGATCCAGCAGGAGATCGGCGCGCCGCGGCTCGCGCGCTACGGCGTGACCATGAAGGACGACGTGATCGCGGGTGTCCCCGTGCGTTTTTTCACGCCGGCGAAGGGCGCTGCCAAGGATCCGGTTCTCCTCAACTTGCACGGCGGCGGATTCCTCGTCGATGCGGGGTCCATCAGCGAGAATGCAGCGGTGGCGGCGCTCACCGGCTATCGCGTGGTCGCGGTGCGCTATCGTCTCGCGCCCGAAAACGGCTTTCCCGCCGGGGTCGAGGATGCGGTCGCCGTTTATCGCGCGTTATTGAAGGAGCATGATCCGAAAGCGATAGGCGTTTACGGCACATCGGCGGGCGCGATCCTGTCGGCCGAACTCGTCGCGCGATTGCGCGCCGACAAGCTGCCGCAGCCCGCCGCGCTCGGCTTTTTCTCGGGCGCTGCCGATCTGTCGGCGGTCGGCGACAGCGCGGGGCTATTCGCCGACGCGTCCGGCGTCGATGCGCTCGCGCGCCTCTATGCAGGAGAGCGGACGACGCATGATCCGCTCGTCTCGCCGCAACGCGGGGACCTCGCCGGCTGGCCGGCGACGCTCTGCCTCGCGAGCACGCGCGATTTCCTCCTCAGCGGCACCGCCGACTTCTGCCGCGCGCTCGACGGGGCGGGCTCGCCCGCGAAGCTCATCGTGTTCGACGGACTACCGCACGCCTTCTGGGCTTATATCGACGCGCCCGAAACCGATGCGGCCTTCGCCGTGATGGCGCGGTTTTTCATCGCAAGTCTGGGAGCGGAAAAATGAGAAAGATACTGATCCTCGCCGCGCTTCTGGCGGCTTCACCCGCTGCGTCGCAGACTTCGGTTCCGGCGTTCAATCTCCCGGCGTCGAACCAGCTCAGCGAGGAGGCGCGGCAGGTCCTCGAACGCATGAAGCAGGCTACGGCGCCCGCCGAGATCGTCGGCGACGTCGCTCGGCAGCGCGCCTTCTATGGTCGCTACAATGATGACAGGCTCGCCGAGATGCGTCGCCATTTCCGTACCCGCGAATGGCGTACGACAATGAACGGCGTCACAGTCGATGTCGTCGAGCCGGCGAGCGGCGTGGCGGGGAGCCAAAAAGGCCGCGTTCTCATCAATGTTCACGGCGGAGCGTTCATGTGGGGATCGGGCAGCGGGGCGCTGGTCGAGGCGATCCCGATCGCCGCGACGATGGGGATCAGGGTGGTGACGGTTGATTATCGTCTGTCGCCCGAACATCGTTACCCCGCCGCTTCCGAAGACGTGACCGCCGTCTACAAGGCGTTGCTGGGGCAATATCCGGCCGCCAACATCGGCATCTACGGCTGTTCGGCGGGCGGGGTCATCACGGCGCAGGCGACGGCGTGGATTCGCCGTGAAAAACTGTCGCGCCCGGGGGCCATAGGCACCTTCTGCGGGACCGGCGCGCCCTATTCGGGCGACAGTCCTTACCTGGCGGGTCCGATCACCGGCGGCGCGGTGCTCGCGGCGCCGGCGCTCCCCGACGTCCTGCCGCTCCCCTATATGCAGGACGCGGCGCCCGGCGATGCCACCGCCTATCCGCTGGTGTCCGACGCGGAGGTGAAGGCGATGCCGCCGACGCTGCTGCTCGCGGGCGGTCGCGATTTCGCCGCGAGCGCGCTGACGCTCGCGCATCGTCGTCTTGCGGCGGCGGGCGTGGAAAGCGAGCTCCATCTGTTCGACGGGCTACCGCACGCCTTCTTCGTCTGGCCGGATATGCCTGAGTCCACCGAGGCCTACGGGCTCATCGCCTCCTTCTTCGATCGGCATCTGGGACGGCGCGCGCGCTGATGCGAACACGCACAATCATAACCCTCGCTCTGACCTATGCGCTGCTCGGCTTGATGATGAACAGCGTCGGCATCGTCATTCTCCAGTCGATCGCCCATTTCGGCGCGACCAAGCTGATGGGGTCGACGCTCGAGGCGTGCAAGGACCTGTCAGTCGTCGCCGCCTCTCTCCTTCTTGTCGCTGCGGTGCCGGCATTCGGTTATCGCTGGTCGCTGGTCGCTGTGCTCGTGCTGATGGCGACCGCCTGCCTGCTGGCGTCGTTCGCGACGAATTTCATTGCGATGCAGGCGCTATTCGTGCTCACTGGCCTGTCGTTCGGGATTACCAAGATTGCAACCTATTCAACCATCGGGCTGATAGCGCGCAATCCCGCCGACCATGCAAGCATCACCGGACTCGTCGAAGGGGTGTTCATGGGTGGCGTCCTCGCTGGCGCGTGGATTTTCGGCTGGTTCATCGACGCGGGCGATTGGCTGCGCGTCTATTGGCTGCTTGCCGCGCTGTGCGTCGTGACGTCGTGCGCCTGGCTCGGCATCCGGCTCGATGAAGCTCCTGTGCCGGTCGCGAAGCGGAGTGCCTCTGTTGCAGCGGGATGGAAAGACATGCTTGCCCTCGCGGTCTTGCCCGCCACCGTCGCCGTGCTCGCTACGCTGTTTCTTTATGTCCTGATCGAACAGGGTGTGGGAACCTGGCTTCCAACCTTCAACCGCGAAATCCTTCATCTGCCCGCGACGACCAGCGTCCAGATGTCGAGCATCTTCGTCGCAGCGCTCGCGCTCGGGCGCTTGCTTTCGGGGCTCGTACTGCGCCGCGTCGCATGGCTGCCGGTGCTTCTCGCCTGCCTCGCCGCGCTCGCGCTGCTGGTCGTCGCTGCGCTGCCATTGGCTGAAGGCGTGCGACCGCGCGCCGATACGGGATGGGCGAATGCACCATTCGCCGCCTATCTTTTCCCGCTGATCGGCCTGTTTCTCGCGCCTATCTATCCGACGGTCTGTTCGGTCGCGCTCAGTGCGCTGCCGCAACACAGGCACGCCGCAATGATCGGGCTGATTGTCATCTTCTCGGCCCTCGGCGGCACGATTGGCTCGTTCGTCGTCGGATTGCTGTTCCAGTCGCTCCCGGGTGCGGCGGCCTTCTATTTTCTGCTGGTACCCATAGCGCTCGTGGCGCTTGCGCTATCGCTTGTGCGTCGCCGGATCGCGGGGGTTACGGCATGATGGTTACAGACACACCCGCCCAATTGTTCGGTCCGCTGTTCGCTGCGGTGCAGGAGACGGGGCTTTTTCCAGATTCCAAGACATTCGCCGATGCGCGTCCGCTGCGCGCGCCCGCGGCGATCCTTGCCGACTGGCAAAGACAGCGACCGGGAACGAGCGAAGGCCTCCGGCACTTCGTGTTCGCCAACTTCGATATTCCGCAAGATTTGCCGACGCCTTCACCCGATGGTCTTGAGCTTGCAGCGCATATCTCGGCGCTTTGGCCGCTCCTGACCCGCGAGTCCGCCAATCCCGCGCCCGGATCTTCGGAACTATGGCTGCCTCACAGCTACGTCGTTCCCGGCGGCCGTTTTCGCGAGCTGTATTACTGGGACAGCTATTTCACGATGCTCGGCTTGGCACGATCGGGCCGTTACGATCTTATCGAGAATATGATCGGCGATTTCGGCAGCCTGCTCGACCGGATCGGCCATATTCCGAACGGTACGCGCAGCTATTACACGACCCGGTCGCACCCGCCCTTTTTTCACCTCATGGCTGCACTATCGCGCGATGATAGCGTCGAAGGCCGCCGTCGTCGATTGGACTGGATGCGCAAGGAACATCGCTTCTGGATGGCGGGCGCCGAGGATCTCGCGCCGGGAGGCGAAGGGCGACGTGTCGTGAGGCTGGACGACGGGGCGCTGCTCAATCGATATTGGGATGACAGCGACAGGCCACGCGACGAAAGCTGGCGCGAGGATGTTGCGCTTGCGGACGAAGCTCCTGCGCGCAATCGGGGTGAGCTTTGGCGCGACATTCGCGCCGCGGCGGAGAGTGGATGGGACTTCAGTTCGCGCTGGTTTGCCGACCCGCGCGCGCTCACGAGCATTCGCACCACCCGGCTAGTTCCAGTCGATCTCAACGCCCTGCTTTTCGGTCTTGAGCAGGCTATTTCGAAAGCCGCATCCGGTCTTGGCGAGAATGACCTGTCGTATGATTTTGCTGCGCGCGCCGAGCGTCGCGGACGGGCGGTCGCGGCGCATTTATGGAATCCACTAGGCGGTCATTATGCGGACTTCGATCTCGACAGCGGCCGCGTGTCGGATCGATTGACCGCTGCCGCCGCCTTTCCGCTCTTTGCCGGTATTGCATCCGCCGCGCAGGGACGCAGCACGGCCGTCGCGCTCGAACGATTGCTCCGCCCGGGCGGATTGATGACGACGTTAAGTGAAAACGGACAGCAATGGGATGCTCCCAATGGCTGGGCCCCGCTGCAATGGATCGCGATTATCGGTCTGCGCCGCTATGACGAAATGACGCTCGCCGACGAGATCGCAGAGCGCTGGCTCGCGATGGTCCGAGCCCATTATGAGGCGAGCGGCCAGCTTCTCGAAAAATATGACGTCGTCGCCTGCGCTGCAGGATCGGGCGGCGAATATGCGACCGAGACGGGTTTTGGATGGACCAACGGCGTGACGATCGAACTGCTTGCAACGCGCCGAGGTGGCGCATCCGATATAGAGGCGATAACGACAGGAGGCGTGAATGGATAGCAAGAGTAGAGGCGGATATTTTGCCCGGCTGATTCCGGTGCTTCTCGTGCTGGCCACTCCGGCCGCGCTATCCGCCGAGGAGCTTCAGCCCGCGGCTCTCACCACCGCGCAATCGGTCCTGGCGGCGGACGCTCGCAAGCTTGGCGCAACGGATATCGCTACCTTTGCTGCACCCGATGGCGGCTTCATCCTTGCGGGCAAGCTGGCGGGCGACCAGTTCTCGGTGGCTATTCCCGCGAAGTGGAATCGCGAGGCGCTTCTCTATGTCCACGGCTATTCCACTCCGGGAACGCCCGTCGCGGTCGCGGTCGACCCGCTCGCCAAGGGAACGGGCGCGAGCGGCGTGCTGCTCGAAGCCTATCGCGACGGATATGCTGCCGGCCACAGCGCCTATGACAAGCCCGGAATGGGGGTTCAGACCGCCACCGAAAACACGCTGCGCCTGCGGGACTTTCTCGCGAAACTCGGCGCGAAACGATTTCTGGTCGCGGGCACGTCGATGGGCGGCAACATCACCCTGTCGCTGATCGAACAATATCCGAAAGCCTTTGCCGGTGCACTGTCGTCCTGCGGGGTCACCGACGGATGGGAAAGCCTGTTCGGCCAGCTCATCGACATGCGCGCCGCCTATAATCTGCTCACCGAAGGCACGCCCTATGCGCTGCCCGGTGAGCAGGACCTGACCCGTTCGGCCTTGCCGATGGACCCGCCTGCGGGTGAGGCGGCAACCAGCGAGGCGTTTCGCTGGGGCCGGATCGGCCAGATCGCGATGCCCGTGCTGGCGCTCGCGCAGGCAGCGCAGGCCAATCCGGCGGGGCGCGAGGCGCGCATCATGAAGCAGGTGGCCTCGATCGGCGGGTTCGAGCCTGAACCGGCGTCGATCGCCTTTCCGCTGGTCACCGCGACGCTCGGCATGGATGACCTCAACCAGACGCTCGGCGGCAATATCTATGGCAATATGGGCAAGGTCTATGCGAGCCCCGAAATGACGCCGGAGGAAGCCTCGGCCTTCAACGCAAAGGTCCAGCGCATTGTCGCGGACCCGCGCGCGGTCGCCAATGCGCGCCACTGGCATCAGGCAACAGGGCGCTTTCGCGTCCCGTTGGTGACGATCCACAATCGCATCGACTCGCTCGTCCCTTATGCACAATCGGAAGCACTGGGCCGTATCGTCAAGGCCGCGGGCAATGAAAAGCGGCTCGTCCAATATACGGTGCCGGGCACGAAGGCGCCGCTGCCGGTCGGCGGAGTCGAAGGCTACACACATTGCGGCTTCAGTCCCGAGCAGTCGGCCGCGGCTTGGGAAGCGCTGCGAGGCTGGGTCGAGACCGGCACGCGTCCTGCCGTAGATGCCGTAAAATAGCTCGGGGGCGTAATATGCAGGGCTGCGTCAGCCGCCGCGATTTCCTGCAGGCGAGCGCGATCGCGGGAGCCATCCTGTCGAGCGCCGGTGCGCGCGCCGCACCGCGCATCGCAGCGGCCGACGTGGACGCGCTGCTGGCCCGCATGACCCTCGACGAAAAGCTTGGCCAGCTCGCTCAGGCGCGCGGCGAGCGGAACGACACGGGCCCCTTCGTGCCAGCTGGAAGCGAAGCCGATGTCCGTGCCGGCCGGGTCGGCTCGTTTCTGAGCGTCTATGGCGCCGAAACGACCCGGCGCCTCCAGCGGATCGCGGTCGAAGAAACCCGTCTCGGCATTCCGCTGCTCTTTGCCGACGATGTGATCCACGGATTCCGCACCATCTTTCCAGTGCCGATCGGCGAAGCGGCGAGCTTCGACCTGGCGGCGGCCGAAGCGGCGGCGCGGATCGCGGCGATCGAGGCGACCGCCAACGGCCTCCACTGGACCTATGCTCCCATGGTCGACATGGCGCGCGATCCGCGATGGGGCCGCGTCGTCGAAGGCGCGGGCGAGGATGTCGAGCTCGCTTGCCGCTTTGCCGAGGCGCGTGTGCGGGGATTCCAGGGACGGAGTCTGTCGGACCCCGATGCGATGCTGGCGACGGCCAAGCATTTCGTCGCATATGGCGATGCCGAAGGCGGGCGCGACTATGATGTCGCCGATGTATCCGACCGAAGGCTCGCCGAATATTATTATCCTCCCTTCCGGGATGCGATCGCGGCCGGCGCCGCGAGTGTCATGGTCGCGTTCAACGAGGTCAACGGCGTACCGATGCACGCCAATCGCGATCTCCTGACGGGCGTACTGCGCGGCGACTGGCATTTCGACGGCCTGATCGTCAGCGATTACTCGGGCGTCCGCGAACTCGTGGCGCACGGCGTCGCAGCGAACGACGAGGCGGCCGGAATCCTCGCGCTGGAGGCGGGCATCGATGTCGACATGGTGAGCGGCATCTATGTCAATACGTTGCCGGGCGCGGCGCGGCGCGGGAAGGTCGATGTCGCACGTATCGACGCGGCGGTGCGCCGCATCCTGTCGGCCAAGGCGGTGCTGGGATTGTTCGACGACCCCTATCGCAACTGCAACCCGGCGCGGGCCAAACGCCAGACGCTTCGCCCCGCGCATCGTGCTGCCGCGCGCGATCTGGCGCGCAAGAGCATGGTGCTGTTGCAGAACGAGGGCAATATCCTGCCTCTATCGAAAGCGCTGCGGTCGGTGGCGGTCATCGGACCGCTCGCCGACGATCGTCGCTCGATGCTCGGAAGCTGGGCCCCCACGGGCGTCGCCGGCGATGCGATCACGCCGCTCGAAGGCGTGAAGGCGGCGCTCGGCCCGAGGGTGAAAATCTTCGGCGCTGCGGGCGGCGATGCGGCGCTGGACGCCGCGCGCGGCGCCGACGCCGTCGTCCTGTGCATCGGCGAGCATTGGGACGAGAGCGGCGAAGCGCGCAGCCGGGTCGCGCTCGACCTCGCGCCCGACCAACAGGCGATGGCCGACACGATCCTTGCGCTGGAAAAGCCTGTCGCGGTCGTGATCTTCGCCGGCCGACCGCTCACCATCAACACCC
Organism: Sphingopyxis sp.; assembly: GCF_016463645.1. Taxonomy (GTDB): domain Bacteria; phylum Pseudomonadota; class Alphaproteobacteria; order Sphingomonadales; family Sphingomonadaceae; genus Sphingopyxis. Next base: position 141,978 of record NZ_JAEMQX010000001.1, on the reverse strand, counting down.
TCGCACACCGCGCACCCGCGATATTATGGGCCTGGTATCCGGGCGTCGAAGCGGGGCACGCGCTCGCCGACATCCTGTTCGGCGACGTCAGTCCCTCGGGTCGTCTACCGATGAGCTTCCCGCGGGCCGTGGGTCAGATCCCCATCCATTATGACCGACGCAGCACGGGGCGACCGGCTAGCGAAAGCGAACGGAACAGCGCCAAATATGTGGATGCGCCGTGGACTCCGCTTTATCCGTTCGGACATGGTCTCGGCTATTCGCCGGTGCGCTATGCGGGGTTGGAGTTGTCGAGCGAGCGGTTGGCTTCGGATGGCGTGCTGCAGGTAGGCTTTTCCGTTCATAATGCGGGCGCGCATGCGGTCGAGGAGGTCGTCCAGCTCTATCTGCGCGACGATGTCGCCAGCACGACGCGACCATTGAAGGCGCTCAAGCGTTTCGCTCGCGTCGCGCTCGCGCCCGGCGAAACAAAGCCGGTCCGTTTCACGCTCGGCGCGCGCGATTTCGCGTTGCTCGACCACGATCTCCGGCCGGTAGTCGAACCGGGAAGTTTCACGCTTTACGTCGGTGGCAGTTCGGCAACCGAACTCGAAGCACATTTTACGATCGAAGGCGAAGGGAATCGGGCAATATGAGGCTATTGTCGAAGCCATTTCCGCCGCGCGCGGGCGGATTTCTTGCGCTGGTTATGATTGTGCTTCTGACCTTTCCGGCCACGCAGCCTCTTCATGCGAAGACACTGTCCACGACGGCCCCCACGCTGGCACCCTTCGAAGCCGCGCCGCTCTCGATCGGCGTTTCCTGGTACCCCGAACAATGGCCGGAAAGCCAATGGGAAGCGGACCTCGCATTGATGCGGCGGGCGGGCGTTTCGGTCGTGCGGCTCGGCGAGTTCGCCTGGGCGCGGCTCGAACCGCGCGATGGCGAATTCGATTTCGGCTGGATCGATCGCGCGGTGGCGCTTGCCGGGCGCCATGGCATTCGCGTCGTGCTCGGCACACCGACCGCCGCGCCGCCGGTCTGGCTGACCGAGGCGCATCCCGACGTGCTTCGGGTCAACGAGGACGGTAGCGTCGAGGGGCACGGCGAACGCCGCCAGTTCTCTTTCGCCAGCGCGACCTATCGCCGTTATACGGTGCGCATAGCGGGAGAGATGGCGCGGCGTTACGGGCGCAACCCTGACGTGGTGGGTTGGCAGATCGACAATGAGATTGGCGTACCTTCGTTCGATCGCGAGGCGAAGGCACGGTGGGCGAGGTGGCTCACTGCGCGCTATGGTACGGTCGAGGAACTCAATCGGCGCTGGACGACCGATTACTGGAGCCAGCGATACCAGCGCTTCGATCAAGTGCCGCTGAAGTCGAAAGGACCGCAGAACCCGGCACTGCTGCTCGACTTCAAACGGTTCGCCAGTTTCCTCTGGGCGGAATATGTCGACGAGCAGGCGGCCGCGATCCGCACCCACGCGGACAGGCGGCAGTTCGTTACCACCAACTCGACCGCATGGAACAATAATTTCGACCAGTATCTTGTTCATCGCGGCCTCGATCTCGCCGCATGGGATGATTATGTTCCGAACGGCCGTCCTGACTGGACCGCGAATGCCCTGCATCATGACGTCGTTCGTGGGTACAGGCAGCGCAATTTCTGGATCATGGAAACCCAGCCCGGCCGCGTTGACTGGGGGGCGCTCAATCGATCGCTCGACCCCGGCCAGACGCGCGAACTGGCGTGGCAGGCGGTCGGCCGTGGCGCCGATGCGATCCTCTACTGGCAGTGGCGCAGCGCATTGAACGGGCAGGAGCAATATCATGGTACGCTTGTCGGTCCCGACGGGCAGCCGATGCCGGTCTTCGATGAAATTGCGCGGACGGCACGCGAAATGGCGGCGATGTCACGGTGGTTGAAAGATACGCAGCCCGAGAAAGCCGAGGTCGCTCTGCTCTACTCGCAGGAAAGCCGTTGGGCGATCGAGGCGGAGCGGCACAGTCGCGACTATGATCCCGTCGCAACGATCACGGACTGGTATCGCCCGTTCGCCGACGATGGCTATCGAGTGGACGTACTTCCGCCCGACGCGGATCTTGCAGGCTATCGCCTGGTCGTGGCGCCGAATCTCAATATCTTGTCGGGCGACACCGCGGAACGGCTGAAGGCTTATGTCGAGCGGGGAGGCCATCTGGTCCTCGGTCCCCGATCGGGAATGAAGGACGGCGACAACGCACTGTGGCCGATGCGCCAGCCCGGACCGCTGGGGACCTCGCTTGGCGGACGTGTCGGTTATTATTATCCGCTGGACGGCCCAGTTGCAATGTCGGCGATATTTGGCGACACCACTGCGCATATATGGGGCGAGGTGCTCGAACCCGTCGCCGACGACACTAAGGTGCTGGGGCGTTTCGGCAGCGATCAGGGTTGGCTTTCGGGGCAGCCCGCCCTCCTGCGACGAAAGGTTGGACGAGGCAGCATCGCCTACCTTGGCGCCATTCTCGATCAGCAGGGGCAGGGCCGCTTTACCCGTTGGATGATCACGGAGGCCGCCGTGCCGCGTCCCTTGATGACGCCGGTCGACGGTGTCGAGTTCATGACGCGCGCGCGCGGTGCCGAACGCTTCATCATCGCCGTCAACCACGGTGAAACGGCAAAGCGAATATCTCTGCCCGCTGGAGCTGGTTGGCTACATTCCGATGATGTGCAGGGTGATATGCTGCGGCCCCATGGTGTCGCACTGGCCCATGTTAAGCATGGCACAAGATAGGTCGTAATGGTGTCGGTGTCACGCTGTGGGGCCCATCCCCTCATTGTATGTCGCCGGCCGCTGCGTTCGCGGTTCAGATGATGGCCTAAGCGGATCTCGGAAAGCGGGCGTCGGACGGATCTGCGGCGACAAGGCGCCTGGAACTTGCTCGTAACAGGCCTTCCGAACGCGGCCCAAAAGCTGCCGGTTGGGATCTTCTCTTACTCTTCCGGTCTCACCCCGACGCGTCCGACGTTTGGCTGCGGCAAAACTGGTAGCCTGGCGCCGGCGCGAATATCGCTGCCATGGCGAAAAGGGATAAGTGTGTGGCCGGGGAGGGCATTCCATTCGTTGCTCAGATGGCGATGAACGAGCGTGCGATCGGGTTCGAACCTTGAATTCCACGGCCGGGGTGACCGGCGTCACCCTTACGAGAAGGAATGTTCGTGACCAAAGCGATATTGATCGAGCGCGAAAATGATAAGCATGTCGCCGCGTTGCGTGAGATCGACGACGGGCTTTTGTCCGTTGGCAACGTCGTCGTCGATGTGGAATATTCGACGATGAACTATAAGGACGGACTGTTGATCACCGGCGAGCGGTCGCTCGTGACCAAATTCCCGATGATCCCCGGCATCGATTTTGCGGGAGTTGTCGCTGATAGCGAGGACCCGCGATGGCAGCAGGGTGACCGGGTTGTCGCCAACGGGTTCGGTCTTGGCGAGCGCCATCTTGGCGGGCTTGCTCAGCGGGTACGGGTGGAAGGCGACTGGCTGGTTCGTCTGCCCGACAATGTTTCGCCGTTCCAAGCCGCCGCCATCGGCACAGCGGGATATACGGCAATGCTTTGCGTGCTCCGCCTGGAAAGGCTGGGGGTTCTTCCCGACGATGGCGATATTCTGGTCACCGGGGCGAGCGGCGGCGTCGGCGGCGTGGCGGTCGCGCTGCTCAGCAAGCTCGGCTATCGGGTCGTCGCCGCAACGGGCCGGATGAGCGAGGCGGATTATCTGAAATCGCTCGGCGCCGCGGAAATCCTCGACCGGGCCGAACTGGCGGCACCCGGCGAACCCATGCAGCGGCAGCGCTGGGCGGGCGCCATCGATACGGCGGGCAGTCATACGCTGGTCAATGTCATCGCAGGCATTCGTTATGGCGGCGTGGTCGCTGCCACGGGGCTTGCGCATGGGATCGACTTTCCCGCGACGATGTTTCCATTCATTCTGCGCGACATCACCTTGTCGGGCGTCGACAGCGTCATGCAGCCGATGGCGGCGCGCGAAGAGGCGTGGGCGCGCCTCGCGACCGATCTCGACGTAGCGAAGCTGGAGGCGATGGTCGAGGAGATCGGGCTGTCCGATGTGATCGAGCGCGCGCCGCGTATCCTGGCCGGGGAAATTCGCGGCCGAACTGTTGTCGACGTCAATCGCGACTGAAGACCGACTGGCTGATGATGATGGTCGACGGCCGGTCCCGCAATGCGGAGCCGGCCGCCGAATCTTATTGGGCCGTCATGCCGCCATCGACGACCATTTCCGAGCCGGTCATGAAAGCGGCGTCGTCCGAAGCGAGAAAGGCAACCGCGGCGGCGACATCGGCATCGCGTCCGAAGCGGCCGAGCGGGTGCAGTCCGCCTACCGCGACGCGGGCGTCGCTCTCGACGACACCGAGCCGATCGGAGAATCCCGCCACCAGTTCGCTGCCCATCACCGTGTCAATGACGCCGGGGTGGACCGAATTGACGCGGATGCCTTGGCTGGCGAGTTCAATGGCGACCCCCTTGGTGAACAGGCGAACGGCGCCCTTGGACGCATTGTAGCAGCTGGTGTTCGGCGAACCGATCAGCCCGGCGACCGAAGACAGGTTTATGATCGAACCACCGGCGGCCCAAAGGCTGGCCCGTTCCGCGAGAAGAGGGGCCGCATAGCGACAGCCGAGGAATACCCCTTCGACATTGACGGTATGGATGCGCCGCCAATCGTCGAGGGTGGTATCCGCGAGCGATTTCATCAGGAAGAGGCCGGCGTTGTTGACCAATATGTCCAGGCCGCCGAAGCGGTCCTGTGCAAGGGACATGGCGCTTGCCCAATCCGCTTCGCTGACCCGCTCGGGCAAGATCATGCGCCGCATCCTGCGCAAGATCGCCGAAAATGATTTCGGATCGCTCGGCGACACCTCGACCCTCGCCGACCCCAGCCTCGTTGACGGACTGATCGAGGGGCGCAAGAACCGGTAAAAATGCCGCAGCCTCCCGCCAGCATTGGACGGGCCCGATTCGGGCCGTCTCCGCAGAAGGGCTGGGCAGGCCCCCTGCGCCGCAGAGTAGCGGTGAAGATCGGGACATGAATGGAACTGCAATGGCGCGCGTGGGAACTTTCACACGCGCAGACAGTCGCAAACTCAAGAAGTCACCGAACCCGTCAGCGGCGCCGGCGATCATTTGCTCCGGTCCAGTGCCCACGTCATCAGCCAGCTCCGCCGGCATGCTCGACTATCCTGTCGATTTGTCCCTTTATTGCGGCTCGTGGATCGGCTTTCTGCTCACCCTTCGCGCTCGCTGCAAACCTCGAACTTCCGGCTCTGATGCATGAGCCATGGCCCTAAATGCGGACGGTCTATGCCGCCAATTCGGGCATCGGGTAGGGCTCGGCAGTTATAGCCGCTATTTCGAGCTTGCTTCCGAAAGTTACCGGTCCGCTATACGGCCAATGACGGACACTATAGGATGGCTGGCCCACTTCGTAGCCGGGCTCACGGTTCGATCGATGAGGGTGCCGTCGATTTCCAAAGGAAAAATGGTGGACGCACTTTTTTTAGGGCTCGAACCTAGGACCCGCTGATTAAGAGTCATTGGTTCTTCTAAAATATTGATCTTGTGTCTTTTTATTCTTTCCGTTTTCGTTGGGGCCTCCCACACGTAAACGGCAAACAGGCCAAAGGTTTTTAGGTCGTCGGCCCCGTTATTTCTCACACGGTCAGGGCCTGAAATGATAGGGATAGATTGTCCGTATGTCGCAGATTTATTGGCCACATATGGCCAAATGCCTGTGCGGTAAATCGTTCTTCAGATGACCTCAGCCAAGAACTTGAGGTGATAGCGAGCATGGCGATGCTCACCCGTTCGGTAAAGCGCTCCGAGCTCGACCAGCTTTGTTAGATCGCGCGTAGCCGTCGCAGGAGCGGCGCCGGTGATCGTTTGATAGTTGCGAGCACTCAATCCACCTGTGAAGCCATCAGGGCCTTCCGCGAATATGCGTAGGATAGCTTTCTCCTGTCGTTCGTTGATTTGCCCTTGGATGCTGTCGAACAGGCGTGTCTTTCCGATCAAAAAGCGAACCTCGAGCAGGGTGCGTTCCTGCGCTTCCAGCACGATCGCTCCGAACCAGTTCAACCAGTCGTCGATCCCGAGATCGCGGCTCCCTCTATGAAGAGCGGCGTAATAGTCTTTGCGATGCCGATGGATGGTTTTGGCCAGAGCGGTCAGTGTGGGCGCGTTCAGGGCTTGCGCGAGAGCCTTTTCCGCGATCGCTCTCCCGATACGTCCATTGCCGTCCTCAAAGGGGTGGATGCTTTCGAACCAGAGATGAGCAATGCCAGCGCGCAAGACGGGGCCGAGCGGCTTCCTCCCGTCCGGTGCGCTATCGTTGAACCAGGCAATGAAGGCTTTCATCTCCCCCGCGACCTCAGATGAGGGCGGTGCTTCGAAGTGGACGCGCGGCGCATGGAGAGGGCCCGAAACGATCTGCATCGCATCCTCATGCGTTCGATAACGCCCGACGTCGACGATATCGCGCCTGCCGTTCATCAGCATTGCGTGCCAGTTGAACAGAAGCTCGTCGTTCAAGGGCATTGCGTAGCGTTGAAACAGGTCCGCCATGAGCTCGGCGGCGCCCGCCTCGGCATTGCCGACGCGCCGTTTTTCAGCAGTCAGGCCCAAGTGGCGGGCGAGGGACGACTGCACGCTTGCGCGATCCAGAATCTCACCCTCGATCGCTGAGCTCTCGATCGTTTCCTGAGAGATGAGGTCCAGCGTTAAACCCTGCCGCGCTTCCTGATCGACGTGATGTAGTGCGCCGATGACAACGCCGGCTCCCTTTAGGAAACTGGCCTCCACATCCTGGAGGAGGGAAGGGGAATAACGGAATGACGGCCAGTCTGCTTGTTGCCAATTCCACTGCATGATCGATACCGAGCCCTTCTATCGATCACGATAGCGGTATTTTATGATCGATAGAAGCACCTTCTATCGATCATCCGCACTCGGCCCATTGAGCTTCCGAAATCATTTTGTTCCTGTAAGGAGCCCAACCCCACGCCGTAACTGATTACAGGATCGCATCCATTTCATGATTCCCAAGAGCCGTCGCAAGCGAATTTCCAAAGCACCAGTGCTCCCGGCCCAACCAAATAAGAAACGCGGTCCCAAGCCGCGCGCTATCGTGGAGTTTCCCGAGCCGAACTCGACCATGTGGGGCGATCGGGACATATTCCACGAGGCGCTGGCGCTGCATATGGAGCGGCACGGCGACACCGCGTGGCATCTGCATAAAGCGATTATTGGACCAAAGGACCGTATCGACCGGAAGACCATCGTGCATTGGGTCGCTGGCACAAAGGTACCGCGATCCGTTACAAGCCTGGAAATTCTGAGCCGCATCGAGACGCGCTATCGCCTTCCGGCCGGTTACTTCGCCGCCAAGCTTCCGCATACCGGGCGAGCGGGGAGCGGGCATACCAAACTCGGCGAGATGAGTGTGGCGGAACGCCGCCGGATGGCCTGGCATCTGCCCAATGATTTTGACAGGCGCCCCCTTCGCGAGCGCCGCGAGATTTTGGACTGGGTACGGAAGGTCATTATTTCCGGCGCCACCGACTATCGTCGCTATCAGGCCATGGCCATGCGGCAACGTTATGCGCTTCGCTTCCCGGATCTGAACAACATTCGGCCGCAGGTCCCGGTTGAGCCTGCCGAAGAGTTCGACCTCGGCGAACTGGATGACATCGAACTCGAACTCGTGTCGACATCGCGCGATGCCCCGCGAGCGTTGGCGGAGGAAGTCGCACATCTCATTCAATTCAAGACGGCGACGCTTACCGAGATCGGTTATCAGCGCAACGGCGTCTGGAATGAGCAGACCGCGCTTCAAAAAGTCGATCATCTTGGACTGCTATTCGGCGCGCTCGCCGCGTCGCCCGACGGGGCAGTCGCTGGTTTGGGCGTGCCACTCGCCAAGCTCAGCGTCGCTCTGCTGGTTTTTCCTGCCGTCTGGGACTGGTACGTAAGATGGCGAGAGCGGCGGCGCGGCTTCTTTACTATCTGGGAAGTCAACATGGTGCAGCTTGGGTTGGCGATGACCCGCGCGGACACCGGCTGGCTCCGGCAGCGACCGGATCTGGCGCATAGGCTGCGCCAGATCCCCGGGTTGGTGTCGGAAGCGGACATCCAAGCTGCGCAATCGGATTGGGACGGGGTTTGCGAGGCCTTCTACTCTCACGGCATGGTCCGAGCGAAAGAGATTCAGCGTGTCGCAAAGGTCCATCGCGATACGTTCGAACCGATTATGGTCGAGCTGGAGGCGGATAGCCCCATCGGCGAGTATCGGCGGATCGCGGAGGAGATTGTACGGTTGATGCCGTCTGCGGGGCGCTATCCTCGTCCGGCAGCCGAAGCCATGCGTTCGTTGCTCTTGATCCGGCTCGGGCTGCATTTGGGCATCCGACAACGAAACATGCGGGAACTGCTCCTTTGTCCGCGTGGCGGGACTCCGAGGTCGGAGCGCCAGCTTGAAGCGCAGAGGTGCGGCGAACTGCGCTGGAGCACCAAGGAGAAGGGGTGGGAGGTGCTCATCCCCGCTGCGGCCTTCAAGAACGCGAATTCCTCTTTCTTCGCGAAGCGGCCGTATCGGCTGCTGCTGCCGGACGTTGGAGATCTCTATCGCTTTATTGATAGATATATCCGGATACATCGCCCGGTTCTGCTCAACGGTGCTCCGGATCCCGGCAACTTCTTTGTGAAGACGGTAAAATCCACCAGCCGAGAAGCCGCATACAGCCAGTCTGCATTCTATGAAGCATGGCGGCTGACCATTCAGCGCTATGGGATTTTCAACCCCTATACCAAGCGTGGAGCGATTGAGGGATTGTTGCCGCATGGGCCTCATAATGTGCGCGATGTTCTTGCCACGCATATCCTCAAAGAAACCGGATCGTACGAGCAGGCGGGCTATGCAATTCAAGATACCGCAGATGTGGTCGCCCAGCATTACGGGCGGTTTCTGCCGGAGAACAAAATTGCGCTGGCAGCGAAAGTGATCAACCAAGTCTGGGCTGTGGCTTGAGAACAGCAGGGGAGGCGATGGCGGCGGCGTCCGATTTGCGCCTGATATTGGTCGTTTAGATCCTGATTACGCTGTTCCCAAAAGCGGCCATTCACTGGAGGAGACACGAAGCTTTGGTTTCGATGCTTGTGTCCCACTTCAGCGCTTAGCAGCGCGACCAAATGTACCGAGGGGCGCGGCCAGCGAGGCGCGATGGACGCGCCGCCGGGGCCCCGTCGGAGCCGCGATGGGGTGGCAAGGGCCGTAGCGCGGCTAAGGCTGGCTTGCGACGCGCCGGGCCACGCCCAAGGCTGTGCGCTACCCCAGCGCCACGACGGAGGGAAGGGCCGACAAGAGCGCCGCGCGGTTGCGCGCGGGCCGCGTGGGGCCGACGGCCCACCCGCCAGGAGATCGTCACCGAATGGCCAGGACGCCGCAACGCGGCCCGGGGACGGCGCCGCCGCCACCGGCCTAGAGCCCTGGTCGCGTCCTTGGCGCGAGACGCCTGAATGTTGCAGCCGGCGGCTCCATCCATCGATGTGATGATGGCGACCTGGTCGAACGTCTCGCCATCCCCTTTTTCGCATTGGCGCGGATGGGCGCAGCGACATCCCTGGAAATTGTCGGCGCCCGAACTATCTCCCAATCGGATATAATTTGACTTAAAGGCTCCATTGATGCTGTCGGCGAGCGGTCCATATCGCTATCATCGGCCCCTTGAAGGCTGACGCGGATCGCTATCTGGTCATTCGGTGGCGCGTAAAAATAGTGGGGGCGACATGGCACGTCGGGTATTTTTCAGTTTTCACTATGCGCGCGATGTGCGCCGCATTCAGCAAGTTCGGCAGAGCTGGGTCGTCAGGCCCGAGGGCGAAGCGCAGCCCTTCTACGACAAGGCCGAGTTCGAGGAAGCGAAGCGGCGCGCGGGCGGTATCGAAAACTGGATCGAGCAGCAGCTCAAGGGCACGTCGGTGACGGTTGTGCTGTTTGGTGCCCAGACCTATGATCGCCCTTGGGTCAAGCACGAGATCAAGCGCAGCTACGAGCTGGGCAAGGGACTGCTCGCGATCGACCTGTTCGGCGTGAAAGACCCGCAGACGGGTATCGATGTGCCGGGGCGCAATCCGCTCGACCACTGGAGCATCGACCGCGGCGGCATCAAAACCGCTTTTTCGAAAATCTATCCGACCTACAGCTGGGTGGGCGACGACGGGTATCACAATATGCCCGCATGGATCGAGGCGGCCGCCAAGGCAGCGGGCCGCTAGCAATGGCGATTGATCTGTCGACGCTTACCGAAGCCTCCACGCGCTTTCGGGTCCATGTCACCAAGGCCATGGTCGAGGAAGCGCGGACCCGAAACGCCAAGACTGTCTTTCTCTGCCACAGCCACAAGGACGAGCAATATGTCAAAGGCTTCGTCCAGCTGCTGAATGATGCCGGCTGGGACGCCTATGTCGACTGGATGGACCATGACATGCCGCCGCGTCCAAACCGCAAAACCGCCGAGAATATCCAGCGACGGATCAAGCAATCGACCTATTTCATGTTTCTGGCGACGCCCAATGCCATGAAGTCACGCTGGTGCCCTTGGGAAATCGGCTACGCCGATGGCGTCAAGCAATCGGACCGAATCTTCGTCGCCGCGACTAGGGACGGAGGGGGAATCCATGGCAACGAATATCTCGATCTCTATCGAAGGGTGAATTTTTCCGAAGGAAGAAGGCTCAAAGCTTGGCAACCAGGCGACACTGAGCATGGCGTCGAAATCGCATCGCTTTAGGGGAACAATCGTTTTGCCCCTCGCGATCAACGAGAGCCTGATGGTTGCTCGCCTGCGATGGCTTTGACGATCCGCCGCCGCGATTGGGCGCAGGCAAGCAGCGCCGCCGCTTCGCCAGACTGGTCGATCCAATCGAAAAAGCGTTGGGCGCTAAAGCGGGTCGTTGTTCGGTCGCGGCAATTCTGCAGAAAGAGAAACTGCACTTTTTGCAGGGGGTCGGCGGCATAGACACCGAAGGGCGCCGCCACCACCGTCGCGTCGGGAAAGCCAAGCATCGCGATCGCTTGGCTTTCGGTGGCACCTTTCTGGCAACCGATCACATGAACGGGGCCCGCCGCGGCTGCGAGCGCCGCCTCATATTCGAAGTCGCGTAAAAACGGTTGGCCGACGAGCTCGCGCGCCGCGGCAATTGTTAAAGCCGCCGGGATCGCGTGGACCGCGAACAGCACGGCTTTTCCCGCGACCGGTAATTCGACGCGGTTTCCCGCGCGCTTGCCACCAGGCCGCGCGGCAAAACAGTCGGCGAGCGTGTCGACCATTAGCGCCTGGCGATCGCGAAAGTTGAGACTGCTCCACTGCAGCGCCTCGCCGGTGTGGAACTTGCCCTTGCGCGCCTCGCGCACGCCCAAGCGCGCGAGTGATTGAACTGCGTCGAAGACGGCTTCGCGAATCCGCTCGAGGGCGTCGTCGCGGGTTCGTACCGAACCGCCACGAAAGAAGTTCTGGGTCTGGAGATACTCTCGGAACCGCGCATTGCGCGCGATCTGCGAAGGATCTTTAGGATTGTCGGCGATGTCGGGGAGCGCAACGAGGCGAACCTTGCCCGCCGTCGTTGCCACGCCGCGCATCAATTCGGCATGGCAGATGCCGATATCCGATGCTCCCGCCGCCCAGCCGGCGTTCCCATTGCTCAGCACAACGACGATGTCGGCTTCGTCGACCTGACCGAGGCAAATGTCGATCGAATCGCCCGCGGCGTCGCCGGGCGGGGCATCCTCGTTGATCCAAACCTCGAACATCGGTTTCCCGAAGAGGCGCACGGCTTCGAGTTCGCGCTTCGCTGCGCGGCGCAAATCGCTGAGCGGCGACCCGCCCTCGGGAAACGGGTCGTTGCAGCGGCTCGATATCATCACGCGAAGCTTTTTGTCGGGCATCTACGACTCCATGTTAGGATCAGCGGGGCGGCGGATGGCGAACAACGAAATTCTTCTGTTTCGACAAATAGGGCGCGACGCCTTGCGTCGCGGGATCGAACAGGCGGGGCTTGTGCTTCTTCTCCCATTCCTGCGCGCGCACCTTGTCGATGTCGGCGGGCGGATATGTCAGCTCGACGATCGTCTTTGCGCCGGCGCGCGCCACCGCCAGATATTCGAATGTTTCGCGGTCGGGATTTTCATGCTTGCCGTCGCCCGAAAAGACGTAGTGCTCGGCCGGGAACATCGCAAAGCATTCGGCGCTGTTGTTTCGGTCGCTGCCGTGATGCGGCACCTTGAAAATGTTGACCGACAAGGGTTGCGACTTGCTGGCGAGACCGAAGGCTGCGGCCGCTTCCATCATCTTGTCGCCGCGTGCGTCGCCGGTGAGAAGGAATCGCTTTTTCTCCTTTTCGACGAGGAGGACAATGCTCGACAAATTGGCGACCGACGTGTCGGTGAAGCTCGCGAGCAGCGATGCAGGGGTCGCTTGGCCCTTGTTCCGCGCCTTGAGCCAGGCTGCGAAATCCTTTCGCAAAGCGTCGAGTTCGGTCTTTCGCGGGCCGAGAAGCCGGATCGACAGCCCGTCGATGTCGAGCGGCGCGGCGCTATGCGCCTCGATCGCTTTACCCTTAAATTCGGGGTTAATCGCGATGCCGAGCGCCTTGGCCTGGGTAAGCAAATTATAGCCTTGGGCAATGCTCGCAAGCACCATTCCGAGGTCCTCGGCGCCCTCCTTCGTGGCCTCGGGCGCTATGGCGCCGAGGCTGGCGATGATGGCATCGCCCGCCCCGGCGAGCGCGGCAACGTCACCGCTTTTGGTGTCGACGAGACTCAGAAAGCTGTTGTGCCACAGGCGATCGACCCGAAAATCGGGCTTATGCGTGCCCCCCTGCGCCGCGATATCGTCGAAGAGCGCCTCGATGCCGTTGATATGGTCATCATCGATGTGGCTAACGATTATGAGGTCGATGACGAGCGGATCGGACTTGCCGATCGCGCCTTCGGCGATCCGCTCCTTGCGTAGTTCGAGCAAGCGCGGCTTGAGCGACTGTTTGTAAACGCCAGCGGGACCGCCGTCGATCAGGATCAGGCGCTTATGTCCATTCTCCTCATGGTGGAGGAGCAGGCAATCGCCCTTGGCGGCAGGCAGGACCTCGAGTTCCATATTTTCCCCCTCTCCCTTTTCGCAACCGCAACCTCACCACCCTAGACCCGCTGCATTGCGCGCAAGATATCGAGCATGCCCGCCCCCTGGAAACTGCGCTCGCGTCCGAGATCGGTGCAGCTTTCGCACAGGATCGCCTTGATCTCGGCGGCGCGGCCGAGGAACTCGGGGTTGCGCGCCATCAGCATCGCCGCCGCGCCGCTGACGTGCGGCGCGGCCATGCTCGTGCCGCTGAGAGCGTCCTCGCTCGGGCCGGGGATCATGCTCCATATTTTCTCCCCGGGCGCGACCAGATCAGGTTTCTGGCGACCGTCGCCCGTGGGCCCGCGGCTCGAGAAGAAGCTGACGCCATAGCTGTGGGGCGAGGTGCGATGCGTTGCACCGACGGTGATCACCGCCTCGGCGTTGCCCGGGTCGGTGATACTCGACGGTGCGTAGGATTCGAACGCGCCGCCATCGCTAAGATGGTAACTTTGAAAGCCGTGATTGCCGGCGGCCGCAACGACGACCACACCCGAAGCAACGAGCTTGCTCGCCTCTTCGCAAACAGGGGTTCGGCCGCATGCATAATTACGCACATCGTGGCGAATCGAGAGGCTGATATTGGCGCCATGAATTTCGGTGTGATAGGATCTTGCGTTGAGATAACGGATGAACTGCAAGGCGCCGACGAGCGCAAATTCGCTATCGCCGCCGCCTCCGGTCACGACACGGAAATCATAGAGACGGATATCGGGACACACCCCGCGCTGCGCAGTCGGTGCCCCGCCTGCGAAGTCGGCCGCATCCCAGCCGCCGCCGATGATCCCCGCGACATGCGTACCGTGCGGGTGCGCCGGCACGCCGGGCGAGGCCTCGAGAACATATTTCTCGGCGCGCATCCAGTCGATGGGCCTACGCTCGCGTGCGTCCTGCGCGAGCGATAACAGATCTTTTATGACCAAGCCGAGCGGCAGGCCGCTGCTTTCGGCGAGGAACTGCGCATTGTCGCGGAGGATGTCGCCATTATAAAGATGATCGACGAGCACGGCGCGGCGAAGCTGCGTAAAATCATAGGTGGCAACGACCCGGCTGTTTGGCGGATCGCGCAAATCCTTGAAGGCGGGATGGCTCGCATCGATCCCCGTGTCGAGGACCGCCCAGGCAAGCCGCTCGCAGTTCACAGAAAAAAGCGTCGCGGCCGCGTCGCCCTTGATCGCCGGCACCGAGCGGTCGATCGCGAGCTCGACCGGGCGGTTCAGCGATACCGCGAATATATCATAATCGCTGCCTAGGCCGATGGGGCGCAGCCGCACCAGATGCTCGCCAATCTCGCCGGCAAGCGCCGCGATCGCCTCAATGTCGGCGCGGCGATAAAAGTCGGCGGGCGTCCCGATTTCGGCAGCGTCGGCGGCCTCGGCGCCTTCGGCCCATAGCAGCGATGCCAGCACGCGCAGCGTCGCGGCGAGACGTTCGATCCCGGGAGGCGTCTCGATGGTCGCGCTTTCCCAACCGCGTCTGCGGCGCAGCTCGTGCAGTTGCCGCGCGACGCGCTCCTCCACGCGCGCTGCGACACCATCGTCGGCAGCGAGACCAAGCGACCGTGCCCAGCGGGTGAAAGGCAGCAGCGAATAGGCAAGTTCCTTGATGCGCAGGCGGGCCGCCACAAGACCTTCGACGAAGGACAGGCCGTAGCCGAGCCGATGGCCGGCGTCGCCGAAGCCGGGGCGCTCGGGCGTATCGTAAAGTCGCGCGGCGATGCGCGCCGCGACAAGCCCGGTGGGCGTGTCGCGATAGGCCTCGACCAGGAGATCGAGCGCTTCGCCTGGCGCCCCGGCATAGCCCGCCCAGACGTCGCTGCGGACCGGCGAATCCTGCACGAGACGCCCATCAGCGTCGGGACCAAGAACGAGGCTGTTGACCACCTCGCGACCCAGAATGATCATGTCCCCTCCCGTCACGGCCGCGCGAGCATCGATGCGGCGCGAACACGCGACACGCCGAACATGCTCGAAGGTGCGAGGGCCGTACCCGGCTGTCAAACATTATCGCATCGGCTTTGGTAAGGATTGCCGGGGCGGGCGCACGCTACCGATAAATAGCATATCGGGGAAGATTGCGCTTTGCAGCGCGCGGCCATGAGCTATCGTGCCGGTCTCGAAAATCAGGGAGAGGGCCTGTGGAGGGCAAGCGGCCGCGTAACGTCATTGTCTGCTGCGACGGCACGTCGAACCAGCCGGCAAAACACCAAACCAATGTCGCACGCCTGGTCTACGCACTCGAAAAGGACTTCGAGACGCAGCATGTCTATTATCAGCCGGGCCTTGGAACGCGCGCGTCGCCCGGTTTCCCGCTTCCCGTCGGCAATTTTCTGGCGCGGGTTGGGGGCATGGCGTTCGGCTATGGGATCAAAGACGACCTGCGCGACGCCTATGTGTTCATCATGAACCATTGGCGGCCAGGCGACCAGCTCTTCCTGTTCGGATTCAGCCGCGGCGCCTATACCGTCCGTATCCTCGCTGCCCTGCTCTCCACTTACGGCGTTCCGATGCCCGGCAACGAGGCGCTTCTACCCTATGCGATCAAGATGTTCTGGCGCGCCAATGGGGCCGAAGGCGCAGCGTTCGACACGGTCATGACGCTCGCTAGGCGTTTCAAGGCCAATCTCTCGATGGCCGAATGCAAGCCCCATTTTGTTGGCGTTTGGGATACGGTGAGTTCGGTCGGCTGGATCGGAACACCCGTGGCGCTACCCTATACGGGCGCCAATCCGGATATCGCGCATATCCGGCATGCGATTGCGCTCGACGAGAAGCGGGCCTTTTTCAGGACAAACCGCTTCCGCCCGCACGCCCGGCAGGATTGTGCGGAAATGTGGTTTCCGGGCGATCATTGCGACGTCGGCGGGGGTCATGCCGAATCGGCATCCGGCCTCAGCAAATATTCGCTCCGCTGGATGGCCGACGAAGCCGCGGCGAAAGGGCTTGGCATCGATAAAGACCGCCTTGCCGACATACTCGGCGAGAGCGAGGGGAGCCATTTCACGCCCGCCTCGCCGAAGGCTGAAATTCACCGCATGCCCTTCTATTGGTGGCCGGCAGAATTTCTTCCCAAGAAGCGCTGGGACAACAAGACCCAGCGAACGACACGCCGCCTCAATCTTTTCCGTCGCCGGCGCCCACCGAAAAACGCGCTGATCCATCCCGTCGCGTGGGATATCGACGGCTATGCCGAACGCCATCTAAAGGACTTCCGTCGTCCAGAGGCGCCGCAATGATGCGGTTGGCATGCGTTCCCTTTTGACGCGAGGAGAGACCGCAATGAGCCATTACGAACTCGCCATTCTCGGTTCGCCCACCGAGGCCGAGCGAGCTGCGCTTGTCCGCGCGATTGCCACGCTCGTCGGCGATTTCGGGATAGAAATCGGTCGCGAGCTGATCCTTCACGACGGCGCTAGCGTGGCCGGGCGCAACCCCCGCGCCGCCTTCGTTGCTGCCTATTTCGGGGGCGTCCCCGCAAGCGATGTCGAAGCGGCGCGGATGCTCGTTGCGCAAAGCGCGCCCGTGATCCCGACCGTGGGGCCAACCCAGGAATTTGGCACCTGCATTCCCGATTTCCTCCAGTCGGCGAACGGGCTTCGCCGGCGGGGTGACGACGAACCGATGCGCGAGCTCGCAGCAGCGCTCCTCGAATGCATCGGCCTGCTTCGTCAGCAGCGGCGTGTCTTCGTGAGCTACCGCCGTACCGAGGCGCGCGCCGCAGCGCTGCAACTCCATGACCTGTTGTCGGCACGCGGGTTCGACGTCTTTCTCGACACGCACGACATTCGACCCGGCGATCCCTTCCAGGAAGTGTTGTGGCACCGCCTTGTCGACTCGGATGTCATGGTCATGCTCGACACACCGACCTATTTCGAGAGCCGCTGGACCCGGCAGGAAATTGGCCGTGCCCGTGCCAAGGAAATCCATGTCCTCCGTGTCATATGGCCAGGGCTCGAGCCGAACCGCATGACGGACCTTGCCGAGACGGTCTACCTCGATGCTGACGAACTGACGGGTTCCGACGGTCCGATCGTCGATACCGCCGCCGATGCGATCTTGCTGCGGGTCGAGGATTTGCGCAGCCGGAGCATTGCCGCGCGCTTCATGTCGATCACTGGCAAGCTCAGGGCCGACATTGTGAAGATTGGGGCCGAGGTGGAGGGAATCGGCGCGCATCGGGCAATCGCGGTGCGCCTGCTCGATCAACGCAAGGTCTGGGCCTATCCGATCGTCGGAATCCCGACCGCTGAAATTTTGAACGATGTGGTAGAAAAGGCGCGGCGCGCCGAGCAGCAGGGCATACCGGTGCTCGTTTACGACCATATTGGAATCCGGCAGGCCTGGACGGCGCATCTGAAGTGGCTCGACGAACAGATTGCGGCCGTGCGCGCGATCAAGGTGTCCGACGCCGGTTGGGAACTGGCAGGATGGGAGGCTTGAAAATGGACGCAATTTTCCTGTCCGCCGGCGTCCCCGATCCGCGGCGCGGTCCCGAATATGCCGCGACCGCCGACACGGTGGCGATTACCGCCGCGGTCTCGGCGCTAGTCTATGTCACGCTCGGACGCCGTCCGCTGATCTGGGGCGGCCATCCTGCGATCACGCCGATGATCTGGGTCATCGCCGAAGACTTGGACCTCGATTACGGACGTTGGGTCGGGCTCTATCAGTCACGCCATTTCAAAGACCAGTTTCCGCAAGACAACGCACGGTTCGGCAATGTCACGCTCACCGACGATATCGCCGGCGATCGCGCGCAAAGCTTGCTGCATATGCGTCGACGGATGTTCAGCGAGCATCGCTTCGCCGCCGCCGTCTTCATCGGCGGCATGAGCGGGATCATCGACGAATATGACCTGTTCCGGGAGCTTCAGCCAGAGGCCGCGATTATCCCGGTGGTCTCGACCGGCGGCGCCACGATCGAAGTCGGCAAGCGGCTCGATGCGTTCGCACCCGATCTCGCCGACGATCCCGACTATGTCGCGCTCTTTCACCGCCACCTGGGCATTTCGGCCAGGGAGCGGCGTTTCGACACCCCGGATGCGCAACCGCGCGCTATCGAAGCGCGCTATTGGCGGCCGCCGGAATGAACCGCGAGCCGTCCCCGCTTTCTACGGCTGACGACCGGGCACGGGTCAGTCCGAACCGCCATATCGCATCAGGATTTTTTCCTCGTCGCCGTCGCCAACCACCAACGACCAGTCCGAAAAGCCGAGCCATCCATCGGGCAGCGATGTGGCGGCCTGCATGCCGCTGGCGAGGTCGATCGTGGCTCGGCCAATCCCGCGCTCGAACGGAGCGATGACGAAGCAAGAATGGCCCGCCACGAGGAGTTGCCCCTTGAAAGACTGCCCGATATAGGGGCTGGCCGCTGCGGCGACGGGATCCACGCGCACGGCCACAGGGGGCAGCAATGCGACGGGTTCGCTGTCACTTGGAAGCTGAAGAAACGGCCCGCTCTGATCGGGACGGTCGAAAACGGGTTCCCAGCGATCCGGCGCCCGGCCATCGCCTGCCGCCGCTCCGACGCAGAGCGCGAGCCAGCGCCCGCCAGCATAATCGGACCGAACATAAAATTGTCCCGGTTTTAGCGCGGCGGGATAAACGACGCCGACAATTCCTCGCAGCATCGCTCGATCTCCCTAGCGCTGCAGCGGCCGGATGAAGGCCGCCCAAAACATCTCCGACGCCCCCTCGAAAGTGAGCTTCGCGGCGGGGTCACGGCCGACGTTCATACTCATCGCGCGAAGAAAGCAGCTTTGATCGTCGGCCTCGACATGGAGGCATTCGCTAAAGCTGTTGGTATCGCTCGTCTGGCCTTCGAGGAAATGAATTGCCCGGCCCAGCATGCCGCCCATGAAAATCGTGCAGCGCGCCGCCGCCGCGCCATCGCGATAAATCGTCGCAAAAAACCGATCGGCATCGATACGGCGGACACTTCCCTCGATTCCCTGATTGCGCCGTCCTAGTTCGTCGAGCGATGTTTCGAAAAACCGCACCATATAATCGAAGGCACGGTGCAGGAACTCATCCTTGTCGCGGTCGGAAAATGTCTTGGCGAGTGCCAGATTACTCGACCGCGGCGCCTCGGGCACGACGGCGCTTCTCCCCGACGGCAAAACCGACCGCATCGCCGGGCTTTCACGTGTAGCCATTTGCGGCGCAAGCGACGCCGCCGCGGTGCGAATGGCGTTGGCAACCTCGAGAAATGCCTGGTCACGGTCAGGCCAGAGCGTCACCGGCTTGCCATCGGTGGGAACGGCAAGGAGCTTGCCGAACGGCGCATGTTTCCAATCGCAGGCCCGTAGAATGACGGGAAGCACCACGGCTTCGCCTGCTTCGTGGCGCTCCATGGCGCGCATCATCTCGACTTCGTAGCAATAATCCGAGGCGAGAAAATCAGGGCTCACGAGAAGGAGAAGGATATCATCCTCTTCGACATGCGCGCCGATGACCTTGTCGAACGCGGTTCCCGGCTCGATCTTCCGATCATGCCATGTCTCGATGATGCCCTGACGTTGGAGCATCGCCAGTTGCGTCTGCAACTCGTCGCGCAACGCCTCGTCGCGATGGGAATAGGAAAAGAACAGCGTCGCCACGTGCAAAACTCCTTTCCCCGGCCTTTAGCGTTCCGTATCTGTTCCAACAAGCAGGATATAAAAACCCCCATTCCAGTTCACGAGAAGTGCCTGCGCTGGAAACTGGCAGTCAGGGACACGACAAAACCGCGTTCGGAATTATCGTCGACGGATCGACGCTTGTGAAGCTGGGGTGGAATCGCACGCCCTCGGCCGAATTAGCGTCCGCCACAGTGGCCGGCCCCGCGACGACGGTGCTAATCATGGTCAGGGACAGCAAACGCTTTACCAAATCCTGAGGCTGGGGGTTCGGACGATTTCTCAGCTGCTAGCCTACCGATGAGGCCCAGTACCAAGCCTGCTCCGCCTATCACGAAGTTAAGGTGTCCGACCGGGACTGGGTGTTTACTCGCTATAGTGAATAGTCAGAGCGTCGATGTTGATGTGGCTCCGGGCGGATCGTTGTCACCTGTCGCTGGCCAAGCGTCTACGAGCGCAGCCGTCCGCTTTACGCGACCGCTGCCACCCGCCAGTCCAAAATCGGCCATGGGCGTACCTTAGGGCGGCAGGCTGCAGAGTGAAGAGTGCAGCGTTTTGTTTGAGCACCAAATTGGAATGCTGATCGAGAGGAGTCGCTTGGCCTACGTTTCGTCGGCTTCCGCAAACAACTCCTCGAAGGGCGCGATGACTTGCTCTTGTGTTTGTGGCTGCCGGAGAATGGCAAGTGCTGCGATCTCAGCACCGAAGCGCTTGCGCGCCGCAGCAAGATCGACGTCGCGCTGCAGGTTCAGCCAGAGGTCGGGCGTCGTCCCAAGTACATGACCCAAGCGGAGCGCCATCGGCGCGGTGACGGCGCGCTTGTCATTGAGGAGTTCATTGACGCTCAGGCGCGAAACGCCGAGCGCCGAAGCGAGTTCATCCTGCTTGACGCCGCCCATTTCGAGAATGTGCTTGCGCAAGACAGTGCCGACGGACTCAACTTCGGCTTCGCTCGACATGAAAACTCCTGGTCTAGAAACGCTCGAGGCTGGGGTTGACGATGCGGTCAAGCTCGTCGTCCCATTCGAAACTGATCGCCCACCGGCCATGAACCGGCGCGGCGAACCGGCCGTCCTTCAAAAGGGCGACCTTGGTGAAGACGCCGATGTCGGACCAACTGGCGGCGGCCGTCAGCAGGCGCATAAGGCGGTGCGCGTTCCGGACGACCGGCAAAGGCAGTTCGGGACACGCGGCGGTGGTAAAGATGCGCGCAAGGCGCGGGTCGGGGATATCCATATTCATTCACTCCAGGGACCTGATTGATCGATGCGCGGCAAAGCGCTTGGCGATCCAGGGCTAGAGGTGGCGAGACGCCGGTATGGATGTCGAAGATTCGGATACGTTCGAATGTGTTTCGCCCGTCCGGTCGGGCAACGGCGCGTACAAGACGATGCTGTCCAATGACGAGCGCGACCTGTTCGAAAATGTCGCGAACGAATGCTTCGATCGTTTCGGCCGAGCGATCGCCCATCTTGCTGATGCGCGCGAGGACATTGTCAAACAGCCGCTCGGTCAGGCGGAGATCTAGACCCATCCGCTGGATCATGCCGAACGACTTAAGCGGCGGCGCCGGCTTGCGCAGCGCCGAGCGGGTCGTCTGATTGACGGCGACCTGGCGATTGAGGAAGTTGCTCAGATAATAGATGGACCAAACCCGCGGGGCGCCCATCCTCGCCTGCACGCCGATCGCCGCCGGATCGACCGCGTTCAGCGCGGTCTCGCGAAAGTCATTCCAGGATTGTTCGCGTTCGGCAAAAACCGACTTGCGTAGCTCCGCCGGTTTGCTGCCGTCACTTGCGGGGGAGGAATTGTCTACATCCGAACCGACCGGTGCGGCGGTCTCGTCGCTTGGAAGCGGCGGTTTGCAAAGGTAGCGATATCCGCTGACACCGTGGGTCTCGGCTTGACGCAGTAGTGGTAAACGCGGGTTCGACGCATTGCACCGCGCCAACAATGAGACCATTTCTGGCGGCGCTTGCAGCGACGTCGACCAAAGGGTCATTCCCTTGATGCTTGTTGCAGCCGAGCAGGCTTCGGCAACCTCGCGCGCCCTCTCAAGCAGCGCCGACGATGCCGAGTGCTGTCCGTCGCAAACATGGCGAAGCGCCTCGGACGTCCCCAGCATCCTGTTATGACCATCGCAGATATGGTGAATCCGTTCGGTCGCTTTGGTATAGGCGAATGCGCTGGAGCGCGCCCGTTCCAGCGGGTCCTTGAACATCGGCATGAGGAGACGCGACCCGAAGTTGGCAGCTTCCGCCGCCGCCATCTGCGATTCTGTCAACGGCTCGCGCCGTCCCAGCATCTCGCGAAGAATGCTGCGCGCTGTCTTGGCGCTTTCCGCCGGTTCGGATTGTCGCGCGACGTCTTTGGCGAACCCCGCCGTATGCGATGGGTCGTGCGCCACCGGCTCGCGAGAGGAATCGCCTCTGGGCCGCGACGCCGCGATTTCCTTCGCCTTCGCCAAGGCGGCGTCCTCTGTTGCAGAGTCGGGAAAGGCGGTGGGTGACGTCATTTGTATGCTTGTAATGTATAGGATTACGTTTGTCAAGCGGAATCGCTTCGCTGCCAGTCATGGCTTACCATGCTCAAATGGAACCAGGCCTGAACGAAGGTCGGGATTGCCTCAATTTTCCGCTGGCGGCGCGAACCCCCATTGGCGCAGCCGCCTCGCCCGGAGCGGAGACTTGGCGGCGATACGGCCGAGCGCCTGTTCTACCGTGGCCCGGATCTCAGGACGGTCATGTTCGTGGCCACGCGCCATCTGAAGCGCCGTTCGGACAAGGAGAGAGAGGTCGGATCCTTCGGTTCCCTCGAACATCGCCTGATAGGCATCCACGTCAATGCCGGCGAGCAGGGCGAGATCATCATCCTGCCAGGCGCGGCCGTGCGCGATGTCAAGAATGACGGCCTTCGGATCGCGTTCGTCCCGGAACGTCGCGAGCCGCTGCGCGAGCGCCGCGGCGAGCGCCGGATCGGCGGGTTGGTCGGCCGGGAAATGATGATTGAGAATGTTGAAGAAATCGGGATTCTCGGGCTGCGCATCGACATAGGCCTTGGCAATCGCGTCGGCCTGCTGTCCGCGTCCCTGCTCGCGGAGGAAGGCGATCGTGCCATTGATGTTGATCGAGTCTGTAATCGCGAGACTTTCGTGCGCCGCCTTTTCGATGGCGTCGATAACGAAAGCGTCATCCTCGACGAGCGACTCCCTATAGCGTTCCCATGCCTTCGACAGAGGGTTGATGCGGCTGTTGCGCTGCAACTCCTCGTGTAGCTTCGCCGCTTCCGTCCGCAGCCGCTCGGCATCGAAATAGCCCGCCGCGGCGGCATCGAAGATGGCCACATCGAAATCGTCGCTCGCATTGTAGGGCAGGTTCGAGAGTTGGTCGCGCCAGCGTATGAACGCCTCGTCGGGGCCGTTCTCGCGCTCCATCATGGCAGCATGGAGCGAATTATAACCCAGCAGAAACTCCAGCGATGGTGCCTGGCCCGGCTCATAGACGGACCAGCCGCCGAGGAGACAGGCGACGATGCCCTGCGAGATTATGCGCTCGGGCGCGCCGGGAAGCAGGTCGACGAGTTGCAACGCGATCCGCTCGATCTTCTTGATCACCCGGATATTGGTGATTCCGAGCGTAATCACGCCCCGGCGGAGTTCGTCGCTGATCGCGCCATCGCCCGGGATCGCAATTGCCGCGGCCTCGGCCGGCGAGGGCGCGAATATGACGGCGGTGTCGACCACCTTTTCGAGCAGGCGCTGGAACTGATCGAGATCCAAATCTCCCATTGCCCCATCGTTGAGGAGCAGCACGATCTGGCAATTGCGCTGTTCCTTTAGGAAGGAGATCAGTCCCAGCAGGTCGCGCGGAGACAATCCGGCGCCGGCACGTTCGAGATCGTCAATGCAGATGAGTTGATCGCGCACGAGAAAAAAGGCCGAACGCGCGAGCATGTTGCCGATCTCGCCAAAACCGACGGGGCCGAGCGCGGCGCCGAGCCAGCCTCGCGATTTGCGGACAAGGGATTTCCCCGCTTCGAACAGGTCGGCGAGGCTTTCGCTATCCGGACCGCTTATCGCCTTATCCGGTGAAACCCGGCCTTCGAAAATCGCGTGCCGGACCTCGTCGAGCGAGTTCAGTCCGAAGAGTGAGACATAGGAATATTTCTTGGCGTGGAGTTTGCCGCCGGTTTGCGTCTCGCCGAGAATCTGAAGCCAGGCATAGGTCTTCCCGACGCCCCAGCGGCCTTTGATGCAGAGCACCTCGGCCTTCTCGCTCTCGAGAAAGCGCCGAATCTCCTTGATGACGAGCGTAGCAGACATTGTTCCTGTTTATTCACACGATCCGCACCGCCGCTGCAATCGCGACGTCAGCTTTCGCCGATTTCGAACTAAAACTTGTCAGTCCGAAATCGGCCATCACCTCATTATTATTTGTCGACACGAACGTTGGCTTCTTGCCCTACTACCCTGAGGGCAGCAGGACCACAGCCCGTCAAACACTGTTCCAAACGGCTCAAAACTGGCGCTGGAAACTCTCAACGCTACTCGTCCACCGTGACAGTTTAAGTGCCGCCGCGTTGCGCATCTCGCAACGCCGCTCTCCGCTTGAGCAATAACGCTGCGCTCCGCTGCGCTCATAGATTGGGCCCGAAATTCAGGAGGGCAGCTTTGATGAGATATGCGATGTCAGCGGTGGGGGTGGCGATTCTGGCGAGCGGCACGGCGCAGGCGCAGACCGAAACGCGTCCGGACCCCGACAACGAGATCATCGTTACCGGAACGCGCGCGTCGGGCCGTGCGGCGCTCGAATCGTCGGCGCCGGTCGATGTTGTCAGCGGTGACACGATCGCCGACACGGGCTTCCCCGATCTGGGCCGTGCGTTGAACTTTCTGCAGCCATCGGTCAATTTTGCGCGCGCGGCAACGACCGCTACCGCGGCCAATACGAAGCCGGTCACGTTGCGCGGCCTGTCGCCCGACCAGACGCTGGTGCTCGTCAACGGCAAGCGGCGCCATGCCAACGCGGTTCTGAACGTCAATAACAGCATCGGACGCGGGTCGGCGGCAGTTGACCTCGACACCATCCCCGAAAGCGCGATTGAGCGGATCGAGATCCTGCGCGATGGCGCTGCTGCGCAATATGGGTCCGATGCGATCGCCGGGGTCGTCAATATCATCCTCAAGTCCAACGCCAGCGGCGCGAGCGCCGAGTTGTTCGGCAGCGTCACCGAGGAAGGAGATGGCGAAACGGGCCTTGCGAGCGCGAGCGCCGGCCTCGCGCTCGGCGACGGCGGGCATCTCACTGTCAGCGTATCGGCGCGTGCGCAACGTCCCACCAATCGTGCCTTCGTCGATCAGCGGTTCAACCGTGTCACCTATCGCATCGGCGACCCCAAGGCGTCGGTTGCGAGCCTCGCATTGGATACCGCGCTGCCCCTTGGCAACGCGGCCGAAATCTATGGTTTCGGGACATTGACGCGCAAGATTTCGAACAATGGCGCGGGCTTCCGGGTCCCGGGCTTTTCACCGATCTATCCGGACGGCTTCCTCCCCATCATCGAACCGCGGATATGGGACGTCGGGGGCACCGTCGGTGTTCGCGGCGACATCGGCGCTCTGAAGGCCGATCTCAGTCAGAGCTTCGGTTCGAACGAGGCCGATTTCAGCGTCTTCGATACTGCCAACGTCTCGCTGGGCCTCGCCAGCCCGACCCGCTTTAATTCGGGCGGGGTGACCTATCGCCAATATGTCACCGACTTCACGCTCTCGCTGCCGCTCGACGGCGTGCTCGCAGGCGGGAATATCGCGGCAGGGGGACAGTATCGGCATGAATCATACAAGATCAGAAGCGGCGATCCCAATGCCTATTTCGGTACCGGCGCCGATGGTTTTGCGGGGTTCAACCCCCGTAACCCGACGAACGAGAGCCGCAACGCCTGGGCCGCTTTCCTCGATCTCGAACTGCGGCCGGTGGAACAGTTGCTGCTCGGCGGCGCGATCCGCTACGATGATTATGGCGATTTCGGCGGCAAGACGACCTGGCGCGCAACCTCCCGCCTCGAACTGATGGAAGGCGCGGCGATCCGCGCGACTTATGGAACGGGTTTCAAGGCGCCATCGCTGCAGCAGCAGTATTTCAGCGCGGTGCAGGGCGCGCTCAGTGCCGGGCGGCTCGTCACCGTCGGGACGCTGCCGGTCGGGGACCCCGTCGCGCGCGCGCTTGGCGCGAGCGACCTGAAGCCCGAACGGTCGCGCAATTTCACTGCAGGCCTTGTCGTCGGTCCGATCGACGGTTTTTCCTTTACCGCTGATTATTTCCGGATCCGGATCAAGGACCGTATCGCGCTCAGTGAACAGCTCGGCGGCGCGGCGGTTGTGAATATTCTGACCGCGGCGGGTATCACCAATTTCCAGCAGGTCCGCTTCTTCACCAACGCGATCGACACCACGACGCGCGGCGTCGAGCTGACAGCACGGTGGCAGGGGGACTTGGCCCCCGACACGCAACTGTCGCTGACCGCGGGCTATGGCTGGTTCAAGAGCCGGCTCGACACGCTGCGGCCCAACCCGGTCCTGCCCGCGCTGCCGCTGCTCAACATGAAGTCGATCCTGTTCGTGACCGAGGCGCAGCCGAAGTCGAAATTCACCTTTCAGGGCAGTCTGACGCACGGTGCTTTCGACGTCGGGGTCAATGTAGCCGCCTTTGGTACCTACACCTCGCAGCCGCTGACCGCAGTGCAGACCTTCGGCGGCAAGGAGACAGTCGATGTGTCGATGGGCTACAAGATATTCGATGGCGTGCGCGTGGGCCTGGGGGTCCAGAATCTGTTCGACGCACGGCCCGACACGATCGACGATCAGGTGCTGGCGATCGCCGCGACCGGCGGGAGCTTTCCGACCGGCGAGGAAACGCCGATCGGACTCAACGGGCGCACCTGGTATGCCCGGCTGACGGCGCGCTTCTGATGTTCGGGCGGCGCCAGCTTCTCGCCGGGGCGGCATCGCTCGCCGCAACCCGGTTCCTCGCGGCAGCACGCGCGGCGCCGGCGGATCATGTTCCGCACCTGTCTGCCGACCCCTTTGCCCTTGGCGTCGCGTCGGGCGAGCCGGCGACCGACGGTTTCGTTCTGTGGACGCGGGCGTTGGGGCTAATCGGCGATACCCGCCTCGGCTATGAAATCGCCAGCGACGAGGGCTTTCGTAGCATCGTCCGTTCGGGCCGGGTCGATGCGCCGGCGGCGCGCGGCGGCGCGGCGCATCTGGAGGTGCGGGGGTTGCCGCCGGGTCGACCTTTCTTCTATCGCTTCCATCTCGGCGATGCTGTCAGCCGCATCGGCCGGACCGCGACGATGGCGGCTGATCCGCAGCAGCTTCGCCTTGCGCTCACTTCGTGCCAGCATTGGGAACATGGCTGGTTCAGCGCCTATCGCGACATGATCGAGCAAGGCGTCGAAGCGGTGCTGCAGGTTGGCGATTATATCTATGAGAAATCCTTCGGAAGCGGTCCCGACGTTCGTTCGTTCGGTGTGCCCGATCCGCAGACGCTGGGCGATTATCGCGCTCGCCACGCTCTCTATCGCACCGATGCGGATCTCGCCGCAGCGCACGCCGCGATGCCCTTCATCGTCGCCTTCGACGATCATGAGGTCGAAAATGATTATGTCGGCGAGCATGGCGGTGTGACCGCCGAACGCACCGCCTTTCTGCGCCGCCGGGCTGCGGCTTGGCAGGCCTATTTCGAACATATGCCGCTGCGTCCGTCGGCCCTGCTCAGTAACGGCGGACTCCAGCTCTATCGTCGGTTCCGCTGGGGCCGGCTTGCGACGGTCCATATGCTCGATACCCGGCAGCATCGCAGTATCCAGCCCTGTTCGGATACAAAGCGCGGCGGACAGGTCGTGCGGGATTGCGCCGCCGTCGATGACGCCGCTGCGACGGTGCTGGGCGCGCAGCAGGAGGCTTGGCTCGACGCCGGACTGATGCGCGAGACGGCCGGGTGGAGTCTGATCGCTCAGCAGACGCTTTTCGCGCGCCTTGCGCTGCCGCAGGGACCCGACGCCCGCTGGTCCGACATGTGGGACGGCTACGAGGCGGCCCGGATGCGCGCGCTTGCGAGCCTGTCGCGTCCGGCGGTTCGCAACGCCGTGGTGCTGGGCGGCGACGTCCATTCCTTCTGGCTGAACAATATCCTCGCCGACTTCGACGATCCACAATCGAAGGTCGTGGCGAGCGAGGTGGTGACAAGTTGTCTCGCCTCGCGAAGTGGTCCGGCCGCGCTGTTCGATGGTGCGGCGGCGAGGAATTCGCACGTCCGCTTCCATGACAATGCGCATGCCGGATATGCGCTGCTCGACCTTGTTCCGCAGCGGCTCGATGTCGATCTGCGCGCCGTATCGTCGCTCACCGATCCGGCGGCGCAATGCGTCTCGCTTGAGCGGCGATCGATCGAGGCGGGTCGACCCGGCTTCGCCTGACACCGGCCGGAGAACGACGGGCCGGTCATTGCATCCGGTGCAATTGTCGTTCGATTCTGGCCGTTTGATTGCCAGCCCGTCTGCGGCGAACCTGCCCGCCAAGCCATGTCGTGCGACGACGGGCAACGGGCAGGGGAAAGACATTGCACAGTGCCGAAGCCGTCAACCTCGTTGTCGATCGCAGCGGGCCGCTTCCCGGTGACCTCGTCATGGTTCGCGATGCTCCTGCCGCGGTGCTGCAAGACAGGGCTGTGCGGCTCGCGATCGATTGTTTCAGTCTCAGCGCCAATAATCTGACCTATGCGCTCCTCGGCGACCGATTGGGCTATTGGTCGCTCTTCCCCAGGCCGGACCCGTGGGGCATGGTGCCGGCCTGGGGCTTTTCGACCGTCGTCGAGAGCCGCCATGCCGCGGTCGAGGTTGGCGAGCGCCTGTACGGCCTGTGGCCGATGGCGTCGTCGGCGGTACTGGAGCCGGGGCGGGTCAACACCCGGCTGATCGTCGAGAACGCGCCGTCTCGGCGCCCGCTGCCGCCAGCCTATAACAGCTATTTCCGGGTTGATGCCGACCCGATCCATGCGCCCGGTACCGAAGAACGGCAGGCGGTCATCCGTCCGCTGTTCATCACCTCCTTCTTGCTCGACCGGCTGATCGGGCGGACCGGAGCTTGGGGGAGCGACACGGTGATCGTCACCAGCGCGTCGAGCAAGACGGCGCTGGGGCTCGGCTGGCTGTTGCGCCGAAACAGACCGGGGTTGCGGGTCATCGGCCTCACGTCCGAACGCCATCGCGCGGCGGTTGCGGATCTTGGTTTCTTCGACGACGTGGCGACCTACGGCGCGCTGCCCGCGATCACGGGGGCCGCGATCATCGATTTTTCCGGGAATGATGCCGTGCTCGCCAGCCTGCGCGAGCGGTCGCCGCCGGTCCATCTCTGCCGCGTCGGCCTGACGCACGGGCGCGATGAACCCGCCGTGCCCCGCCCCGACGAGCATTTTTTCTTCGCGCCCGACGCGATCATCGCCGTGGCGGCCGAACTGGGGCCGGCCGGCTTCGATGCCGCGCTCGCCAGCGCGACCCGCGATTTCATCGACGCGTCACGCGAATGGCTCGCGATCGACGCGGTGCGCGGCGCGGAGGCCATTCGCGACGTCTGGGCGCGGATTCGCTTCGGCAATGGCGATCCCACCAGGGCGGTCGTTGCATCCTTTTGACCACAAAAGAAAATCGGGAGGGTTTATGAGAATGAATTTTCGCTGCGGGCTGTCGCTCGTCACGCTTGCGTTCGCTCCGTCGGCATGGGCGCAGGGAGAGGGGAATGTCGACGGATCGGGCGACATCGTCGTCAACGCGACCAAGAGGTCGCAGAATCTGCAGGACGTACCGATCGCGGTTTCGGCCTTTTCGTCCGAACAGCTCCAGAAGTCGGGAATCAACGATACGCGCGAACTGATGACGCTCGCCCCCAGCCTGAACCTGACCAGCACCACATCCGATTCTGCCGGTGTCGTTATCCGTCTTCGCGGCGTCGGCAGCGAGGCGATCAACCCCGGACTCGAATCCTCGGTCGCCACCTTCGTCGACGGCGTCTATCGCAGCCGTTCCAATCTCAGCCTGACCGACATCCCGGGCATCGAGCGGATCGAGGTGCTGCGCGGTCCGCAGGGGACGCTGTTCGGAAAAAATACGTCGGCGGGCCTCATCAACGTCATCACCTTCGCGCCGAAATTCGAGCCGAGCTTTGATGCGGCCGCATCCTATGGCAATTACGACATGGTCCGGCTGAATGCCGGAGGGGGCGGGACGCTGATCGCCGACACCGCGGCTTTCCGGATCGATGCCGCCTGGCAGCGCCGTGACGGCTTCCTGCGCGATTTCGACAGCGGCCAGCGCTATCGCAACCGCAATCGCGTGACGCTGCGTGGCCAGCTTCTGCTCACGCCCGCGGACGACCTCGATATCCGGCTCATCGCCGACTATGGACATCGGCGCGAGACGGGTCCCGATACCTATTCGCCCACCGTTAACGACCCTCTCTATGTCGGCATTTTCGCGGCGATGGGTTTCGACAGCCATATCGGCCGCAGGGACCTGACCATAACGACGACAGAAGATCGCGCTTCGCTCGAAGAAACCGATCAATGGGGCCTGTCGGGCGAACTCAACTGGGAGCTCGGCGGTGCGAAGCTGACCGCGATCACCGGCTATCGGCGCTGGCGTAACGATCAGGCGCGCGAGGTCGACTATGCCGAGGCCGACCTCGTCTACATCCCTTTCAAGGCCGCGGCGCAGGCATTCGACACGTTCACGCAGGAACTTCGCCTCGACGGGACAGCGGGGCCGGTCGACTGGATGGTCGGCGGCTTCTACAGTCATGAAAAGGCTTTCGGCCGCTATGGCTATCGTGTCGGCCGCGACCTCGAACCCTTCCTCGACCGGCTCTTCGGGCGGACGACAGGGCTGGCTAATCCGATTTCCTTCTACACCGGTCTGCCGGTCGGGGCGAGCTATCCCGAGGGATCGGGCGTGGGGCGTGACGATTTCCGCCAGACGTCGCGCAGCATTTCGGTATTCACGCACAATGTCTGGCACGTCACCGACCGGCTCGATCTGATTGGCGGCCTTCGCTTCACGCGCGAGACCAAACGCGTCGACGTCGATATCGTCGACACGCTGAATCCCGGCTGCCAGGCGCTGATCGCCGCGGGCCTGTCGGCCCCCGGCGCAACGCCGATCTCGGGCATCCAGTGCCTGCAACTGTTCGACGCGCGCTACGACGGATCATACACAGCGCGAAAGGTCGAGAAGGAATGGTCCGGGATCGCGACGATCAGCTATGATTTCAGCGACGCGCTCCATGGCTATGCGACGTACAGCCGCGGCTACAAGGCGGGCGGCTTCGTGCTCGACCGCGCCGGCTTTCGTCCGATCACGGTCAAGGCGCCGGACGCCGACGACCTCGCCTTCGATCCGGAACTTGCCACGAACTACGAAGCCGGGTTGAAACTCCGCTCGCCGGGCGGCGCGGTCACGGTCAACGGCGCGCTCTTCTACACCCGCTTCACCGACTATCAGCTCAGCTACAATACGGGGGCCGCGCTGATCACGACCAACATCCCGCGCGTTACCGCCAAGGGTTTCGAACTCGAAGCCAGCGTGCGGCCGGCGCCGGCCTGGCAACTGGCGGCGGGCGTGACCTATGCGAGCTCACGCTATGGCGCGATCCCGCCGGGCCCTCCCGCCAATGTCGTCGCGATCGCCGGGCAGCAACTCGCCAACGCGCCGAAATGGGTCGTCACCGGCTCGATCGGGTGGGATGATCTGGTTGCGGCGGGCAAACTGCGGGCGTTCGCGCAGGTCGACGGACGTTATCAGTCCGATGTGCTGACCGAACGCCTGCTCCGGCCGACGTCGGGGCAGAAGGGCTATGCCTTGTTCAACGCCCGTTTGGGTTTGGGGGCGGCGGACGAGCGCTGGACGTTCGAGCTATGGGCGCGCAACCTTGCCGACCAGCGCTACATCGGATCGATGATTCCCGCGACCTTCCAGGGCGCAACGCTGGTTGGAGCGCAGGGCGAACCGCGCACCTATGGCCTGACATTGCGGACGAAGATACGATAGCCGCAAAGGGAAGGGGCCGGCTCGCCCAGTCGGGAAGCCGGTTTGAAAATGGGGGAGCGCCACAACGGCGGCTCCCTTTTTTCTTAGCTGGATGATGCCGCGTCCCGGGTGATCACCCTGAACAGGGCGGTGGCGCGGCCCGCAAGCGCCCCGTCCGCGGTTACTTCGGCCGATGCGAAGGCGATGGTCCGGCCCGGTTGCGTCGACTCGGCCGCAATCTCGACCCATTGCCCCGCACGCGCCGCGCCGAGGAAATCGACCGACAGATGGATGGTGACCAGACTGGTCCCTTCGCCGACCGCGAGTGCGCAGGCGATGCCCATGGCATTGTCGCAAAGCGTCGACAGCACACCGCCGTGCAGCATAGCGCGCGCATTGCAATGTGCCTCAGCGACACGCAAGCCGATTACAAAGCGACGGGCGTCGCGTTTTGAATATAGCGGCTCCCACGCGTCGGTCACGGGGCTGCGGCGAAAGTGCCGCGCGAACCCCGCAGGCGGGTCGGTGGGGGCGCTCACCAGTCGAGCCGAAGCGTCGCGCCATAGGTACGCGGCGCGTTATAGGCGACGGAGTAGGCGCCAAAGAGGGCGAAACTCTGCACGGCGAAGCTCTCCTTCGTGATGTTGCGTGCCCAGAGCGCGATGTCCCACCCGCGTTCGCTCGTCAGGCTGATGCGCGCATTGACCAGCGTGTAGGACCGCTCCTTCAGATAGGGCGTATTCTCGGCATTGAGGAAGAAGGCGCCATTATATTTGCCGTCGACCTGGATCGCCATATCCCACCCGTCGCCGACGCCGAACTGATAGCGGGCAAGGAGGTTCGCCGAAAATTTGGACGCCAGCGGCAGGTCGTTGCCGTCGAAGACCGGCTGCGCCGGATCGTCGATCCGCGTGTCGATCCATGCGAGGCCTCCGCGCAGGTCAAAACCGCGGACGGGACGGAATGTGGCGTCGATTTCCAGTCCGTTGACGCGGGCCTTTGCGAGATTTCGTAGCTGGTTAAACGGCAGTCCGGTAACGGTGTCGACCTGCGCGACGCGGACCTGCGGTTTGCGGAAATCATAGTGATAGAAGGACCCGTTCAGGAACAGGCGGCGGTCGAGCAAGGTCGACTTGATCCCAGCCTCGTAAGCCGTCAGCGTCTCCTCCTCGAAAGGCTGAAGCTGCTGGCGCGTGAAGGCGAAGTCGCCGTCGAAGCCGCCGCTCTTGAAGCCGCGGCTGACGCTGCCATAGATCAGCACCGCGTCCGAGGGCTTGTAATTGACTCCGATCTTGCCCGAAAAACTCTTGTAGACAGCTTCGTCATCGACCACCGCGGCATCGGCGGAGGTTGAGCCGAAATTGACCCGCGCGCGCACCGGCGTCAGCCCGTCATTGTAAATCCACTCCGACCGGCTCCGGAAATCCTTGCTTTCATAGGAGTAGCGCACGCCGCTGATCAGGGTGAGCTGGTCGGTCGCCTTCCATTCGGCGTGAGCGTAAGCAGCTGCGCTCCATGTGTCCTGCGCGAAGTTGAGTTCGAGCTGGTCGGCGACGCGCCTGGCAAGCGCCGGGTCGGTGAAATTGGTGAGGCCGAGCAGCGGCGACAGCGTGCCGAAGAAGCGCAGGTCGATCTTTTCGCGCGCGCCATAAAGGCCAGCGATCCAATAGACTCGTCCGCTATCATCGGAAGCCAGTCGTAACTCCTGAGAATATTGCTCGAGCTGCGTGTCGCGGAGCTGGTTGAGCTCGTGATGCGGCGCGCCGTCGGTATCGGTGAATGCCCGCTTGCCTGCCTCGTCATAGGAGGTGATCGAGGTCAGCATCGCGCCACCCAGGTCGAACTC
This sequence comes from Sphingopyxis sp., assembly GCF_016463645.1. Taxonomy (GTDB): domain Bacteria; phylum Pseudomonadota; class Alphaproteobacteria; order Sphingomonadales; family Sphingomonadaceae; genus Sphingopyxis. The sequence goes on along the minus strand of NZ_JAEMQX010000001.1, from coordinate 108,225 downwards.
GCCGCGCAGCGAACCGCCGTAATTATGCTCGCGGTTGCGCCCAACAAAATCGACCCGGACACGATAGGGATCGCCGTCGAGATCGGTATAGCCGAAGGCATCGCCGCAGAATCGCGGATCGCGGATGCCGGTGAGCGGCGTCGCCGCGCAAGGCTGGGCAGCCCCCGGGATCGAAGAGAAGCCAATCGAGGTCAGCGGCAGAACGTCGCCGGTTGTTTCGCCGCCATGGACATTGAGCAGCAGGTCGACGCCGTCGCCGTCGTCAAATTCGAGCAGCCCGCGGAGCGCCCAGCTTTCCTGCTCGCCCGGCCTGCGTTTCGGGTTGAAGAACAGCGGGCTGAGCGGCAACGCCGTGTCGGCGGGTGTCCAGTCGTTGATATAATAGCCGCTCGCCTGATTGGCGTAGCGGCCGGCGATCCGGGCCTTGAGCGTGGACGACAGGGGGCCGCCGACCGCCGCGTCGAGCGTGATCGTCCGGTAGTTCCCATAGGAGAGTTCCGCATAGCCCTCCGCGGCATCGGTCGGCCGCCGGGTAGAATAGCTTACCGCGCCGCCGGTGGTATTCCGGCCGAACAAGGTGCCTTGCGGCCCCTTTAAAATCTCGACGCGGTCGGTGTCGAAAATCTGAAAGCCGGTGAGGATGTTGGAGCCGAGATAGACTTCGTCGAGATAGACGGCGGCGGCGGGTGCGACATTCGGCGCAAAATCCTGAACCCCGACACCGCGGATGACGAAGGTCGGCTGGCGGCCGAGATAGCTGTAGACTTGGACGCCCGAGACCGATTCCGAAATCTGCTGGGCGGACGTCACGCCCAGATCCTTTAGCTGATCGCCCGTAAAGGCAGCGATCGAGACGCCGACATCCTGAAGATTCTGGTCACGCTTTTGCGCCGTAACGACGATCTCGCTCAGTTGATCGTCGGCCTGCGTTGCGGGTTCGGTTGTCGCGGTCGGGTTCTGGGCCAGCACCGGCACCGGTGCGGCCATCAAAAGCAGGCTGGCGCCGGCGAGAAGCCTGTTTTTCATATCCGTCTCCCTTGGCGGCGGATTCGTCGAGATCCGCCCTGTCGCAAGGATGGGGGAGAATGGCAGGCGCGGCCATTGACGGGTTCGCGACCCGCGTTGCGCCGATCGCAATGCGGGCGCGGCGCGCGACACGCAAATCCCGTTGCAGCCTCGGCAACGGTCAAGTCGCGGAGCGGCGATATAGGAGGGGCCTGTCGCCGGTTTGGCAGAGTGAGGAGGAACTGCAATGAAGCTGATGGACGCTGTGGCTTGCGAAGGCGCCCAGAGCGTAGGCGCGATGTTTTCCGGCGCGTGCGATCGTTTTGCGGAGCGGGCGCTGATCGAGTTTTGCGGCCGTGCCATTCGCTTCGGGGAAATCGCCTCGGCGGCCGCCAGCGTCGCGGCGGGATTGGCGGCGCGCGGGGTCGCGAAGGGCGATGTCATCGCGCTCTATTTCCGTAACACGCCCCACTATCCTGTGCTGTTCTTCGCGGCGATGCGCCTCGGCGCGGTGGTGGTCAACCTGACCCCGCTCGATGCGGCGCGCGAGTTGCGGTTCAAGCTGGCCGATACGGGGGCCAGAATCCTGGCGACGCTCGACGAGGAGCCGTTTCGCAGCCAGGCGGCGACGCTGCTTGATGACGGTCTCATCGATCTCCTTCTGCTCGGAAGCGATGCTTACTGGACTGGCGGCAATCCGCTTGCACCTGCCGGGAAAGCGTTCCTGTCGATCGATGCGATGGTCGCGGAGGCGGCCGCCTGTCCGGCCGCGGTTGTCGCGCCCGGCGACCTTGCGCTTATCCAATATACTGGAGGGACGACGGGCGTGCCGAAGGGCGCCCTGATCACCCACGGAAATCTCGTGAGTGCCGTCGCGATGTTCGATGCGGCGATCGCCGCGACCTCGAATTGGCGCCGCGGCGAGGAGCGTCATCTCGGCGTTCTACCGCTCTTTCACATCTATGCCCTTGCCGGCGTCCTGTTGCGCGCGATCGCGAACGGTGAAACGATCCTGCTGCGCGACCGCTTCGACGCGGCGCAGACGCTCGACGACATTCGTCATGGCGGAGCGAGCTTCTTTTTCGGGGTTCCGACCATGTTCGTCGCGTTGCTCGAATTACCGGGCATCGCCGCGGGCGACCTTGCGTCGATCAGCTATTGCGTCTCGGGCGGCGCTCCGCTGCCCGGCGAGGTTGCCGCGCGCATGGCCGAGCTCGTCGGACAACCGCCGGTCGTCGGCTGGGGGATGACCGAAACCTGCGGCGCAGGAACGCTCGGACGGCAGGGCGCGGCGGGCGAGGCGGGCGCGATCGGTCATCCGCTGCCGGGCGCGTCGATCGAGATTTTGACGCTCGACGCCGACCGGAAACCGATGGGGATCGGGGAGGTCGGGGAGATAGCGATTTGTGGCCCCAATGTGATCACCGGCTATTGGAACCGCCCCGAAGAAAGCGCAGAGGCCTTCGCAGCGGGGCGCCTGCTGACGGGTGACATGGGGTTTATCGACGCCGGGGGACAGGTCCATCTCGTCGATCGCCGCAAGGATCTGATCATCGCGTCGGGTTTCAACGTGTATCCGCGTGTCGTCGAGGAGGCGATCTACGAGCACCCCGCGGTGGCCGAGGCGCTGGTGTACGGTGAGCGCGATGCCTATCGCGGCGAGGTGGCGGTCGCCGCGGTCTCGCTGCGAACCGGCCAGACGCTGGACATTGGCGAACTGCGCGAGTTTCTCGCCGACAAGCTCGGCCGGCATGAACTGCCCGCCCGGCTGGAGATCCACGAAGCGCTCCCGCGCACGGCGGCGGGCAAGCTGTCGCGCAAGGATCTTCGCGACGCAGCGACAAAAAAGGACAACTGACATGGATGACTTTCAATGCGTCGCCAACGGTCTCGCCTTCCCCGAAGGGCCTGTCGTGCTCCCCGACGGAAGCCTGCTTGTAGTCGAAATCCGCGGCCAATGCCTGACGCGCATCGCTCCTGACGGCGACCGGCGGATCGTCGCCGCGCTGCCGGGCGGTCCCAATGGGGCCGCGGTCGGGCCCGACGGCGCCATCTATATCTGCAACAATGGCGGGTTCGCGTTCGGCGACGTGGAGCTTTATGCGATCAACATCCCGGTCGGACCGGCACCGGATTATGCTGGCGGGTCGATCCAGCGCGTCGATCCCGAAACGGGCGAGGTCCGGACGCTTTACACCGCGGCGGGGGGCGTGCCGCTGCGCGGGCCGAACGACCTGGTTTTCGACCGCCATGGTGGCTTCTGGTTCACCGATCATGGCAAATCGGGACACCGCGAGCGCGATCGGGTGGGCGTGTTCTATGCCGCCGCCGACGGCAGTTTCATCCGTGAGGTAATCTTTCCGCTCGAAAACCCGAACGGAATCGGCCTCTCGCCCGATGGCTGCACGCTCTATGTCGCCGAAACCTATACCTGCCAGCTCTGGGCCTTCGACATATCGGGGCCCGGAGAGATTGTGCCGTACCCCAATCTCTTCGGTCATGGCGGGCGCTTCCTCCATCGTCCCGCGGGCTTTCGCTATTTCGACAGTCTTGCGGTCGAGGCAGATGGCAATATTTGTGTCGCCACGATCGGCGAGCCGGGCATTTCGGTTGTCTCGCCCGCCGGGGAATTCGTTGAGTTCGTGCCGACGCCGGACGTCTTCACCACCAACATCTGCTTCGGCGGTCCCGACATGCGGACCGCCTATATTACCCTTTCGGGCACCGGCCGGGTGGTTTCCACACGGTGGCCGCGGCCCGGACTGCGGCTGAACAACGTTTGACGGCGCTCAGACAAAGCGATCGAGTCCGCTCTTGATCCAGTTCCGGAACTTGATGGCGTCGGGGCGGCGTTGCACCGCTTCGTCGGCGAAGACCAGATAATAGTCGATGCCCAGCGGCGCCTGATAGCCGCCGATCCGAACGAGTCGGCCCTGGTCGAGCAGCCGGTGCGCGAGGATCGGCGCAACGATCGCGACGCCGAGTCCGGCCGCCGCCGCTTCGAACATCAGGAACTGCGCCTCGAAATAGGTCGGCGGCGACAGCGGCGCGCCGTCATACTTCATATTGCGCAGCCATCGCTCCCAAAGGCCTTCGGGACGGTAAACGGCGAGCCTGTCGACATCGGGCAGCTCGGCGAGGCGGGTCGGCGGCGACCGTCCGGAAGCCAGCTCCGGGGCCGAAACCAATATGCCGTTGATTGGGGCGATGCGGATTGCGGGCATCGATCCGATGTCGCCGGGCCCGACATAGATCGCGGCATCGGCGTGCCCCCGTCTGAGATCGTCGATGTCGCGCCCGATGCGCAGTTCGACATTGACCTCCGGATGCGCGCGCTGGAAATCGGGCAGGTTGGGGATGAGCCAGCCGATCGCGAAGGATTGCGGGACGACGATGCGGAGCGCCATGCCGCCGCGCTCCGCCTGCAGGTCGACGGTCGCGCGGCGGATCGAATCGATCGCGGGCTCGACCGTCCGCAAATAGCGTTCGCCGGTCTTCGACAGCGTGACCGAACCCTTGTCGCGCACAAACAGCGCCACGCCGACAAAGGCTTCGAGCGCCTGAATCCGACGCGAAAAGGCTGATGGACTGAGCGCAAGCCGGTCAGCCGCGTCGCGGAAGCTTGACGAGCGCGTCGCGAGGATGAAGGCTTCGATCGCCTCGAGTGGAGGTGCCTGTCGTCGGATGGTTCTGCTCAAGCCTCCCTCCCTGCCGTCTACACGAGGGCGGTGGCGCCGTGAAGGCGGCGCGTCACCAGCCGAACGCCCAATTTTCGAGCCGTTCATAATCGCGGCCTTGCGCCACCATCACCTCGCCTTCGCCGGCGGTCGCTGCGGGATCGGCGGCGGCGTGGCGGGCAAGCTCGAATCTTGCCAGCTGGTTCGAATGGACCTCGTCGGGGCCGTCGGCAACCTGCGTCGTGCGCGCATAGACATAAGCCATCGTCAGCGGGATATCGGCGAAGCCGCCGCCGCCGAAGGCCTGGATTGCCATGTCGACGATCTCCGCTGCCATGCGCGGGACGATGATCTTGATCATCGCGATTTCCGCTTTCGCCGCCTTGTTGCCCGCGACGTCCATCATCCACGCCGCCTTCAGCGTCATCAGTCGCGCCTGTTCGATGCGACAGCGCGCCTCGGCGATGCGGAAGCGCCAGAGCGACTGGTCGGCGATAAGGGTGCCGAATGTCGTGCGCTCCGACAAGCGGCGGCATGCGCGTTCCAGCGCGCGGTCGGCGACCCCGATCAACCGCATGCAATGATGGATGCGCCCCGGGCCCAGCCGGCCCTGCGCGATTTCGAACCCGCGGCCTTCGCCGAGCAGCATGTTTTCGGCGGGGACGCGAACATTGTCGAAGATCGTTTCCATATGGCCGTGCGGGGCGTCGCTTACCCCGAAGATCGGCAGGTAGCGCCGGATATGGACCCCGGGTGTATCGGTCGGCACGAGGATCATCGACTGGCGGGCGTGGCGGTTCGGATTCTCGGGGTCATTCTGCCCCATCACGATCATTATCTTGCACCGCGGGTCGCCGGCGCCCGAGGTCCACCATTTGCGCCCGGTAATCACATATTCGTCTCCGTCGCGGCGAATACGCGTGCCGATATTGGTTGCGTCCGATGAGGCGACGGCGGGTTCGGTCATCGCGAAGGCCGACCGGATCGTCCCGTCGAGCAGCGGCTGCAGCCATTGCTTCTGCTGTTCAGCCGTGCCGTAGCGGACAAGAACTTCCATGTTGCCGGTGTTCGGTGCGTCGCAGTTGAATATCTCGGGGGCCCAATAGGATCGGCCCATGATCTCGGCGAGCGGCGCATAGTCCAGATTGCCGAGGTTCGCGCCGAATTCGCTTTCGGGGAGGAAGAGATTCCAAAGCCCGGCCGCACGGGCTTTCTCCTTCAGATCTTCGAGGATTTCCAATGGCTGCCATTGGCGAAAATCGTCCGGCTGTGCAAAGACCTGATCGTAAATGGTGCGCTCGGCCGGGTAGACATGGCGCTCCATGAACGACTGGAGATGCTCGATAAGCGCCTTGCAGCGGTCGGAATACTCAAAATTCACAGGCATTATCCTTTTGCGGGCGGGGCGAGGCCGAGGCAGGCGAGTCCGGCTTCGGCGATGACGTCGAGTTGGCGGAGCATGGCGGGAGCGATGGCACCGGTCGCATTGCGGTGCAGCACGCCGTGCGCGATCGCAGCGGTGCGATAGAGCGCGAATGCGCGATAGGCTTGCCAGGCGGCGGGCAGCGCGAAGCCCGTGGCGCGGCAATAGCGCTCTACAAGCGCGGTTGGCGCGGGAATACCGGAACCGGATCGCGAACGTCCCGCTAGACCCGGCAGAATCGGATTATCGTGCGGCAATTCGAAAGCGAGCAGGAAATAGGCGAGGTCGGCGAAGGGGTCACCGAGTGTCGAAAGCTCCCAGTCCAGCACGGCGGTTACCCGGCCGTCCGCGAGCAGCAGGTTACCGAAGCGATAGTCGCCGTGGACGATGCTCGTTCGCGACTGCGAAGGCAGGATCCGCGAAAGCAGGCTGCCGAGTTCGAGCAGCGCTGGCGGGACTATTCCGTCGGCGGCGACCTGCTCCGACCATCGCATTAGCTGGCGGTGATTATAGTCTCCCGACGATCCGAACCCGGCAAGGCCAATCGCGCCGGGCGAGAGCCGGTGCAGGCGTGCCAATATGTCGATAGCCTGCTCATAGGCGGATGCGCGCTGCCCGGGCGAAAGTGCCGGCAGCGCTGGATCCTCCTCGGCGGCGCCGTCGATCAATGGCATCAGATAGAAGGGGGCACCGAAATGCGAAGGATCGTCGACATGCAGCAGAACCGGCGGCACCGGAATATCCGATCCCTCAAGCGCGGTCAGTATCCGCACTTCGCGGTCGATCCTGTGCGCCCAGGGGAACGTGACTCCCACCGGACGGCTGCGCAGCACATAGCGGCCGTTCGCGGCATCGAGCAGGAACGTGGGGTTCGACCTTCCGCCCGCCAGCGGGCTGATCGACACCGGCCCGCATAGTCCCGGGACGCCATTTTCGAGCAGCGCGGTCATCGTCCCGCCCAGCGGTTGCGGCAACGAATCCGTCTTCTTTTCCGTTCTTTGGCTCATCGCGATAATCGGTAGGCGGATTGCCGGACGACCAGGTATCGCGAACTTCCCAACGCGCGTTGCGCAACCGGCAACGGTCAGCCCGCCCGTTCCAGATCGGCCGCGAGATAGCGCGCCGCGAGCCGGTAGTGCAGCGCCCCCCAGACGAAGAGCGACGCGGTCAGGACCAGTGCGATACGCAGCCCATAGGCCGCGTTATCCGCGTTATCGGCCGCCGCCGCGAAATGGTCGCTGAGCCAGCCGGTGAGCGGGGGTCCCATGCCGAGCCCGACGAGGTTGACGGTCAACAGCACGAGCGCGCTGGCGGTGGCGCGCATCGTCGGTTTTGCGAGCGATTGAACAAGGGCATATGTCGGGCCGAGATAGAGAAACTGGGCGATTCCGGAAGCCAGCAGCAATGCTATCGCCACCGTCTGTTCCTCCTGCAAATAGGCGACGATCGAGAGCGGCGCCGCCAGCGCGAGCCCCGTCGCCGGAATCCATGCGCCGAAGCGCGTATCGCGCCGCATCGCCCGGTCGACGGCGAGGCCGCCGAGAAGTGTTCCTACCCCGGCCGCCAGGCCCGAGATCAGACCGGTCGTATATCCGGCGGCGGCGAGTCCCATCTCGAACTGCCGCATGAAGAAGGGAGCGGTGAAAGCGAGAATGCCGTATCCGGCGGTCGAGGCGACGGTGATGCCGATCGTCAGATGGACGAAAGCGCGGCGCGCCGCCAGATGCGCCAGCGTTCGGCCGAGCGAAGGCGGCGCGGCGGGTGCGGTCCGCGTCGCGCCCGCCGTGCGCGGATCCCTGATTACGAGCAGCACGACAAGCGCGAGGATCAGGCCGGGCGCACCCACGAGCATGAATGTCGCGCGCCAGCCCAGCGCTTCGCCGAGCGCACCCCCGGCAACGGCGCCGAACAATATTCCGAGGGGAACGCCGAGTGAATAGATCGAGATGGCGGTCGCGCGCCGCTCGGGCGGAAAGAGATCGGAAAGCAGCGCGTGCGCGGGCGGCGTGCCGCCGGCTTCGCCGATGCCGACTCCGACGCGGTACAGGAACAGCTGGATGAAGCTCGTCGCGAGGCCGCACACCATCGTCATCAGCGACCAGATCGCCAGCGCCGCCGCGATGATGCGTGGCCGGTCGACGCGTTCGGCGAGGCGGGCGATCGGCACGCCGAGTACCGAGTAAAAGAGTGCGAAGGCCGTGCCGGATACGAGCCCGAGCTGGGTATCGCTCAGCCCCAGCTCCTGTTTCAGGGGCTCCTGGAGGACGGAAATGATCGTGCGATCGATGAAGTTGAAGCAATAGACCGTGAGAAGAAGGCCGAGCGCGACACGCGGATCGCTCGCGCGGCGGGGGCGGATCATGCGTCGCGCCATTCGGCGGGTCGCCGCTCGAAGAAGGCAGCCATCGCCTCGTGAAAATCCTCGGTCCGGGCGCAGAGAACCTGGTTGCGATCCTCCATCGCGATGGCGGACTCGATCGACGGGGCGTCGATCGCATGGCGGAGCGCTTCCTTCGACAGACGAAGCGCGGTCGGTGCAACCTTGAGCAACCGGTCGGCCATCGTGCGCCCTTCGTCTTCCAGCGCGCTTGCGTCGTCGACCAGCCGCGACACGAGGCCCAGCGAATGGGCCCGCTCCGCATCGATGAAGTCACCCGTCAGGATCAGTTCGGAAGCGATCGACGCGCCGGCTAGGCGCGGCAGCAGATAACTGACGCCGATATCGCAGCCCCCGAGGCCGACATTAACGAAGGCGCAGTTCATGCGCGCGTCGCGGGTCGCGATCCGGATGTCGGCAGCGAGCGCAAGGGCGAAGCCCGCACCGCACACCGCGCCGTGGAGCAGCGCGATGACCGGCTGAGGACAGCGGCGCATTTCTACGATGAATTCGCGATTGGCGCGCTGGATCGCAAGTTCGGTCCGGACGCCGGCATTGCCGAATTGAAGGTCGGGGGGCGCGTCCTTCGTTGCCTTCAGATCCACGCCCGCGCAGAAAGCGCGTCCGGCTCCGCGCAGCACAATCACGCGGCAATCATCGTCGTCGCGCTTTTGCCTGAAATAGGAGGTCAGCGCATCGGCCATGCGCGGATCGATGGCGTTGAGCCTGTCGGGACGGTTGAGCGTCAGTATATCGAGCGTGCCCGAGCGGTGTATCTGTAACCCTTCATTCTGGCGGACGGGTTGCGCGCGTGTCTTGTCGGTCATGCCGGCAGCCTATCGACCCCTGTCCGCAGGGCGAGTCGGCAATTCGCAACGCTCGTTGTGTTTGGCGCAAGAGCGGGGCGTTCTTCGAAACGCCGAACCTAATTCGATGCCTGTCTTTTATGAGGGACGGCGCAAGGCCGACCACTTCTAACCGGCCAGCCTCTGCTATCGCTGTAGAGCATGTGGTTTACGCCGCGATAGTCGGCGACCATATGTCCGTTTTGGCGGGGCTACGATCCAAAGCCGCCTGTCCGCAATCGGCCACGAGTTTCTATCGAGGGCGATAAGGTTCGCAGGCGATTCCGTCGCCATCGCCATCCATCTCGGGGCGATAGCCGGGCTGCCCTCGATATATCGGCGCGGCACCAGCAGCCCAGGCTTCCTTGCAGTTGCGGAAATATGCGTTGGATGCTGGAGGCGGCGTCGCCGGTCGGGGGCCGTCTGACACGCGCGCGGTCGGCTGGCGCGGGGCGGGGTTGGCGGCCCGATAGTCGGCGGGCATCTGGAACTCGCCGCTCCAGAGACCGAGTCTGCGCTCACGCGCTCTTGCTTCATTGGGAACATAGGCGGCCGTGAATTTTGGCAGGGCCACAGCGAGGCCCGCATCGACGACGGCGGCGGAGAGGTCGATTATTCCGACCTGGCACATCGCGACGGTGCGGCCATAGTCGTCGATGTCGCGCTGTTCGCAGCGCACGGACTGGCCTTCCACGATCGCGGCGAGCTTGTCGGCCGCTTCCTGGCCGCAGGCCCAGGGACCGTCGCCGCGCGTGCAGGTCTGCTTCAGTTCGGGCGCGTCGATCCCGTAAAGCCGGACGACGATACCTGTGAGGTTGAGCGTATCGCCGTCGGAGACCCGCGCGGGGCCGCTCACGTCCTGTGCGACCGACGGGGTAGGGGGCAGGGCGAGCGAGAAGATGATAGCGGCGATCGCGGTGCGCGTGGGCCGGCGTGTCGCGCGGTTCGGGTTTTTCGATGTCACAGCAGGGTTGCGGCCGTGCGTGCCGCATTTTTCCTGGTACGACCCGCGTACCAGAGCTCGGGCGTGTGATCGATGACGAGACGATCGGCGGGATATTGGGTGACGAGCTTCATCGCCTCCTCGGCCGGTGCGTGCAGCCATGCCTCATGGTCTTCGGGATGTAGGATAACGGGCATGCGGTCGTGGACCTCGAGCATCTCGGGGACGGCATCGACCATCACCATGGTGTAGCTGTCGCCCCATTCGTCGGTCGGACGCCAGAAGCCCGCGCAGGCGGCCAGCGGCTGGTCGGCAATGCTGATCCATGTGCGTGTCATTTGCCCTTCGGGCCCAACGGCTTCGGCGAAGGCGGTGATCGGGATGAGGCAGCGATGCCCGGGCTGGACGAACCATTCGCGCCACATGCCGTAAGGCGACATCAGCTTGTCGTCGCGGGCGTTGTTGACGTGGGTCGGCTTGTTGGGCTTGCCGGTCTTCTTGTTGGTGGAATGCCGCGGAAAGCCCCACACCATTGCGTCGAGCTGGCGTTCGCCGGCGACCTCGCGAACGACGAAGCCCGTGCCGCCCTTCCAGACATCACCGGTGCTCGCATTGGTCTGCTTCTTGCGCTGCGCCTTGAAATGCGAGGCGACCTCGTCGACCGAGGCCTTGAGCGTGATCTGGTTGCACATCGGCGGCTCCCGTTCAGGCGGCGCCGAGCAGCCCCTCGAAACTGGGCTGGATCGGCGGCGTGATCGTGAAGCTACCTTCGGGGAAGGGGCGCAAGATGTCCAGCGGCGGGCGCTCCTGTTGCATCCAGTCGAACCAATCGTCGGGATCGACGACCGCCACATGGCGGTCCTTGTGCGGCGCAAGGTCCGGATAGGCGGGGACGGTCAACGCCGCGAAGGCATCGAGATAGTCGCGCGTCCCTCGCTGCCAGACCCCGGCAATGCAGAAGAAGGGGATGTCGGTGACGAGGCTTGCCGCATAGAGCGTCTTGCCGTCGCGCTTGATGCCGAACTCGTTGGCGAGGATGAGGCAGGGGCTTTCGATCCGCGCGGTTTCGGACTTGAGCAGCGGGATCTGTCCGATCTCGGGGTCGCGCGACCGGAGGCCCCAATGCGCCTCGATCTGGCGTTCTTCCTGGCCATCCCAGATCATGATCCGGTGCCCGCCTTTGCCGACACCCTGCAGGACGTCGTCGAAATCTCTCTCCATCGTCTAGCTCCTAGCTCCGGTAGCGGCGGATCGCGCGCTTCCATTCGCGTTCGTCGACCCGCTCCTTGATGCAGATCGCGTCCTTGTCCCAATTGACCACTTCGAGGCGGAGCGGTTCGACGCGGCGGCCGGAACTCCAGGCGCATTGCCGGCACCAGAAATGGCGGCACGCCTTGCGAAGATTATCGTCCCAGCCTTTGCGGTGAAAGCGGTACCAAAGCAGTCCCGCATCGAACTTGGCGTGATGACCGCAGCGGCAAACGGGCTGCACCGCATAATGCCAGATGGCCGCCTCGAAAATGTGCGTGGCCCGCGGAATGCCCGATTTCGTATGCTGCACGTCACAGCGCCAGCACCAGCTGATCGGCGTCGGCGGCGGCCGTGGTCTCACCGTGGATGCGCGCGATCGTCAGCGCCAGTTCCTGCGCGGCCGCTTCGCGTATGATTTCCGTTGGCGCGGTGAGGCCGACGCGCGCCCATCCTGGGGCGTCCAGGAGTGCGCGTGCGACTCGGTCAGGGTCGATTCTCATCATGGATCAATGAGAACATAAAAAGAACAAATGAGCAAGCTGCGGTACGCGCGCGTGGGCCCGTCTTCGCGATGCCGCCGCCACGCAAGCGGCCCCGGCGCAAGCCGAACGGACGGGCTCGGCCGTCCGGGCGTCCGCCCATTTCGGCATTTTCCAAGAAGCCGCCCAATAGCAATCGGCCCGAAACGCCAAAGCGGGTATCTTTGGAGCCCAGGGATACCCTGTGTTAAGCTTGGCTGTGCGGGGCGCACGCTGGTCGATCGTGCTTTGCGCCGGGTCAGTGACGCCGAATTATAGAGAGGAAAGATTACTCCAGATTGGCAAACCTTGTACGGAAAAGACAAACTATCCCGGCTGCAGGAAAGTTTTGTTTTTGAGAATGGCGAGGTTTCCCTAACGGCGGCCGCGTCGGTGGAGGGGCCTCTGGTGCCGATAAAGGGACCGGTCTCATCATTCCGATAACAGTCGGCCGGGCACGCGACCCGCCCGGCCGTATCTGGGCGGCGCTCCGCGTCCAGACCCCGGTTTTCCGGGCGCGGGGTGCCGTCATTTTCAGGGGCTAAGGCCACCCGGGGCTGCGCTCGGAATATTCGCTTCGGCGAGTGCGCGCCTACAAACTACCTGACCGCCATATCCAACGGTCAGAAGCCACGCATTAACCCGACGTGGCAGCGCGGAGAGCCCGCGAGCCGCATTGGTCACGCGAGGCGGGTGACGGGGTGAGGGCGCCGCGCATCCATGCGGCGTGGTGCACGCAGAGCTGACGTCGCCACTGCTATCTCATGACATTGCTGCCCGTCAGTTCGGGAGGCCACCTCCCCTATATCGCTCCCCTTCTTTCCGCTGACCCAGCCAGTCCTCTCAGTGACGCAGTGATCGGCTTTCGGCCTCCGCACGCCACGGCGCGGGCGGCGAGGTGAGCGCGCGCATGCGGGCAGCGGCGTGGGCCGAGGGCGCGGCGCCACAGAGGAGAGAAGGATCGGGAAGAGTGTCGCCGGGAAATGGTTCGCGCGCGACATTCGAAAGTAAGTGTCATGAATATCGGTGAAATCAGGAATGTGAATGATCGTCTGACTGGCTCGATCGCGACCCGCACGATCGACCTCCCGCGCATCGGTCTGCGCAAGGTCGAGAGCATGAACCCGCGGGCACCCGTTTACGAGGTGCTGGCGCTCAACGTCGCCCGGCGCTGGGTGCAGGTCGGGGCGCTGTGGGAAGCGGCGTCGAAGAAGACCGGCGAGGTTTTCCTCGCGGGCAATATCGACGACCCGAGCCTCCCCGAACCGCTGCCGGTGGCTCTGTTTCCGTCCGAAGACGGCGGCTACACCATCGCGTGGCGCCGCGAGACCGTCCGTGCCGAGTTCGGCGGCGGTTTCGGCGCGAGCACGCGCAGCTATGACGAGCAGCCGCAGGACCGCGGCTTCGGCGAGAGCACGGCGGGCTCGAACGGCGCGCTGATGGGCGCCGGCGCCGACCTCGACGACGAGGTGCCCTTCGGCTGACGAAGGCGCCGCAACCGGGCCGGGAGGCGCAGCTGCGCTTCCCGGCTCTTTTCTTGCCCGATCCAAGGAGACCGAACATGGTCGCTCATTCTTCCGCGCAAAGTGTTGACAGCTTTGCAGACCTTCGTGCCCTCTACGCCGAACAGATCGCCACGCCCGAATTCCAGGCATCGTTCGGCGATCCCATCCCGCTTTCGATCATCGAACCCGGTGACGAGCCGGGCGAGCATGACATGCCCGAACCCTTCGCGGCGCAGGCCGAATGCGGCGGGATCATCGCGACGATCTTCGACCTTTTCAACGACACGAGGCTCGCGCCGCTTTCCGCCGAGATCGCGTGGGGGTTCGTGAACAGCTTCCACTTCGTCGCCGGGAAACTCGAGCGCCGCGAGGATGCTCTCGCGGCCGAGGTTGGCGAGATGGTCCGGCGCATGGACATGAGCGAGGTGTTCAACAGCGAGCTCGAGGAAAAGCAGCTCCTGTGCCAATCGACTGCCGAACAGCGCGCGGCGATCGAATGCATGCGTGACTATGCCGCCGAAATGTATCGCACCCAGTCGGGCTGGCCCTGGTCGCCCGCGCGCGGATCGCGTGCATCCTCGGCCTCGACTGCGAGCCAGATCGCGGCGCAGGACTTCCTGCGCGAACGGGCACTCGATGCGCGCGAGCGCTACCTGCCGCAGGGGCCGGTCGTAGTCTTCTCCGGCCCCGCGCAATGGCACGACTGGGAGATGCTTTGGCGGCGGCTCGACGAGATCCGCGCCCGCGTGCCCCATATGACGCTGGTGACGACCGGGCAGCGCAAGGGCGCCGACGCGATCGCTGCAGCGTGGGCGGGGCGATCCGAAACCCGCGTACCCGTCGTGGCCTTCGGCCTCTACGGGACCGGGCGTAAGACCGCCTTCACCCGCAACCGAAAGCTCGCCGAACTTCGTCCCGTCGAAGCGGTGGTTTGCGAGGGGTCGGGATTGCAGGCCAATCTCTACCAGACGCTGCGACAGGCCAATGTCCCGATCCACGCCTTCCGCAAGACGGACCAGGCGCCTGAGAAGGAGAGCGCCGTCCGCCGCCCCACCGCGCATGGCGCGATGAAAGCGGCGCGCGGCGATCCGATGTTCGCCGCCGCCTGACATCGGCCGGGCCATAGGCCCGACCGTCACTTTGATCTCCCTGAGCCGGTGCGCTGAAGCGCGCCGGCTTTTCTTTTTGCTGCAGGGGATTTGCCGCACGTCCTGACCGCCCAGGCTGCGCCGAACCAGCCACACCGCCGTGCTCGCATATCGCGCCGTACAAGAACGGGAGCCTTTGCGGATCGGGGGCATCGAGCCCCCGCTCCGCAAACCTCTTCCTCTCTCTCAAGTCTTCTTATCGTGGCACGGGACCGCATCGGCCTCAAGGACGGCGGGGCCCCACCATTTTCCCTGGCGGGTCGGGCGCGGGGCTTCTTCCTTCCATGTGCGGTGGCCGCCAGAGAAAATCGTGACCCCCACCGCCGCTTCGCGGTCGGGCTTCGCCCGATCCTTGACCCCGATGCTCGGCGCCCGTGCAGGGGGAATGACCTCTCAATCTAGAGGAGGTCAATATGACGACGTTCAAACGCAGCATAAGGGATTTTTCGGAAATCGCCGCACTTATTGCCGAGGAGACGGGAGAGGCGAACGACAGCTTCAGCGCCGCCTTCGACACCGATCTCGAACGCAGCAAGCTTGGGAAAAGCGAGGAGGAACTGACGTGCGATATGCCCGATGCGATGCAGGTGCAGCTTGCCGTCGAACTGATGATCACGACCGTGTTCGACGTGCTGCGCGACACGCGCATCGAAAGCGCGGCCGAACGGATCGCATGGGGGATCGTCCACAGCTTCCACCGCGTCGCAGGACAGTTCGCCGGACAGTCCGACCGGGCGGCGCAGGAGGTGCGCGAGTTGCTGCGCTCGGCCGACGGCAGCGAGATCCACGGCGTCGAACTTGAGGAACAGCAGCAACTCCTGGAATCGCTCGATGAAGCGAGCGATGCCATAGCCTGCATGCGCGATCATGCAGCGGACATCTTCCATGCCGAAACGGGGCGTCCGTGGTCGGCGCCGAAAGCGACGCTGGTATCGTCGAAGCGCACCGCGTCGGTTATCGCGGGGACCGATTATCTCGCGGCGCGCCGCCAGCGCCGCCTCGCGCAGCATTTTCCGGCGGGGCCGCTGGTGGTCTTCTCCGGGGGCGCTCGCTGGGCCGACCATCGCCCGATCTACAAGGCGCTTGAGGAGATGAAAGCGGCGCGCCCCGACATGGTGCTGCTGACCACCGCGCAGGACAGGGGCGCCGATGCCATCGCCGCGGCGTGGGCAGCAAGAACGAAGACGCCGCTGGTCGCGCTGGGGATCGACAAGGCGCGCTGGGGGAACCGGGCGGGGTTCGTCCGCAACGACCAGATCGCGCGGTTGCAGCCGGTGGGTGCCGTGGTCGCCGAGGGTACCGGGGTGCAGGCGCAGCTCGTGCGGGTGCTGCGGGCGGCGGGGGTAGACCCGGTGCTGCTCCCGCATCACGATATGCCGCGCGAACGGGTGCGAGCATAGAAAGGCGAGGGGATCGGTTCGGGCGCAAGCTCGGACCGATCCCCTTTTTTATGTCGAGCGTCCTGTCGCCACCCTCAGGGAACCGGACGCGGGAGCGCCCGGTCCCGTCGGGCGGCGATGCGGTGCGGCGCACCGGCCTCCTGCGCGCGGCTTCGCCGTGCTCGTCGCTGGGACCATCCCTTCGGGATGGGCGTCATTTGTTCGGGGCCATCCCCGAGAGGGCTTTTAGCGCCGCGACAGATGCAGTCCCTCCAGCACGGATCGCAAGATCGACGATCTCCCGAAATTCACGCTCGGTGAGCGTCTCGACAGGGAGCTCGGGCACGATCGCGGCATATTTGCCGCGCAGCGCGCGGCGGGCATTTTCGACATCGTCTGCGACCTTGCGCTGGCGCGCTTCGAGGTCGGCGAGGCGCTCGCGTTCACTCTTCTTGGGCATGTCCATCTTCCTTTCGATGGTCTGCCCGCCACGCACTTTCCTATCGAATGGATACGCCATGAATCAAGTCTCCCGAGAATATGCCCGGCGGGCCGCCGGGAAGGAAGAAATCCCCCTGGCGGGGGAGCCCGCGCGCCTTCCGGCACGAGGCTGCGCAGCGACATGGTCGCTGCGGTGGGCGGACGCACGCCGTTGGCGTTTGTAATGCACCCTACGCACGGGTGCTGCGCCGCGCTCTGGCCCGCAAAATCGAGGATTTTCGCGCGAATTCGCGAGATCCTCGTTGGGCGTCATATGTCGGACATGTCGGACAAGACCGGCGGACTTTGTCCGACAGCGCCGCTAACCCCTTGATCCATAGCGCCATCTTCTGCCCGACGCGTCGGACGCATTAGGCCATTGGAATATTGGAGCTTTGCGGCTATAGTCGAGCCGCTTCACAACCTCATGTCCAAAGGCTCCACTTTTTTGGAGCATCACTTTGGCAAAATTATCTCTCCGGCTCGACGACGCTCTCTATGATCGTCTGCTCGCCTCGGCGGACGCGGCGGGCATGACCCCGTCCGCTTATATCCGCGAGGCACTCGAACAGCTCAATGGCGCCGATCCCTTCGGTTTCCACGCCCGCTTCGATGAACTTCATTCGACCGTCATCCAGATACTCGCGATCCTCGCGTCGGACGTTGGTGCGCGCGACCCCCGGGCGCTCGCCAAGGGGATGGAGGACACCCACCGGCTGCTCCGCGAACGGGGGCTGCCGACCGGCGATGCGCTTGCTCGCCAGGGGGGAGGGCGGATGTCATGAGCATCTTTCGCAACGACACCCTCGGAAGCTGGACGCGCGGCGGCCAAGCTATCGTCCACAATGTCCGCATGACCACCCAGGTCTTCTTCCAGACCGTGATGGCGGGAACCGCGATCTGGATCATCGGCGCCATCTGGTACGCGCTCGAAAAGTCGGGCGATTATCAGCGCTACCTTCTCCTCAAATATGCCGAGGCCCTGTTCAAGTCCGATACGGCGCGAGGGACCACCGACCCGGTGCTGTTCCGCAGCCCCGAGGGGCGTGAATATTGGACCTCGGCCGACCTGCTCATCGGCGCGCCGATCATGAAGGAAGCGCTGAAAACGCTCGAGAGCGACATCATCACCGGGGCGATCCTCTCCGGTTTCTTCGCGCTCGGCGCGCTCCTCGTCGCCTGGTTCTATTTTACCCGGATGGGGCGTGGACTCGGTTCGAACGAATATCTGCGCGGCGCGCGCTTCGGGTCCGTCTGGCAAATCCGCCGCGCGCTCTGGCGCGAACGCAAGGGGAGTTTCGCGATCGGCGGCGTCAAGGTTCCGCTTGCTTTCGAGCCCGAACATATATTGATCTGCGGGGCTCCCGGCACGGGCAAGACCAACATGATCGTCAAGATGCTCGCCGGCATCCGCGCCTCGGGCCGGCGCGCGATCGTCTATGATACCGCCGGCACCTTCGTCGAGAAATTCTACCGGCCCGGGAAGGACATCCTCCTCAATCCGCTCGACAAGCGAACCGCCATCTGGTCGCCCTGGGTCGATGTCCCGCGCGACTATCATTATGACCAGATCGCGGAATCGATGATCCCGGACAAGCATGGCGACCCCTTCTGGTCGAAGGCCGCGCGCGGGACTCTGGTCGCAGTCATGCGCAAGCTCGCGGCCGAGAAGCGCACCTATGTCTCGGCGCTCCTCGAGACCATCGTGCGTTCGCCGCTGAAGACCCTCGGCGCCTATGTCGCGGGGACCGATGCGGCGGCCTTTGTGTCGTCGGAAGGCGAGCGGACCTCGGCGGGGGTGCAGGCCGAGCTTGCCTCGGTAATGCGCAGCTTCGCCTATCTCGACGATACCGACGATGGTCTCTCGATCCGCGACTGGGTGACCACCGAGGGGGATGACAGCTGGCTTTTCATCACCGTCAAGGCCGACCAGCTTCCGTCGCTCCGCCCCCTGATCACCGTCTGGCTCGACATTGCGATCAGCGCGATCATGAGCCTTGAACCCGATCAGGCCCGGCGCCTCTATTGCGTGATCGACGAGCTGCCGAGCCTCCAGAAACTGCCCTCGCTTTCGGATTTTCTCGCCCGCGCCCGCAAATATGGCGGCTGCGGCATTTTGGGGTTCCAGTCCTATCCGCAGCTGAAAGCAACCTATGGCCAGGAGGAAGCCGCCGCCGTGACCGGCTATTGCTCGACCTGGGTCGCACTCCGGGGGAACGACGGCGACACCGCCGATCTCGTCTCGAAGAATCTGGGACAGGTCGAGCAGGTCGAAGCCAATGAGGGGATGAGCTACGGCGTCAATGATATGCGCGACGGGGTCAATCTCTCGCGCATCCAGGTGACGCGGCCGCTCGTCCTCCACACCGAGGTCACGAACCTGCCGAACCTTGCAGGCTTCTTGCGCTTCGGCCGCGGCTTGCCGGTGATCCGGTTCGACGATCGCTACAACCGGACGCCGTCCTCCGCGGAGGCTTTCATCGAGCGGAGCGATCCCCCGCTGCGCACCGTGTCGACCCCTTCGCTGCCTGCTCCCGCTGCTCCATCCAAACCGCCTGCCACGCGCAAGCGCCCGCCGAAACAGGCCGCCGGTTCGGCGGCGCCCGAACTTCCTCTGGGTCCGGTCGCCACCGCTGGCGATGGCGACAAAGGCGACGGAAAGGCACCGATCGATCCTGCCGGTGGTATCGGGGGACATGACCCCGATGCGCCGATTGCACGCCTCGAGATCATCGCCACGCCGTGGACGCACTCGCTTCGCCAGCACGGTCGCCCGGGCGGCCGCCGCAGTCCCGCGAATCCGGCATGATCCATCCGCGCCGCCTCGGGGGCACGCCCGCTAATGTCGCCCGCTATTACACCATCGGCGACTATTATACGAAGGGAGGGAACGAGCCCTCGGCATGGGGCGGGCGGATCGCTACCGAACTCGGGCTCGAAGGTGCGGTCGAGCGCGGGGCGCTCGAGATGCTGCTCGCCGGCAAGGTCGGCGAGCAGCATCTCGGCCGTCGCCGCCATGGCACCATCGAGCATCATCCCGGCTGGGACTTCTCGGTCAACGCGCCGAAATCGGTGTCGATCATGGCGCTGGTCGCGGGCGACGAGCGTATCGTTGCAGCCCATGAGAAAGCGGTGGGTACTGCGATCGGCTGGATCGAGGAAGATGCCGCGCTTCGCCGCCGCATGAACGGCGACATCGTCCACGAGACGACCCGCCAGCTTCTCTACGCGCGCTTCACCGAACATGCCTCCCGCGAGCTCGACCCCCATCTCCACACCCATGTCGTCATTCTCAACATGACCCGGCACGCGGGGGATGAACAAATGGTCAGCCTCGAAACCCGCGCCATGTTCGCCGAGCAGATGACCGCCGGGCAAATCTACCGCAACGATCTCGCGCATCGCCTGCGCGGACTCGGATATGATATCGACTTCGACCCGCGGCGGGGGCTCTTCGAGATACGCGGCGTACCGCAGGACATGATCGCCGACATGTCGCGGCGCGCCGAACAGATCGACGCCCACGCCAAGGATCATGGCCTCGAGGGGCAGGCGGCACGCACGAGATCCTTCTTCGAAACCCGCCGCGCGAAGCAGAAGGTCGGGCTCGAAGGCCTTCATAGCCAATGGTCGGTGCGGTCCGCGGCGCACGCTCCAACTCTCGACGCAATTCGCAGCCGCGCGGACGAGCGCGGCGAACGGGAAATAGGCGTCGATCGGGCGACCGCGAGCCGGGCATCGCTTTACGGACTTCGCCAGTCCGAGACGCGCGAGGCCGTCAACAATCTCGGGCGGCTCATTCGGACCGGGCTCGCCTCGCATGTCGGCGAGGTGCGGCTCGAAGATGTCCGGCCCCTCTTCGAAGCGCATGAAGAAAGGTTCAAGCTGCTGCGGACCAGGGAGCAAACGGGCGACGGCGTACTGACGCGCGGACGGACCTCGCGCCGTACCGCGCGCCTCGAGATCGCGCTTTCGGGCCAGATCTCGCTCAGTCTCGACGACACTATACCCTTAGCTTCACCAGAACGGATCGAGGGATCGCTTCGGGGCAGCATCCTCAATGACGATCAGCGCAAGGTGCTAAGCTGGCTCGCATTGTCGAGTGACCGGGTCGTCAGCGTCGATGGGGTTGCGGGCTCGGGCAAATCGACGCTGGTCCAGCAATTGAAGGCGGCCGCCGATCCCGATTGGACGTTCGTCGGTTTGGCGCCCACCTCGTCGGCAGCGGGCAAGCTCGGCGCCGATGCCGACATTGAATCGCGAACCGTCGCGGCGCTGCTTGCCGGCGGCGGTCATGACGTTACCGACCGCCATGTGCTCGTCCTCGACGAGGCTGGCCAGCTCGGCAGCCGGCAGGCGCTCCGCGTGCTGCAAATCAGCCGCGACACGGGCGCCCGCGTCATCTTGCTCGGCGACAACAAGCAGACCGGGGCGATCGAGCAGGGAAAACCCGCCTGGCTCATGCAGCAGCTCGGTCTTCCGACAGCGCGGCTGAAGGTCGCGGTTCGGCAGGAAACCAAGTCGATGAAGGCTGCCGTCGCAAACGCGCGGCGCGGCGATTATGCCGCGTCGCTCGATGCGCTCGACAAGGTGGTTAGCGGCCAGCGCGCCGACAAGCTTGCGGAATCGTTGGTTGGCGAATGGACGCGGCTCAAACCCGGCACCCGCGAGACGACCAACATTCTCGTTCTCGACAATGCGACGCGGCTGATCGTCAACAGCCGGATTCGCGAGGTGCTGAAACGGGAAGGCGCAATTGGGCTTGAGGATCTGCGGCACTCCGTCCTCACATCGTCGGGCATGACCAACGAGGAGAAACGCTTCGCCCGCTTCTATTCGTGCGGGCAGGTCGTCCGGTTTGCGCGCGATGACGCAGCGCGCGGAATTGCCAAGGACCATGAATATCGCGTCGCCGGCATCGAGCCCGATAGCAAGGGTCGCCAATGGGTACGGCTGGCGGGCGAGAATGGCGGTCAGCTTCTCTGGAACCCGAGGCTGGGACGGGCATCCGAGGTCGCCGTCTTTCTGGAGGACACACGCGACGTGGCAGCGGGCGACCGCATCCAGTGGCGCCTGGCAGCGAAGGAGCTCGATCTTAAAAATGCGGAACGTGGGACCGTGGAGCGGATCGACGGCTCGGTCGCGACAATCCGTTGGGATCGCAAGGCCGAGCCGCAAGCTATTGATTTAGCGCTCCATCGCACCTGGGATCATGGCTATGCCGAGACCGTCTATTCGGCGCAGTCGAAAACCTACGACCGCGCCTATGTGCTGGCGCCGCTCGGATCGGGCCTCGTCAATGCCCAGAATTATTACACCGCGATCACGCGCGCGCGCTTCGGCGTCAAGCTCTGGACCGAGGATCCCGAGCGCCTCGTCCGGAAGCTCGAGGCGAACTCGGGCGAGAAGACATCGGCGCTGGAGGGGCTGGGGCGCCTCGCGCGCGACAGCCACCGAATACGGAGCCTGCGCCACCCGGGCGCAATCGAACGCGAGCGCGCTGCAATGTTGCAGTCACGAACTGAGCGCGCGCAGCGGCGGGCGGACCGAGAACGCGCTTGGGCGGAGATGTTCCGTCCGGCCAGCCTCGCCGAACGGCTTGCCGGGCGCGCCCACCGTGCGGCAGGCCAATTCGATGACTATCTGCACGGGCTATTGGGTGCGGGCAAGCAAGCGGCACCCGAGCCGGTACCCGAACAGCGGCGCCACCAGGAACCCGATCGCGGAGGCCATGATCGATGAAATCCGATGGTCCCGGACCGGACCACGAAGACTGCGGATCAGCGAGCGGAAGTCACGTCGGACCGATGGCGTTCGAACCCATCGACATCGACACCCTTTTATTGTCGGAGCGACGAGCCCCATGATGAAATTCCCTATTGTCTGCCGTTTGCTGACCATCATTGTCGCGGCTTCAACCTTTGCCGGGTACGCAAGCACGGCATCGGCCAAGCCTCCGGACGCGCAGCAGGAAGTCGAACTCGCCACCTGCATTCGCAAGGCCTCAAAAGGCAGGGCCTGGCTTGAGCGCACCCTGTGGGGACTCCGCGATCAGGAGGGCGGCTGGATCGGCGCCGCGGTCGCCAACAGCAATGGCACACATGATCTCGGACCCCTTCAGGTCAACAGCTGGTGGGTTCCGAAAATCGCCAAACTCGTCGGACGTCCCGAGGATCATGTCCGATCATGGTTGCAGAACGATGCCTGCTTCAACGCCGAGGCCGCGCGCTGGATATTTCTGTCCGGGCTGGCCGTCACAGGCGATTATTGGAAAGCGGTCGGCGTCTATCATAGTCCAACGGGGTGGAGGCAGGCGCGATATGCAAACAGCGTCGCAGTCCATTTACGGCGGCGCTTTGGACGATCGATATGGTGACACCGATATTGCGGAGATGACCCGCGCTTGGGTGGCTCAGCGGAACCACGGCCCGCTGAATGGGTCGGCGAGATACTGCTGCGCGGCCTTCACTAGCCGCTGGACGCGCGAGCGGTAGGATGCACTTTCAATTCGCCAACGACGCGCCGTGACACTCTCACCGAACAGGACCTCGGCGATTCTCTTCTGCGATGCGCCCGCGGCCAGCGCATCGGCGGTTCGTAGCTCGAGTATCCAGCGCGCGGCCCGGCTTTCGCGCGGACGCAGCGACGCCGGCATTTCGCCGCGCGCCGTCAATGCCAGAAACTGTTGCAACGCCGCGATCTTTGGGGCCGCTGAATCCACGCCTTCGATCTCATGCACGAGAAGAGTGGATCGGCCGAGCAAGGTGCCATCATGGTGCATAAGCCGGATCAGCCAGCGACCGTCCGAAATGAGCCAATGTTCTCTGTTCGCCTGATCGACCGAGATCGAGACATAGTCGGCGAGCGCGAGGACATCGAAATTATCGCCGGGACCAGGCGCGCGGCGTCCGGCGCGCGTCTGGAGAACTTTGGGGTCGACGTCAGGCGACCAGATGGGGCGAGCTTCGGGTGCGGAAATGGCGGGGTCGATCCAGGCAAGCAGACCGACCCTTATCGGTGCATCGATCGGGAGCCGGTCCCGGGCCGCCCATAGGCGGCGATACCGGGGTGTTCGCCGCAGCCATTCCCACGCGAAGGCGCGGCGGTCGCACAGCATAAGCGCCGAATATTCACTGGCCACCTGCCAATCGGCTGCAGGCGGACCGCTGTTCATGCAAAATAGCCGGAATATATTCGGAATATTTTCATGAAGCGTCGTTCTGGCCCTTGTCGATATCCCTCAGATTCCGGAAGCTTGGCGAGTGGTGATGTCGTGCCGTGCGGCACGTTCCGGTTGCGCCAGGCGAGGTGGTTGCAACGCTGCTTTACCTCCGCGGACCCGAACCTGCATTGTCCGGGCTTGCGGGTCTCCGGCGCGCACATGCGGCGCCGGGAGCAGGGCTAGCCGGCTATTCGGCACCTTCCGCAAAATAGGCGCTGAGTCGATGCATAATCTCGGGCTCGATCGTCATGATGCTCCGTCGCCCGTCGAAGGTATCGGGCTGCCGCCGTAATATGCCTGCTTCGCAGAGCTTTTGGGCGAGTCGTAGCGCGCTGCTCATCGGGATGCCCGATGCGACGCACATGGGATATAGATGGAGCACCCGGCCTTCGCACTGGTGGATGAACAGGTCGAGCAGCATGTCCCAGGCAGGCTCGACGAAAAGACATTCGGCGCCAATAAGTTGTCGGCGCAGAAAGCGGCGACGCTGCGTGATGCGCGCGTTGGTCAGCACGAGCTCTGCCTTGGCCCGCCGATCGGCGGCGGTATCGGGGCTCTTCAGGGTGAAGGAGAAGGTGCCGCGTCGGGCCGTATCATCGACGATTATCCGTGATGTCTGGTTTGCGGTCACGACAATATGACCCGACAGCCGGATATCGAGTGCATGTCCGATATCCGCGAGGCGGCGCGTTGCTTCGATGTCCTCGTCGCTCGGATGCGGATTTCCGCTCGGATGATTGTGGACGAGCAGAATCGCGGCGGCATTGAGTTCGAGCGCGCGGCGGAAGATGACCCTCGGATAGAGCGCCAAATGGGCGAGGCTGCCGCTTTGCAGGCATTCATCGGCAATAAGATGGCGCGACCCATCGAGGAACAGGATGCGCAGATGTTCGTCGGCGAGCGACCCCATGGATGCGATGAGATAGTCTCCGAGTTTCGCATCGTCCAGATCGATCCGCCTCGAATAGAGCCTGCCGCGCATCGATGCGAGCATCGCGCGCCGCGTGCAGAGGAGCAGGTCGATCACCGCTGCGTGGTCGCCGAGAATGCGGGCCAGGGCTTCGGGCGTTTGGGCCCAGATCCTCTCGAGGCTGTGAAACTCTTCGAGAAGCGCGCGCGCTAGGTCTTCGCTGTCTTCCGGAGAAATCGCTGCGATGAGCTGTGCCAGGACGGATAATTGGCGTTGGTGCGAAGCCGTCTTTGGTGCCGCCAGGTTGCGAACAACAGGAGAGGGGGAACCGCCCAGGAGGCCGCTACCTGCATGACCATATAGGCCGCCGGATCCATCGCGAGATTGAGGGCGCGGCTGGAATGGGCCAGCAGCGGCAATATGTGGAGAACGGCCGCGATCATCGGCCAAAAACGATAGGCGAAAAGTGCGAGCAGCAATGTCGCGGAGGCGCCGAAACCATCGATGAGCAAATGCCCGAAGTCGAGAACCGCATATTCGGGCGCAACGAACTGGTGCAGCAGAAGGTCCGATCCGACCATCGTCGCCGCGATCCCCGCCATCACCCGTTCGGGGCCGCCACCCCGCCAGGCGGCGTAGCCAAGAGCCGCGAGCAGGAACAGGGCGAAGATCGCGACACGCATTTCGCATCTGTTTCACTCTCGCGGCCCCCGGTCAAATTCTTACGTTGCGACCGCATGCAGCCGGTGGACGGCTGCCCGCTTCGGGCATTCCTCGTGCAGGTCATAACCCGCCGTTTCCTGGCCGATGGCGACCAGTTCGCCATGGACGCGCAGCACATCGCCGCCGGCGTCGATCAGTGCCATCTGCGCTTTCGCAAGGCGCTGGATCGTCGCCTGCCCCTTGGCGGGCGGCACGCCTTCGGTATCACGCCGCGCCGTGACCACGCTCGCCATGAGCGACGATACGGCGATGAGGGCATCGTCGATCCGGATTTCGGCTGACGGCAATTGCTGCTGCAAGCTGGTGGCAATGGATATGAGATGTTCGGACATGACTTCTCCTTTGCCAGAAGCAGGGCTTCCGGCTGTTGCTGTAGGGCAAGATGAAGGGATTTAGCCGGACATGAGCCGCGTCAGCGCCTCTGCAATACCGAGCCCGCCGAGCAGGGCGAACACCACCACCATGAGCATGATGGCGATGATTGTAGCCTTGGCAGTCGGTGCATGGTCATGCCTCCAGATCGTCCCGGACGGTGGGCGTTCGCCCGATAATCCGGCCATCGCCCCTTTGCCCTCGCGGACATCGAGATAATGGTCCGGATCGCCGTCCGGGAAATCGGATGGCGCGAGGGAGGGCATGATGGGAAGCTCTACCGGATCATATGCGATCCGATCGCATATGCTCTTCAGCCGGGCATAGCGGATGGCGGTATCGTCACGATTGATGGCGGCGAGCGTCTTGCGCGCAGCCGATATCCGCTGATCGACCGTGTACCGCGAAATGCCGAGCTCGCGGGCGATCTGCTTCGACGTCTTGCGCTGTAGCACGAGGTCGAGGCACAGGCGCTGCTTGTCGGTGAGCAGCGCCCAGAGCCTTGCTTCGGCTGCGTCAGGTTCCTGCGCCCCATCCATCCCGTCAGTTTCGTGACATTGTATATTGAGGCAAGCCGCTTTTGAAATTTGGCTTCTTCATTAAGCCCATCCTCGAACAGATATTGCCCGTGACCGGGCGGTGACCTTTGATTGTCGGTGTGCTTCGACTTCGAAACAATCCCCAATCTGGTTCTAACTGACGAATATATTTGAAACATATGGCGCCGCCGATAGCGTCGCCCCTGTTCCGCGCTGCTGGTGGACCAACGGCAGGCGTCATGGCTGGACTTTCGCCTGCTTGAGAGGGCTGGGGGGCAGCACTGAAACAGGGGCTTCACCCGGCAGTCAGGCTTGAGGACGCTGCCGGTGCCGCCAATGGGTCGGAATGCGCACAATCGAGGCCGCGCGGCAACTTGAAGACGACATCATGGCGGTCGATAGCGAGGACGCGCTCGTCGATATCCTCCGCGAGATTTGCTCGCATATGGGCTGCGCCTGGTTTGCGATCAGCCACCATGTCGATTTTCTCGCGGCTCCCGACAAGGGCATCCGTCTCCACAACTATCCTGAAGGCTTTGCGCATTGGTTCGACGAGAATCGCCTCGGCGTCTCGGATCCCGTGCACCGCTTCAGTCATCGCCGAACATCGGGTTTTCGCTGGCGCGATATGACGCTCCATCGGCCGCGACCTCAAGATGCCGAGGTGCTGGAACGCGCCCGCCGTCACAACATCGCCGACGGACTGACGGTCCCTGTGCATTTGCCGGGGGAGGCGCATGGCTCTGTATCCTTTGCATGGACCGATAGCGGATCGATGCCGCCCGAAGCGCTTGTCTTTGCGCAAAGCCTCGGGGCGTTCGTCTTCGAAGCCGCGCGCCGGCTCGGCGATCCCGTCTCGCTCGATGAGCGGCCGCAGCTTACCGATCGGCAGATCGAATGTCTGATGTGGGCGGCGCGCGGCAAATCCAATTCGGTCATCGCGCAGCTGCTCGATATTAGCGAGGAGACGGTGCGCGAGCATTTGCGCAATGCGCGGGCAGCCTATGACGCGCCGACGCGGATAGCGCTCGCCATTCGCGCCCTGTTCGACAGCGCGATCTGTTTCGGGGATGTCGCCCGAGGCTGACACCCCCCCTTTGTGTTATGGCACGGCCGCATTTCCCGGTTCATCTGAATTGTCTCTTTTCAAACAAGGGGACAATCTCATGCTTCTCACCATCGACCAGGATAGCCGGGACCGCGAACATATCGCGCTTCGTTCGATGTTCGCGGCGCGCAAACGCGTCTTCATCGATCTTCTGAAATGGGACATTCCGGCCCTCGCGGATCAATATGAAGTCGATCATTTTGACGATATCCATGCCACCTATCTGATCGTCACCGACGAGGCGGGCGAACATCTCGCTTCGGCACGTCTGCTGCCAACCACGCGGCCCGCGCTGCTCGATGCGCTCTTTCCCTTTCTCGTCACCGGCCCCATCCCTCAGGGGCCAGCCATCTTCGAAATCACCCGCTTCTGTCTCTCGCCGGGGATCGGCGCGCGGCAGCGCCGGATCGCGCGCGACGTGCTCCTCGTGGGTCTCGCCAAACATGCCCTCGCGAACGACATCCACACCTACACTGGCGTCGCCGAACATACCTGGTTCCGGCAGATTCAGACTTTCGGCTGGGATTGCCACGCGCTTGGCGAGCCGGTCCTCCACCAGGGACAGGCGCTTGTGGCGCTTCGCATCGATATCGATCGCTCCACGGTGGCGAAGCTCGCCGCAGCGGGCATCGCCGTCAAGTCCGCTGCGGCCCCCGCCGCGCGTGCCGCTTGAGGAGGGCGCGATGATCATCAATCCAGCATCATACGGAATAAACCGTCGAGGCTCGCCCGCGGCCCGTGACCTCATGTCCAATGGCTTCGCGATCATCCGGGGCGCCGCGCCAACGTCATTGCTCGGCCGTATCAATGTCGACCTCGATTCGCGTTATGCTGCCACACCCTTCTGTGAAGGCGGCTTCTACGGCGCGAGGACCAAGCGCTTCGGACGCCTGCTCATTCGCTCGCCGCACATGGCGGACCTCGTCATGAACCGCGCGATACTCGAATTGGCCGAGATCGCGCTTGGCAATTGGTGCGAGCGCATTCAGCTCAACCTAGCGCAGGCGATCGAGCTTCATCCCGGCGCGCTCGCCCAGTTCCCGCATCGCGATCAGGATATGTGGCAAGGCGCGCTCGGCGAGGTCGAATATCTCGTCAACGTCATGTGGCCGCTGACCTCGTTCACTGCAGAAAATGGCGGAACGATCATCTGGCCGCGCAGCCATGGGCTCGAAGCGCTGGTGGAAGAGCCAAGGGAGGCGCCCATCATCGCTGAGGCCGAACCCGGCGATGCGATCGTTTTCCTCGGGTCGACGCTGCACGGAGCCGGCGCAAACCATAGCAAAGCTGTCCGGCGGGGGATCATTGTCAGCTACTGTCTTGGATGGCTCAAGCCCTATGAGAATCAATGGCTGGCCTATCCTCCGCATATCGCGCGATCCTTTCCAAGGGAGATCTCCGAACTCGTCGGCTATGTCCAGCACCGGCCCAATCTCGGCAATTTCGAGGGTCAATGCCCGTCGGTCCTCTTCGATGCCGACCCCGAGGACGCGCGCGCGGCGGTCGATGCCCTTCGGCCCGATCAAGCCGCCATGCTCGCGCAGCATGTCGCGTCCCAGCAAGCGGTCGCCTCGGGGACGAGATCATGAGTCCCGGCGCGACGATGGAACTCGTCTATGCCGAGCTCAAGGCGAAGGTGATGCGCGGCGACTTCGCGCCGGGGGAGCGGCTCGAACCCGCGCAACTTGCGAGGGTGCTTGGCGTCAGCCCGACGCCGGTCCGCGACGCCCTCTACCGGCTTTCGGGCGAAAGGCTGCTCGAAGCCTGGCGTCACGAAGGGTTTCGGCAACCGATACTGGCCGAAGCCGACCTCCACGACCTTTATGCCTGGGGCGCGTCGCTTCTGGCGCTGGCGCTCGAGGGGCAGCCGCCCGACCCCCACATTCCGCAGAGATCGTTCAGCGACTCAGGCGCCGGCGATTATCCCGAGCGGGTTGCGGCGCTGTTTCGGGCGATCGCCTGGACCAACTCTAATCGAGAACTTCGATTTGCGACGGTGAGTTTGATCGAACGCTGCCATGTGTTTCGGGCCGCCGAAGTACGCGTCGACCGGCGGAGCGACGCGGCGATCATCGCGATGGACGATGATTTTCGTTTCGGGCGCTGGAGCGCCTTGCGCAGCAAAATCACACGTTTCCATCGCCGCCGTATCCTTCTCGCGGGCCGCGTCGTGGCGGAACTCAGGCCGCGCGAAGAGTCGCTCTAGAATATATTCGACCCATATGAGCCGTATAAAATTCCTATTTGAACGAGGGAGCATAGCCTTGGCCGTGTCGCAATTCCGCGGCATTGACGAAGGAGAGTCCCATGGACCGCAATGACATTGTCGAAGACGGCATCGAGGAACTGGGCGTCGCGAGCATCGAGACGCGCGGCTCGCTCATCTACGTCGCCGAAATCGGCGGCTTCGAACGGCTCGTTCCGGCCATCCTGGCTGACTGAAGGCCGGGGAGGGCGCGGCACATCGCCGCGCCCTCCACATTCTCATGACATATCAGCTTCGACCCGGGCTTTCCTTTGGCTTCATCGGCGAACGCGCCGTTTTGCTCGACCTCGACATCAACCGCTATTTTCTGATCAAGGCCGAGGCCGCCCAGGCTCTGCGGGACCTGATCGCCGGGACCATTGATGCAGGCACAATTCGTCGCCTTCCCCGGCCCGGCGGGCGGTCGCTGCTGGTCGAAGGCAGCAACGGTTTCGAACCGGTGGAGGCTGCGCTGCCCGGCTCAAGTGTCCTCGAGGCGGAAGCCCGTGTGTCAGCCCATCTTCCATTTCACCATGCGCTGCGCGCGCAACTGGAGGCGAGCGCCAGCCTGCGGATATTGGGCATCAAGCGCAGTATCGCGGCATGGCGCCGGGCTCGCCCGGTGGATGTCGGGCGGCAGTTTTCGATCGAAACTGCGGACCACGCGCGCGCCTTCGCTCTTCGACGTGCCGACGTCCCGATCCAGCGAAGCTGCGTTCCGGACTCGCTCGCCCTGATGCGCCTCCTCTGGCGAAAGGGCCTCGACGCCGACCTCTATTTCGGCGTTCGCCTCGATCCTTTCGCCGCGCATTGCTGGGTGCAGGCCGAAGACTATCTGTTGTCCGATCCGCTGGCGAATGTGCTCAGTTTCACACCGGTCTTCAGGCTGTGACTTTGCGCATCGCCTTCGAAGCGCGCGCTGCGTCGCATTCTGAACCCCGTGGGAGCCTCCGCGAGGTCGCGCGACTGGCCCATGTCCGGTTGCTGAGCGACGCGGCGGTAGCGTTTTCGAAGAAGGGTAACACGCTTCTGTTTGGCTGGGCGTTCCGCCGCTCGGACAATCGCGCCTGCGATGAGCTCGGTGATGACGAAGCCCGTGAAATCGAAGCGCGCGGCGCTGAATGGGCCGTCAAACATTTGTGGGGCAATTATCTTCTGGCCTGGAAGGAGCCGGCGGGCGATGTCCATGTCCTGCGATCGCCGGTGACGGGACCAGCGCTCTTTTTCGCCGAAGACGGCGCCTGCGCATTTTCGCACCTCGAGATTGGCAAGGCGATGGGCCTTTCCCTCGACAGGCTCGATCCCGCCGCGATCGATGCCCAGCTTCGCTTCCCTATCTTGCGCGGTCCGGCAACCGGGATCGCCATGGTGCGCGAGCTTCTCGCCGGCGAAACACTCATGATGGGTTCGCCCGCGGTCGTTCGCCAAGCCTGGTCGCCATGGTCCTTCACCGTGCGTCCACCAGTCGAGGCGTCGCTCGACGAGCTCCGCCGACACGTCATGTCAGCGGTCGGCGCATGGTCGACGCGGTTCGAGCGCGTCCAGCTCGAGCTCTCGGGCGGGCTTGATTCCTCGATCGTCGCCGCCTCGCTCGCGCGGACGCGTGCGACGTGGCGCGCGGTGACGCTTGTGACGCGGCGTCCTGATGGGGACGAACGCCGATACGCCCATGCGGTCGCCGATCACGCCGACATAGCGCTTCTCGAAATATTGCTGAATGCGGCCCCACCGGACCCGCTTGCTGCCCTCGGCGAACCGCGCGTCAGGCCCGGCGGCTTCGGCCTGATCGACGAGAGCGATATCCGGTTATGCGAAGCAGCCGAGGGCTATGGTGCGGGCGCGATATTCACCGGCGTCGGCGGCGATAATCTCTTCGGCTATATCATTTCCGCAGCTCCCGTAGTCGACGCGCTGCGCTTTGCCGGGCTCGGCGCGGCCTGGCGAGCGGCCTCCGACCTTGGGCGCCTCACTAACACCCATATGCTCGAAGCATGGCGCTTCGCTATCAGGCGCCTTCTGAAGCGGCCTCCGCCCTGGCCTCGCGATGAGCGGTTCCTGGCTAGCCGTCATGCTTCGACGGTGCCAGAACATCCCTGGTTTGCCGATGCGTCCGCCGCCAGCGACGGACAGCGCGCCTATGTGGGCATGCTGATGCGCATCCTGCCCTTTCTCGACGGTTATGACCGCGCTTTTCATGTGCCCGTGATCGCGCCGCTGCTTTCGCAACCATTGGTCGAATACGGCCTTGGCGTCCCGGTCTGGCAATGGTCGGCGGGCGGGCACGATCGCTCACTAGCGCGCAAGGCGTTTGCGGGCGATCTTCCGGCGCTTGTTTTACAGCGCCGAACGAAGGGCGGACTCGAATCCCTGTTTGTGCCGGCCTATGATCGAAACCGCGCACATCTGCGCGACTTTTTGCAGGAGGGACTGCTGGCGGCGCTGGGTATCATTGATTGTGACGCGATTGGCGCCGCGACCGCGCGTCCTGCTGGCGCGCTCGACAATGACTATGTTCGCATATTGCAACTCGTCGACATGGAAAGATGGGCGCGTTCGGTTGCAGGGGCACCGACGGCTGGCGGCCAATAGCCCGTGCCGGATGTCCGCCGGGGAACGGACGCCCGGCACGAACCTATGGCGCGGGACGTTGCAAGGGATGTCCCGCGCGCAATTCGCGCCAACGCGCATATCGATCCTGCTTTTGAGGGTTCGGATCCTCGAAATCGGCCAGCCAGAAGCGATACCAGTCGAGGTTGCGCGCATTGACCGCAAATTGATGCACCGGCTGGGTCTTGATGTGAGGCTCGTCGGCGAACACGAAGAGCTCGGCGGGCTTTCCGGCCCGTTTGAGGCGCGTGTGAAACTCGATGACAAGGCGAGCCTCGGCTTCGGGTAGTTGCATCAGGAGAGGGGTGTCGAGGCCGGCGGCGTCGCTTGTCGCGGAAAGCCGGTTCCAGCCTTCGGGATCGGTGTCGGGATCGCCGAGGCCCCATCGGTTCGCCAGCGTGTCGGGCATACCGCTGCCGGGCAACGCAGTGGCCCAATAGAAATGGGGTTCGAACTGCGCCGACGAGAGCGTCGCGGCGGCGAAGCGATCCGACTTGCGGATGGCCCAGAGGGCGACCTGCGATCCGAAACTGAGGCCGCCAATACCGACATGCCGTGGATCGACGATGCCGTCTGCGGCGAGCGTATCGATTGCGGCGGAGATGCCCGAAAGCGCCAGGTCATATTCTTCCTCAGCGTTGGAGAATTTGCCCTGAGCCTTTCGGATACAGAGAACCGCTATCCCGGAGTCCGCGAGGGGCAGCATCGGGATCTCGTCGCCGACGCCGCCCTTCAAGAAACCGTCGCAATGATAATATTGGATCACGAGCGGGAAGGGCGGCGCAGCGTGCGCTGGACGAAGCAGGAAACCGCTGAACTTTTGCCCACTGGCGATCGACCAGGACATGGGCGTGGCCTTTGTGGCGATCTTGCGCCGCAGGTCCGCATTGGGGTCGACCAGGAGTTTCCGGGCCCCGCTGCTATAATCGACGCGAACAAGCCTCGGCGGCGAGACGCCTGAGGCTTCGGCGCAGACAAGGAAGGCGGGTCCAATCGCGCAGCGATCGGGATTGAAGGGCGAGAAGGGCGCCCCGTCGGTGACCGCGAGCCGTTCAGGCGCTTCGCCATTCAGACGCCACAACGAAATTGTCTCTTCGGATCCCGGACTGGCCTCGAAGAGCAAAAGCGCCTTGCCGTCGGGGCGCCAGCCAAGCGCGCGGAGCCTGGGTGATGCACAGGCAGCGATAGCGCATTCGAGGGGCGGATGGCCCGGCTGCAACACGTCGACGCGGGTTTTGCCTCCATCGCGAACGATTCTGGCCTCCGCGCTGTCGCCGGCGACGACATGTTGCCCGATCGCAGAGGTCTGCGGCACGGGAGAGTCGGGCTGGGCCGATCCCCACACCATCGCCGATTTTTCCGTCGGCGGCGTGTCCGCGAGGAGGCGCACGCGTTCAAACCATCCTCCCCGAAGCCGCTGCATGACGCGCTTCCCGTCGACGATCGCGCCCCCGGCGAACGGCTGCATGACATCGACCGTTGGATCAACGAGCACCCCCTCATCATAGGCCCGCTTTTCCGCCGCCGCGATTTGGGCTCGTGTCGCCCCGACATGATAGATGATGCGGCGACCATCGTCCGCCATCCGGAAATCGACGATGTCGGCAGGATCGGAAATCGCGAGCCGGGCCTTGCCGCCCATGCGCCACGACCACACGCCGACCGCGCCGTCCTGCATCGCAAGAAAGTGGAAGCCTTTCGAATCCGCGTCCCATATGGGCGCATTCTCGATCAGCGTGCCGGCAAAGCTGAACCTCGCCGCGCCTCCATCCGCGACGCGGCGATGGTCGCCGCCATTGACCCCAACGATATGCCAGCCAAGTGCAACGCGGTTTTCGGCCACCGAAGGCTCGCTCACACGATAGGCAGCCCAGCGGCCGTCGGGCGATATGGTGACGCCGCTGATGTCGCGTGTCGCCACAATATCCTCGACGGTGACGAGCGGCGTGGCGGCGGCCATCGCCGCCGCCAGCATCACCATGTTACGATCCCCTGCAGCGCGATCGTTCGCCCTACAGCGCTCGCCTGCTCGGGGTCATAGCCGAGTACCGAGGTCGCCGTTCTGAAAAGGACATAAGGCGGGTCCCGATCGAAGAGATTGTTGACGTTGAGTGCCAGGCGGAAGGCTCGCCCACCTGGAGCGCCAGCGATGCGCGCGCCGAGCTGGAGGTCGAATGTCGTCCAGCTCTTCACCTTTTCGGCAGGCGTCGCGGTCTGGTTGCGATAACCCGACATATGGAGCAGCGACAGCCCGCCGTCGAAGGGCCCCGCCTCGAAGCCGAGGCGACCGCGCAGGCGGAGCTTCACGGGATTGCCAAGCGTCCCGACCGCGTTGATCGCTGGCGCGGAGCGCGTGACCTGCTGGTCGATGCTGAACAGGCGAGATCCGCCCAGCGAAAGCGTGAGCGCGCCATTCGGAATGGAATGGCGGTAGGAAGCGTCGAAATCCAGGCCGCGGATCGTCACCCGCGACAGGTTGAAAGTTCGCGCATCGGCGATGACCTCGATATCCGAAGCTTGGACACCGAGCGGATTTCTGAGGTTCGGATTTGCGAAATAGGCAGCGACCTCCGCCGGGTCGGGCGTCTCGTCGACAAGCTCGCCATAGACATCCCGCCGTGCGAGGAAGTTGAAAATATCGAAGGAGGCGCTCGCGATACGGTCGCGATAGGCAATGTCGAACCAGGTGGCTGAAAGCCTCAACCCCGGCAGGGCGACGGGTTCGAGGTCGACGCCCGCCGTCCAGCTCGTCGCCTTCTCGGGGCCAAGGTCGGGACGGAAACCAAGTAGCGCGAGCGCCAGCGTCTGGCCGGTCGGCGATTGAGGATCGGGCAGATAGACGGGCTGGTAGGTCGCATTGGCGGCGCCGACCAGTTCGGTGAAGAAGGGTGCCCTGAAGGAATGGCCATAGGAGGCCCGGACCACCACGCCCCGAACGGGCGTCCAGCGCAGACCCAGCTTGGGGTTGCTCGTGCTGCCGACGTCCGAATAATCCTCATGGCGTCCGGCGAGCGACAGCTGCAGCGCACCCGGGAGGCTCGTCCCTGCATCGAAGATGGGAATTACCAACTCGCCATAAAGGGCTCGAACCGTGCGCTTGCCCGGAAGCCCGGGCAGGCGCGAGGTGGTTGTGCTGTTACCGAAGAGGTCAAAGACCGACGTATAGTCGAGGCGTTCGCCGCGAATCTCGGCGCCGGCGGCGAGTTTCACTGTGCCGGCGGGAAGATCGAACAAACTGCCGTCCGCGCGCAGAGCCGCCGTCCAGACTCGCGAGCGCACCCGCGAGACAAGGCCGCCGCGAAGTCTGCCGACAAGCGCCGGATCATTGACCGCGCCGTCTCCGAACACGTTCAGCGCTGTTGCCGGGTCGGATAATACGAGCGCCTCGGAGCGGCGCGTGATGTGGATGATATTGATGTCGTCGGCGCGCTCGCGCTGCAGGCCGTAGCCGCCGCTGATCTCGAGCGACCAGTCGCCAACATTGGCGCGTGCCCCGCCTGAGAGGTTGAGGGCGCGCGCTCTACCGCGCGCGCCCTCGGGACCGAAATCGGCCGACGGGTCGTAGAATACCGTGATCGGCTGACCGGTGCCGATCGGATCGACATAATAGGGATTGGCGCTCGTGACGGTGACGGGAACGGGTCCGAACCGGCGCTGGTTCACACGGTAACGCCTGTCCGCATAGAGACCCCGCGCAAAAAGGGTGATCGCCCCGATCTCCTGTTCGGCTGAGGCATAGAAGCTGAGGCTGCGTTGGCGCGGCAGGATGTCGACGAGCCGCTGCGCGTCGGCGCGATTGAAGCTCCCCTCGATCAGATCGGCCGCGGTGAGGCCCCGCCCGTCCTGTCCAGGGGGAATTGCGAAAACGCGGCCATTGGCGGCAAGGATCGTCCCGGGATTGGCGAAATTCGACCGAAGGTCGGGGCCGCCTACGGGGCGCAGATCTTCGCTGGTGAAGCGCCGCTTCGTTGCGGGCAGGTTGCCGCGGCTGTAATATTCGGCGGCGAGTACGAGGTGACCGCTGTTCCATTTTTTGCCGAGCAGCTGGGCGATCTGCATCTCGCTGAAATCGCCGTCCGCCGTCCCGGCTCGCATGCGCGTCTCCGCACCTTCGAAGCGATTGCGGAAGCGAAGATTGACGACGCCTGCTACCGCGTCCGAACCGTAAATGGCCGACGCCCCGTCGGTCAGTATCTCGATACGGTCGATCGCGGACGAGGGGATCAAGGAGAGATCGGTAAACGCACCCCAGGCACCGCCCATGGCCGGGCGAACGCCGTCGAACAGGGTGAGCGTAGAGGCGCTGCCAAGACCGCGCAAATTGATCCCCGACCCGAAGTTGAGATTTGTGTTCGCATTGCCTCGCGCGGTCGCGCCAAATGTGGCCTCACTGGGGCCGCCCGAGAAATTCTGCGGGATGGTTTGAAGATAGTCGGCGAGCGTCGTGCGCCCGCTCCGGTCAAGCGCATCGCGATCCACGATCGTCACGGGCGAGCCGACCGGGCCGGCTCCGCGAATGCGGGTACCGGTGACAATGATCTGCGCGTCATCACTCTGCGCGGTCCCGCGATTTGCCGAGCTTTCGGCGAACCTGTCGCCCTTTCCCTCGCGGATAACGAGCGTTCCGTCCACGCTTTCGGCGACCAGTTCGGTGCCGGCCAGAAGCTGCGCCAGGGCCGCATCGGCGTTGAAGGTGCCGCTGACCCGGGCGCTTTTCTTGCGCGCGACAACGTCCGAATTGGCGATGACGTCCCGGCCCGAAAGTTCGGAATATTGCCGCAAAGCGTCCGCCAGATCCTGCGGCGCGATGTCATAGCTTTGTTGGCCCGTCTCAGCCGAGGCGGCGGGCACTGGAAGCCCAATCGTCGCAGCCGTCGAAGCCAGGATAGCTGCCAGAAGTCTCACTCTCATCTTTCCCTCCCGCGCGGCCGTGATGGCCGTCTGGAAGGGCGAGACGAGGCCGGCTGAATTATCCCCCCGTTTTTTTTCGGGACAGGATGATGGCGCCGTCACTCTCTTGGGCCGAAAGTCCGAAAACCGCGCTGAGTTTTCGCGCGAGCGACGCGCTGTCGGTGACATCGAACCGGCCCGTGACCTCAAGCGATCCGAGCGCGGGGTCAGCCAGCCGGATTGACTTGCTGTTCACCCGGTTCGCTTGATCGATGACCTCGCTGAGCGGCAACTTGTCGGCGACGACCCGAGATGTCGGTTGGACGTTTGCCACGGGTAGCGTCATTGCCGTGTCGGGCGTCGACCGAGCGGCGTCGCCGCGCGGCAGATGAAGCGGTTCGCCGCCCTGTACCTCGACCGTGTCGCCGGGGTTCAGTCTGACCGTGCGTCCGCCGGGCGCTGTCGCCCGCACATCGACAGAGCCGCTGACCAGCCGGACGCTCGGATTGCGTCGTGTCAGATCGACTTCGAAGATGGTGCCGAGTGCGACAATTTCGGATCCCCCGGCGATGACACGAAAGGGCCGGGAGGCATCGTGCGCTACGGTGAAACGGGCACGGCCGCCGGTCATGACGACCTCCCTGTCACGCTCCGAAAATCTGGTCTCGATCTTCGCTCCGTCGAGGAGTTCAACCAATGTGCCGTCGACCAGCCGAACGGCTTCGCCCTCGACGGACCGGGTCGCGATTTGCGGACCGGTCCCGGCACGCCCGGCATACCAGGCGCCTCCGAGGGCAAGCATGACGACGAGCAGGAAAGCCGTTGCCCAGCGTAGCCGGTTTGATCCGGAAGGGCGCAGCGCACGCGCCCTGATCCGGCCCGCGACATTCACATCGAGAGCCGCCCAGCGCTTTTCCGCCTCGGCATAGGCCGCGGCATTTTCGGGATCGGCCATCCACGCATCGAACTTCGCGCGATCAGCCGCCGCATCGCTCGCGCGCATGCGCGCGAACCATTTTCCCGCTTGTACCTCGCGGCTCATGACCGCGGACCTTTTACGCGAAGGATTGCCGTCATGGCCTTGGCGATTTGCTTTTCCACGCCCTTCTCGCTCATTCCTGTTGCAGCCGCAATTTCGGCATAGGACATACCCTCGAACCGGTGCATCAGGAAGATGTCGCGGGTTTTCGGTTTCAGGCGTTCGAGACGGTCCTCGACACGGCGCATCATGTCCCTTGCTTCGAGCGCGGCGTGGGGGTCGGACCCTGGATGCTCGGTATCGTCATATTCATGATGTGCCGAGGCGAAGCGACGCCGGTCGACATGGGCACGTTCGATGAGCAGGTTGCGTGCCGCTCGTGCCAAATAGGCTCCGGGCTTTTCGATCCGCGACACAATATCCGCGCCGCTTGCGGCAAGGCGTTGGAAGCACTCCTGGACCAGATCCCCGACATCCTGTGAATTCGTCCGTCGGCGCAGGAAACGGGAAAGTTGCGGCTGGTGCTCTTGATACATGGCTTCGATAGCCGCAGACTTATGCTGGTTGCCCCAGTCATCGATTTCGATCTGAAATGCAGGCTCCGCTCGCCGGCGCGCTTCGGCAGCCTCTTCGTCATAATCCATTGTCTCGCCTTCCCGGACGGGAGGAAAGGCGGCCTAAAGCCGGGTGTTGAGAACACACTTGAGGCGCGTGCGCCGTCGCCTTTAGCCCGAAGGCTTGTACATACGCGACGGCCACCCGGACAGGATGGCGAACAGGTGTTTTTGCTCAAAGGGTTCTCAAGCCCCGGCATCGCGCCGCCTGCCAGCCCGATGCCCGTTCAGCATAATCGATTGCTTTCCAAGAGCAAGACTTCCGCCGGACCATGCCTCATCGTGCCCGGACACTCGGAAAAGCAAGGGGATGCGCGCGCTTCTTGTTCGGAATGCAGGGAGTGAAGGGGGGGAGTCAGAAAGGTGGTGGCGGTCGCTCAGGCTGCCGGTCTGGCAGGAGGATCATCATGTCCAGCAACGGGAGCGGGAGTAAGCGGTTGCGGATCGCGCGGCGGGCGATCCGCCGAATGGAGCCGTTCGATCGCGCCGTCTTTCTTGCGATCCGGTTCGAGAACGCGGGCTACGAGGATTTGGCCGA
Source organism: Sphingopyxis sp. (assembly GCF_016463645.1). Classification (GTDB taxonomy): domain Bacteria; phylum Pseudomonadota; class Alphaproteobacteria; order Sphingomonadales; family Sphingomonadaceae; genus Sphingopyxis. Next base: position 68,927 of record NZ_JAEMQX010000001.1, on the reverse strand, counting down.
AAGACACGGCATGGGCATTGAAGAGATCGAGAAGGCGTTTGCGCGCGCCGTCCATATCCTGATCACCACGCCGCCCCCGCCGTGGTGGCAGATCTGGCGCTATTGAAGGCCGCGCCCTTGACTTCGAGACGCCACCGCCCTGAAACGGCGTCATGGGAAAATATGATGCGCTTGGCGCCTTCCTCAGGCGGTGGAGGGTTTGCCACGATGCCGATGGCGTCGAGCTCAGCTTTTCGCACATCGAGAGCATCATTGGCGCGGTTCTTCCGCGCGCGGCGTTCGGTGCCGATTGGTGGTCAGCGGCAGAGTTTTCGGAAGTAGAGCCGCCCCATCGACGTGCCTGGCTCGATGCGGGCTTCGAGGCGGTTGCCAAACCGGCTCGCGAATGCGTCTATTTCCGTCGTCGAAGCGGCGGCCAGTAGGTAGAAAGATATCCGACTATGCCGGGGTCAATATGATCAGGATTGATTGTCCATATTATTCCTCTACATTGTGACGGACGCGAGGTTTTTATGAACAAACAAACGACCCTGAATGTCCGTATTGGCGGCGCCCTCAGCGATTTCGTGGCGACCAATGTTGGCGACGACGGCTCCTATGAGAATGTCAGCGAATATGTCCGTGATCTCATTCGGCGCGATAAGGAACGCGCGGAAGCGGAGCAATTCGCCCGCTTGAAGGCGGAGTTGCAAAGGGCCTTCGCAGCGCCTGACTCTGACTTCGTGGCTCTCGATGCCGATGCGGTGATCGGTCGGGCGCGCCGAAACTGACGATGGCTAATTTTCGGGTTTCCGCGATCGCCGGGCAGCGGCTCGACGAAATCTATGCCTATACGCGGGAGAAGTGGGGAGATGCGCAGGCAGAAGCCTATGTGCGGGGCCTTTTCGACTGTTTTGGTCGGATCGCCAGGCGCGAGCTTCTTTGGCGGGCTATTCCGGCTGAATTCGGTGTTGATGGCTATTACGGCAAGTGCGAACATCATTATGTCTATTGGCGTTTGCTCGGCGACGGAACTGCGGGCATCGTTACGATCCTTCACGAACGCATGCATCAGATGGATCGTTTCCGCGACGACACCGCGGCATAAGGGGCTGCGGCAGTTCCGAAGCGCAGGGCGAAAATGAAAACAGAAATCGACCACCTTCCGGCAAAGCAGCAGGGCGAACTCGAACGCATCAAGGCCGTGCTGATGGAGGAGTTCGCGCGATCGATCGAGCGCGCGACACAGCCTGGCAAACGCAACGGCAAGATCCTGAAGATCATCCTGTTCGGCAGCTATGCCCGCGACGATTGGGTCGATGAGCCGGAGAATGGCTATCAGTCCGATTTCGACCTGCTGATCGTTGTCAGCCATGAGGATCTCACCGACATCTCCGACCATTGGTACATCGCCGAGGACAAGATCCTCCGCGACCCCGATGTCGGACGGACGCTGAACATCATTGTCCATACGCTCGCCGACGTGAACCGCGCGCTCAGCCGCGGCGAATATTTCTGGGTCGATATCATCCGCGATGGCGTGATGCTATACGACCTGCCGAACCATCCTTTGGCAACGCCGAAGCCGCTGACGCCAGTTGATGCCTATGAAATGGCCGTGGGGTATTTCTCGGCAAATTTTGCGGAAGCCGGGCGCAGACTGGAAGCGTTCGATTTCGAGTTTGGTAAGGCCATGCTTGACGGGGGATGGCTAAAGGGAGCTGCATTCGCATTGCACCAAGCCGTTGAGCGGCTTTACGGGTGCTATTTGCTTGCAAACACGTTCTATTTTCCACGCTCGCACAATATCAAGTTCCTGCGATCGCTCGCAGAGGACCGCGAGCCGCGCCTGGTTGAAGCCTGGGCTCGCGACAGTAAGATCGACCGCCGCCGCTTCGAATTGCTGAAACGCGCTTATGTTGAGGCTCGATACTCTGCCAGTTACGAAATTAGCGCTGCCGACCTCGAAGCGCTTGCAGCGTCGGCCGAGAAATTGCGCGCGATCGTCGAGGCGATCTGCGGTTCACATATCGCGGACCTGAAGAAAGCTGCCGGCGGCAGCTAAAATCCTGGTTCGTTGCCCGTGATCAGTTTCAGGAATTCTCGTACTGTGACGATCTGTGCTCCGGCATGGCGTTCCAGGCTCAGCAAGTCGGCCCTGTCTCCCGTGATCAGATATCCGGGTTTCGCCGCTTCGATCATTGCCAGCAGATAATTGTCCCACGGATCGCGGCTGACGGAGACGTCCGGCAGGTCCTGTGCCATTATGGCGGCGCCCTTCAACTCGTTGACCATTCGTCCGGCGACTGCAGGATTCAGCCGGGCGCGGATTTTGGGATAACGAGTGACGCGCCGAAGTTCGTCCAATTGTTCGGCAGATGTGACCAGCGCGACCCTGCCCTGACGCCATAGGGCAATCAGCTGGTAGGGCAGCGACCGTTCATGCAACAGGGCGCTCACAAGCACATTGGTATCGATAATGACGCGCATGCGTCAGTTCCGACGCGCGTCGGCAACCGCTTCGTCTATCAGACTATCCATCTCCTCCGGTGACAGGTCATCGAAACCGGCACGGGCCTCCGCCAACGTCAGGTCGAGCAGGCGCCATTTCACCGATTCTTCGATAAAACGCGACAGGTCGCCCTTCTTCATGCCACGCTGGGCAAGATAGGTTCGGACATCGATGTCGGTTTCCGGTGCGACATTCACCGTCCAGCGGGTTACTTCGCCCATCACACATTCCCTCATCGTCGCTAAAGCGGTTATACGCTTATCATCTTATGTGCCGTCTATCAACCGACCAGCCTAAGGGGCGTTGGAATCACCGCAAGCAAACGGGAGGCTCGTTTTTTGTGGTACCAATATTCGAGCCTCTGCAAGACCGGCGCCGGGCCGCAGCTTTCGTCTGCGGCGCCTGCCTATCTGGCTTTTCGCGCCGGAAAGCGCAGAGGCTTGGTTTGGGCGAATGTCGGATGTCGCGGCACATCAAGATGATCCGACTTTCGATGTCGAAGCCAACCGACTGCGTTTCTGCCGCGAGCTGCTCATGGAGCGGCGAATAATGGACCGCTATATCCGGGAAATCAGCCTGAGCCCTGCAAGCTGGATCATCTTGCTCGAGCTTTATTCAGCTGACGCCGCTAGCAAACGATTGTCCGTATCCAGCCTCGGCTATGCGAGCGGCGTTTCGATCGCGACGGCCGTTCGGCTGACCCAAAGTCTAGAAGCGCGCGCGATCGTCGAACGTCAACGAGATCCGCACGATGCGCGCCGAACAAATGTGGCGCTTTCGGCACGCGGGAGAGCATCTCTTCGGTGCATCTTTGACGATTGCGTGGCGAACAGGGCTGCAGCGCCAGCCCTGAAGAATTAGCCCATTGCAACCTGAGGGAAGGGAGGGGGCGTGGCGAGCGTGCAATCGAAATCGGCGAGGGGAGCACATGTCGCTTAGCTCCCGAGGTAATTCGTTCGATTTCGGCACCACTCCGAATTCCCATGCGTTGCCGTCGATGCTACATTTGAACGCGAGGTAAGCCATGCAGAACACGCCTTCTTCAGCGATCCCGGAGCTTGAAATTCCGCAGCCCGCTGCGGCCGATTGGCTGTGGCGCCCGTGGTATGCCAAGCTCTGGTGGGCAGCGATCCCAATATATTGGACGGTGGCGGCGGCGTCGTTGAAGATCCCGGCCCTGCGGGCGTTTTTCGAGAGCGCTTTCGCTGGCTATCTGACCGCCCTCTTCTTCCCGCTCACGGCGCTGCTCGTACTGGGGTTCGGATTCGTGCGCGCGTGGCTCGATAGGCCTTTCGCCGGCGACCCGCTCTCGGATGAGGAAATCGAGGAACTCGAACGTATCAAGATCGAGCAGGAAACTCTGCGGTATCCCCCAGACCATTTGCGTCCCGTAGGCGATATCTACGATCCGTTCTCGGGCACGATCTATATCGGCAATCCGCTCAGTCCCAACAACGGCTCGCGAATCTAGCGCTTCTTGTCGCTGTTATCTCCGTCGAATGGACCGTTGGCGAGATCAGTCGAGAACCGGCCTTTGCTCAAGATCGATGACTGCTCATACGACGTCATCGGGGCCGTGATGTCCGCAGTACCTCGCGCGGAATCGGCCTGACCAAGATAGCGATTCCGTAGCCCTTCCTGTCCAAGCACTTGTCGGTTCAACTCGCGGGTGAACGTCGCTTCGGGAGTTTCTGACCGCGCGGCGGCGCGTTCTGCTGCGGAAATCGCCCCGCGAACTTCATAGTTGACGATATCAAGGGAAGCTTGGGCGTTTTCACTGCTGATCCCGACGTCGCGGCTGGAAAACCCGAGGCTTCCGCCGACATTTCCCGAAGTCGCGGTTTGCGATCGTGAACCGCCTTTTTGCTTACCGCCACGGGAAGCATAATCGCTGCTTTGCGCGCTGCCGCCGATGTTGCCGCCGACAGTCGTTCCCATGGTGATCTGATCCTGTGCCGAGCGCGATATCGAACGCTGCCAACCCGTCTGCGCCATGATTGCCGACACATCGCGCTGCAGCGTATCGGCCACCTGCGGATTAAGCCGCCACTCGCCATTGCGATCCATCTCGAACCCGCCTTTGAGCCAGTTCGCCATCATGGCCTGACCCTGTTCGCTGCTCAGCATATTCTCGATCGTGTCGGGTCCGGCCTGCTTGCCGGCCTCATATTTGGTGCTGGTGTCGCTGCGCGCCGATTGCGAGAATCCCGTGCTGCTCGACACCAGCAGATCATTGTCCGCGAAACTGAACCGTGCGCGGCCGCCTTCGGCGATGGCGCCATATTGGCTGTCGTTGATGAGTCCTGCCGCCCGGAGCTGGCGCGCGACGTCGGGCGATACATTGAGATTGAGGTCGCCATTCTGCGCCATCGCGAGCTCGCGCTTGGTCATGTTGATGCCCTCGCTGCGCAGTAGGCCCTGCATGCGCGTCAGCCGCTCATTGTCGACGATACGCGTCAGCCGCTCGTTGCGTGCGCGATCGGCGATGCCCGCCGCGCCGCCCTCGGCCATGTCGACCTGGTTGCCCGCCGTGCGGCTGAGCGCCCCGATGAAAGCATCGAGCTGCGCCGCGCCGCGGGTCGACATGCCGGCAGCCGCAGCGCCTTCGGCAAATCCGAAATTATCACTCTGCCGCCGCTGCTCGCCGATCCGCGCGGCGCCGCGCACGCCCGAATGACCAATTTCGCGTTGGGCATCCAGCTTGCCCGACCGCTCGGCAAAATCATAGCCAGCCGCTTCGCGGGTGCGGCCATAGACGCTGGTACCCTCGCGCCCCGCCTGTTCGGTCGCGCCGTCGGCCGTGCCGAGCTGGACCGAGGCGTTGTAGGTTTCGAGGGCGCGCATGACCTGCGCCTCGTTGCGGCCCGTGGCGCGGGAGAGGGAGGAGATGGCGGACGAGCGCGCTTCGCCCGAGAGGGTGTTGATGAAGGAGATGCGGCGCGCGGTTTCGTCGACGGGAAGGCCGAGCATCGCTGCGGCATTGCGCTGGCCTTCATTGCTGCCGGTCCGATACGCCTGCTCGGTCGCGACATTGCGCCGCTCGACGGCCGCGACATTATCGCCGGCATAGTCGCGCCGCCCTTCCATCGCGCCGACATTGACCTCAGCCCCGGTCAGATCGTTCCGCAGCATCTGCTCCTGGTCGAAAGTGTTGGCGATGAGCTTCGCGAAGGTCGGATCGGCCGACGCCTGCGCGATCACCGTCGAGGCCTTGAGCTCGGCATCCTTCCCCGCATAGCCGTTGCGCTCGAAGTGCCGCTGCGCGCCCTGGAACATCATGTCATAGGCGCGGGTGTCGCCGAATGCTTTCCACTGGACCATGTTCTGTGCGAAGCGCGCAAAGGCGCGCTCGCCCGCCTGTCCCTCGCCGAAATAGCTCGTGCCGAGCCCGCGCAGCGCGTCCTTCTCGGCAAAATTATGGATCGCCGCCGTCGTCGCATTGGCGCGCACGGCCGCGGCGGTCGCGGGATGAGTGAGGTCGCGGCCGACGAGTGCGGGCGCGAGCCCGCCAAGATCGCGTGCGGCATCGGTCGCGCCGAGTGCGAAGCCCGTCGTTCCGCCTACCCCGGGGGTCCGATCGGCGAGATAGCCGCCGGCGGCGCCGAAGGCGCGGTTGCTGCCGAGCGTCGAGCGCTCCCCGAAATCCCCGAAACTCGATGTGGCGCTGCGCCGTGCCATCGTGCCGGTCGCGGACGATTGCGCCTCGAGCGCCTGCGCGCGGCCTTCGTGCGTCATGATCGAGGTCGCCGCCGCGGTGCCCTGGCCCTGGACGCCGAGCGCGCCGCTGGTGAAGGAGGTGAACACGTTTCCGGAGAATCGGAACACGGTGAACACGAACGCGCCGGCGAGCCCGGCGGCGGCGGTGCGGAACGACCCGAAGATCGCGAGCGCCTTCATCGCCGAGCCGGGGGCGAGCATCCAGGCATTGGCGGCGACATGGTTCGAACGCATCTCGGCAAGCACGTCCATCGCGCGGCCGAGGGTCAGCTGATAGATGCCGGCGTCGATCACCCCCCACATGGCGACGAACACGAAGAGGCCGAGCGCGAAGCTCGCGACGCGCAGGTTGATCGGGGTCAAGATAAAGAGGAGGGCGATCGGCATCATGAACAGCATGATGCCGAAGACGGTCGCGCGGATCGTCGGCATCCATTCGTTCGCGGTCGACATGGTGGCAAGCCCGCTCGAGACGACGGCGCGGTTCGCCATGACGCGCGCCGCGGTCGCGGGGCTGTCTTCGAAGAGCACGTCGCCGACGGCGTTACCGAGGTTGATGTTGGTCATCAGTTGCTGGAGCGTGAGCGGGGTGCCGAGCATCTTGTCGCCGAGCGCGCCAAGGTTCGAGCGGCAGCGCTGGAGCTGGGCGGCGTTCGATATGTCATAGCCGGTGCGTTCGCACACCTGCCGGCTATAATCCTCGAAAAGCGCCGGATCGGAGAGGCGGTCCGAGATATGCGTCCATGCCTCGGTGCAGCTCACCGTGGTGCCGCCCTTGTCGGAGGCGGTGAACACCGTGCTGAAGGTCGCCGGCCCCGCCATCGCGGCGAACGCCTGCGGCAGGTCGGTGGTGGTCCTAAACAGCTGATCGTCGTCGATGCCATAGGCGGGCGACACGCGCGCGACCGGGTAGCATTGGCGGACATAGTCCTTGATCGTCGCGTCGAGAAAGCTGTCGGTCATCGGCCCGCGCGGGGATACGGCATTGAGAAAGAGATCGAAGCTGTGCCCGCCGGCGCCGAACTCGAGCTTGGCATTGGGATCGAGCGTATTGTCGTCGATCGTCTCGGCGATCGCGCGTTCCATCATGTTGGTGACGCCGGCCACGAGCACGATCAGGTTCGGCACGTCGCCGACCGGCTGATAGGCATTGCGGACACGGTCGTAGACATGGACCGTTCCCGTCGTCGCGACGAGGCCGACGAAGAGGCCGATGCCGACGAGCGTCTGGAAGCCGAAGGCGACGATGCCCATGCCGTTGCCGCGCACGCTCGCGAGGAGCGCGCCGAGCGCGATGCCGGCGACGGCGATGATCACCACCAGCGTCTCGTAGCGCGGGTCGGCGAAAATCATCGAGACAAGGCGGAACGCGTCGACCGTCTCGTTGAACCCGTCATAGGTGTGGAAGCTCGTCTCGAGCGCCAGCGCGGGAGCGGGAACGAGCGCGAAGGCGGCGGCGAGCGTGGAAGGGAAGGGCGCGCGCATGGCGGTCAGCGGTTGGCCGCGGCGCCCGCGGCATCACGAGCATCGCGGTCGCGCTGGCGGACGAGACCGGCGTAATTGGCGGAGAGGTTCGCCTGGTTCAGCGCGGCCATATAGGATTGGCGCATCTGGGCGCGCTGGCGCAGCACCTCTTCGCGCAGCCCGTGGAGCTGCTCGATCCCCTTGGTGAGGATGCGCGTCTGGCAGATGTTGGAATTTCCCGCATCGGCCGCGCCCGCCGCCGCGGCGCCGCGCTCGGCGTTCGACAGCGCGAAGTCGAGGCTGCGGGTGAGGTCGTTGAGCATCTGGTAGGCGAGGGTCAGCGCGACGAGTTCGTCGGTGTCGCCAATCACGCTATCCTCGACGCCTTCGCGGACGCCCCACTCAAGCATGCGGTAGATCGGAAGCGTCTTCACATTGGCGACGAACTGGCGTTCCTCGGCCGTGAGCGCGGCCCGGGTGCGGATCTTCGTCGCGATCGCCTGCATCCGCTCGCGCGCGAGGATCAGCGCGCCGCGGCCCGGTCCGTCGACGCCGCAATCGGCGCCGGTCGGCGGCACGTTCAGCGCGCGGCGCCGGACGCGTCCGGTCAGGAAATCCTCGACGCCCTCGGTCTCCTGGCGCGGGCAGGCGGGGATCGCCGAGAAGAGCGGCACCTTGTCGGTCGCATCCCAGCGCATATAGACGTCGCCGACCCGGGCGCGCATGACCCCGGTCCATTCGCTCGCGCCGACCCGCGCGGCGGCATGGGCGAGGAGCGAGCCGGTGCGGAAGATGTCGGTGACCTCGCGCGGGCAGTTGGCGAGCGCGTCGCGCAGGTCTTCCGTCGGATTGTTCTGGTTCGCCTGGATCTTCTCGCGGCTCTGCTGATAGCTTTTCGCATAGCCTTCCTTGATCGACTTGTAGCCGGTCATCTCCTCGATGATCCCTGACATATTGTCGTCGCCCTTGGCGATCTGGACCATGCGGTTGGCGAGGCGGCAGTCGTTGACTTGGATCGAGTTCAGATAGTTGGTCGCCGCCTCCATCTTTGAGATGATGTTGCCCATCTTCTCGTCGAGGGTTTCGAGGAGATATTGGAAGGCGACGGCGGGCGCGGCCTGCAGGATGCTTTCCAGCTTCTGGACGAGATACTCGGGATCGAGGAAGGACATGCCGCCGAGGAACATGTCGATCCCGCCGCAGCCGGCGCGCACTTTCGGCAACGTCACGCTCATGAGGTAATCGTTGTGGACGTCGACGCGGCCCGAGAAGCCGCCCGCGGTCACATAGCCGCGCGCCTGATCCTCGAAGCTGCCGGGCGAGGTGTAGGTCACATTGTCGAACCAATGCTCGGCCCAGCTTTGGGCATGAGCCGGCGCGGCCATTCCCATAGCTGATAGCGTAGTGAGCGCAGCGATCATCTGGCGGGATTTTGGCATGACTTGCTCCTTTCAATCCTCTCGGGCCGGGTTCGCCATGATCAGCATGTTATGCAAATTAACCTTGCAAAACTGGAATAGAACTCCATAAATGCAAGGATGATTGATCGCCGTATCTCGACGGAACTGGCGGAAAGGTTGGCCGAAGTGCCAGCTGTTGCGCTCATCGGCCCAAGACAGGTCGGCAAGACCACGCTCGCGGTTGAAATCGGCGAATCCAGACCCTCGATCTACCTCGACCTCGAGTCCGATGCGGATCGCGCCAAGCTGGCGGAACCCGAACTTTATCTTGCCGGACATGCGGACAAGCTGGTCATCCTCGACGAAGTCCATCGTTTGCCGGGACTGTTCCAGATCTTGCGCGGGCTGATCGACGCCGGTCGGCGTAGAGGCCAAAGGACAGGCCGCTTCCTGCTCCTCGGCTCGGCATCGATCGATCTTCTGCGCCAGTCGGGAGAGAGTCTCGCCGGACGTATCAGCTACCTCGAAATGCGTCCGCTCGACGGGCTTGAAGTCGGCGATGATCAAATTGACCGGCTTTGGGTACGCGGCGGATTTCCCGATAGCTTCCTTGCGGCGAGCGATCGGGCAAGCCAGCGATGGCGGCAGGATTTTATCCGCACCTATCTCGAACGCGATATTCCAATGTTCGGTCCCCGCATCGCGGCCGAGACACTCCGCCGTTTCTGGACGATGCTCGCACATCATCAATCCGGCCTTCTCAATGCGGCCGAATTTGCCCGGAGCCTCGGCGTCGACGGCAAGACGGTCGCTGGATATCTCGATCTTCTGGTCGATCTTCTCTTGGTCCGACGTCTCGAGCCGTGGCACAGCAACGCAGGCAAGCGTCTCGTCAAATCGCCGCGCATTTATGTCCGCGACAGCGGACTCGTTCACACACTGCTTGGGCTTTCGTCCTACGAAGATATTCTCGGCCATCCCATCGCGGGGGCAAGTTGGGAAGGTTTCGTCATCGAAACGCTGATCGCCGCTGCCCCGGAGGGGACGAAAGCCAATTTCTATCGGACGGCGGCGGGCGCGGAAATCGATTTGCTGCTGACGCTTCCTGGCGGCGAGCTTTGGGCAATCGAGATTAAGAGGAGCCTGCAACCCAAGCTTGAACGCGGCTTTCATCATGCCTGCGACGATCTCTCGCCCGCGAAGCGATTGCTGATCTATCCCGGCCGCGAGCGCTACCCGCTTGCCGATGGCGTCGAAGTGATGCCGGTTGTGGTCGCCGGTCATGCACTTCTCGCGGAGGTATAGGCGGGCAGTGTTCATGGCTTGGCACTGCGCTGCGATGGCGCTCCCGGACTGTTCCCGACGATCCCCGTAAACTTGGAAAGCGCACGCACGCCGACAGCGGGTTTCACCCCAGTCAGCATCTTGGCGGACAGATAAAGATTGCGCGCGAGGTTCGGACTATGGTCGGTGCCGACCGCGATCGGGATGATACGGTTCGCGTCCTTCACCGGGCGTACCCAGGCTACGGGATGCCCGACCCAGGGGAGGCCGACCCGACCCGAGCGCAGCATCGCTTCGTCGGCGCCGAGCGCCCGAACCCGCCAGCCATAACGGCGTCCGAGGTCTTGGAGCTTCGGCCAGAGGTCGGCGCAGGGGAGGCAGCCCGGCGCCGTGCTCATCTCGACGATGAAGGCGCCGCCCGCGCCGCGCAACTCCTCGGCGAAGTTAGGCGGAAAGGACCGCGTTACCGGAACGCGCGCGAGCCAGACGTTCATCTCGGCCGCGCTCGCAACCGGGTGGATCGCGGCGCGCGCCGCCTGCTCGCGCGAAGGGGACTGCGCGAGCGCCGGCAAGGCGAGGCCGACGCAGAGCAGCGAGAGGAGGGCGCGCGCCTTCATGGCCGAGGTTCGAGGCTCGAGGTGACGAGATCGCCGCCGAGTGCGCGGGGATCGGTCGCAGAGACCGGCCCCGCCGACAGGGCATCGAAGAAGCCGTCCTCTTCGCCCGCGCCGGTCAGGAATTGCTCGGGCCGGATATCGCCGAGCAGCAGCCGCACCGCCTGGTAAGCGGTCTGCGAAAGGTTCGGATAGGATTCGACGCCGCTCGCGATCACCATGCGCTGGGCGCTGCCGCGGCGGATCACCATCGTCGTCGGCGTGATCTCGACCCCGAACCGCGTGGCGAGTTCGGGCCGCTGGTCGATGTCCATCAGCGTGACCTGCCAACCGGTTTCCTCGCGGAAGCGCTCGATGATCGGCCACTGCACGCGGCAGTATCCGCAGCTCGAGCGCGAGAACATCACGAGCGCGAACTGCCCGGCCTGGCCGCGAAGATAGTGCCGCCGGACCTGCTCCTTCTCGGCCCCCATCGTGGCACGCGCGTCCCCGACCATCGGGTTGGCGGACTTGGCGCTGAGTTCGGGGTGATGAAGCATCGCGACCTGGGTGACGCCGGCGAAGGCGCGGGCCTTTCGCCTCGCAAAGTCCTGCAAGCGCCAGAAATCGGCGACGGCATCGATCGTGAGCACGGTCGCGGCATAGTCGCGCTGCGCCTCGATCAGCTTGCGGATCTTCGGCGGCGTTAGGCGCGCAAGCTCTGCCATCGGCGGAATCCGGGGCTTCGCCAGCGCTTCGGGGTCCGCATCGTCATCCTTAGGCGGCGGGGCCTGATACCACCAATAGCCTTGCTTGGGTTCGGGCTGAGCCGTGCGGGAAAGCTGAGCCGCAGCGGGCACCGCAACGCCGACGGCCAGCGCGACGAGCGAGAGCAGGGAAGCGCGCATCACAACAACTTCTCCATCCGCTTGAGCTCGCCGATCGGCACCGGGCCATAATAGCGGCTGTCGAACCCGCTCGGATGGTGCGAGCCGACATAGATGGTGCCGGGCAGGATCAGCCCGTTGTCGGGACGCCAATGCTCGAGCCGCTGGCCGTTTCGCCCGAACGGTTTGCTGATACCGAGCAGCTTGCCTTCGCAGAAATACCAGCCGTCGAGCGCATTGGGTTCGAAGGTCGAAGGCTTCTCGATCAGGCTGATGCGCTCGCCGGGAAAGCAGAGCGCGAACTTGGTGACATTGACAGGTTTTGGTCCCGCGAGCGGATGCGAGAGCGTGAACATGACGAGGTCGCCTTTCGCGATCGGCCCCGGCGCGGCGCGCACGGCCCAGGCGTCGATCGACGGCGACATGACCCAAGTGACCTGTGCCATCGCCCAGCAGGCGAAAAGGCCCGAGGGAATGACGATCGCGCAGGCCTTCCATAGCCGGTTCGGGCGCGCGGGCTGCCCAAGCCCTTCACTGCCGAGCGCGACCGCCGCGCGGCGCGGCAGTCCTTTCAGCGCGATGGCAAGTCGCTTACCGAGCTTCCAGGCGTGACTGAGCATCGCGCACCTCCTCCTTTCCGCCGAGGCGGGCAATTTCTTCGAGCAGGCCGGAGAGCGCCGCGTCACCGTAAACGACATGGGAAGCGCGCGGACTCTCGTCCTCGCGCTCGCAATAGGGGAGCGCCGGATCGCCCGGGATCATCGCGAGCGCAGGCACGCGGGCGACGCCGTGCTGGCGGAAGACCAGCGGGTCGACGATCACCTGGATGTCGCGCATCACGCAGGCCGGGCCTTCGCAGCCCGGATCGAGCCGCAGCATCTCGGCGGTGAGCTTCGCCATCGGCGCCACCTTGGTCATCCCGCCCGGCATGCCGCGAAATGCGATCACGCCGCGCGCCTTCTCAACCTGCGCGGCATAGGTTCTGAGCGTTGCCGTCGGCATCGACGAGGAGACGAACAGCACGGGCACCCAGCCCTTGGTCGCTTGCGCCGGCCCCGCATCGGCGATGGCCTTCATGTCGGGCGCTTCGAGGCCGAGCGCCTGGCCGAGCCGCTTCGCCATCGCCTCGCGCTCGGCAGCGAAGCGATCCTTGCCGGCCTTGAGCGCGTCGCGCGCACGTGATTCCATTGCCGGAGACTTGGAGTGGCCGCGCAGGGCTTCGAAGGCGCGGCGGCGCTCGGCTTCGGTCGGCTCCGGCAGCTCCGATGGAGCGTGGACAGACTCGACTTTTGGCCGCGAGATTGCGCCGCGCAGCCGTTCCATCGCGGCATTGCCTTCGCGTTCGATCTCACTGCGCGCCGACGAGGGCTCTTCGGTCCCCGGCGACACCTGCGCTGTCCCGGCGCTGGGCATCCCCGCCCATCCGGCGAGCGCGATCAGCGCGGCAAGGCGCGGCCTAGCGGCCGATGGCCTGCGTATAGGCATCGATGCGATCCTTCATGTCGATCTGGATGTCGGCTTGCGCGCGGGCCTCGATCTCGTTGTAATATTCGGACAGGTCCATCCGGCTGAAGTCGAGCGCCTGGAATTCCTCGGGCGTGAACCCCCGGCAGTTCGGCGTCTTCACCGGCCCCCAGCCATCGGCAAAGGACTTGAGTTGCGGACGGCCCTGTTCCTGGATGATGCGGCCGAGCTTGGTGTTGAAGCAGCAATGGCTGCGCGATTTCTGGACGCAGATGCCGAGGATCTTCGACGAGCAATAGCTGCCGATCTCGACGCACATGCCCGAGCCGCGCAGCATGCCGACTTCCATATCTTGCTGGTCGCAGGAGGTGAGCAGGAAATCGATCATCACGTTGATCGCGAGGCTGATCGCGATCGAGGTCGGATCGATGCCGACGATGATCGCATTGGCGCCCGCGCTCGCCGCCTGGCTCGCTGTCGCCCCGGCTTGGAAGGCGGCATAGGCGGCCTTGGCGCCGGTGAACACGCCCTTGGCGATCGCGATCTTGGTCTGGGTCGATGCGAGCGACGAGCCCATGCCGTCCTTGACGATCTTGCCCTTGTCCTTGCAGCAGCTCTGGAAGCCGGTCTTGAGCCCGGCGGGGCGGCAGCGCAGCGCGCGGCCCGCGAAGATCTCGATATTGCCGAGGCAATTGCCATCGGCATCGACCGGCCCATCGGCGGGCGCGCCGGGATCGTCGATAACGGGCTCATCCTCGATCGGGTTCGCGGCGGTATCGATACAGCTATGCGGCGAGCAGGCCGGAACGCCGCCGCTCGTCGGCGTCTCGCAGCCATATTGGGGTCCAAGCGGGCACGACCAGCCGCCGCCGGGCTCGGCTGCGCACCAGGCGCGCTCGAGCGGACATTGCCATCCGCCGTTTGCTGTTCCGGTGCAGCTTGCTGTTTCGCCGGGGCCGTCGGCCTCGCCGCTGCCGTCGAGATCGGCGGCGCAAATCTGCTGGGCGTGCGCTGGCGCGGCCGCGAGCGCGCTGCCGATAGCCAGCCCCAGGACTAGCAAAAGGATCAGCGCGGCCCGGTGCGGCCAAGGGATGTCGCGCCAGCTCATCGCGCCGTCGCCGTGCAGGCGAGATCGGCGCCGGCGAGCCGGACCGTCTGCATCACCACCACCGCTTCGGGGAAATCGTCGAGACAGCCGCAGGGGCTGACGATCGTCTCGCCGGGACCCGCCGGGCAGACATTGTCGGCGCGGCAGACATGATAGAAGGTGTCGAACCCGGTCGGGTTCGTCTGCCTGGCGCCGACGACGCCATCGGGCGCGGCGTCTGCGTTCGCCTTGGGCGCCCGCGTCTTGCAGATCGCCTCGCAGGCGGGCACCGAGCCGCGGTCGGGGAGCGCGAACGGCCGCGTCAACGACGCCATGCCGCCGTCGGCGGTGCGCACGCGGTCGGCGAGCATCGTCTCGGTCGAATGGTCGATGATCCACGCGCCGCGCCTGAGATCGGGCTCGGGCATGGAGCCCGTGTCGACGACGCATTTATAGCTGCGCTCGCGGCGGAAGAAGTCGCGGGTGAGTTGGATGGTGCACGACCCGGTGCCGAACAGGCGGGTTTGGGTGAGGGGTCTCAGGCCGGTGCTGATGCCATTGCGGAAGGTCTGGACGCCGTCGACATTTTCGCTGTCGAGGCGGCACTTCGTATCGCCGCCTGTGCCCGCGCACAGGTCGACGAGCCGCTCGCTGGGCTCGCAGCCGGGCGAGACGCGGATCTCGACATCGACGAGACCCCATTGGGTCGTGAGCGGCGCGCCGCCGCCCCCGCCCCGCACGCGCGCCGATACGGTTGCGGGACCTGCCCGGAGGTCGGCCGTGAAATCATAAGGCGTATAGTTGCGCGCCGCGCCGCCGTCGGTGCGGCAATCGCCAGAAGGCAATCCAGTGGTCAGCCAGGGGCGCGGTCCGGCCGAGCTGACGATGCGGCCGTTGACGCGGCCCTGGACCCAGTCGTCGGCGCCCATCTCGACGATCTGTGCGGATATAAGCTTCGCGGGGTCGCTGACTTCGAAGCGCGCGGTGAAGATTGGCGGCGATCCGCTGCAATCGCCGTCGCCGATGATGCGATAGCGGCGACATCCCTCGCCGCAGTCGCGAACCGAATAAATGGAGCCCGACGCGGAGACGATATCGTCGTAACCGAGCGGCAGGAAGGTCACTTCGCGCTCGATCGTGCAGGCCCGGACCTGCTCGGCACGGCCCGTGCCGGCAGGTGAGCCAGCGAGCGACTGGAACAGGCTGTTCGACCGCGATGCGGCAAAAGCGTCGCCCTGGATTGCGGTCGGGTTCGCGCGATAGGCCGTCTGGGGCAGGGCGGGATCGGGGCTGCACGCGGTCGATTGCGCGCCGACATATTGAATGACGGGACCGTTCACCCGTGCGTCGGCGACACCGTTGCGCGGATCGTGGCTCGACAGCGCGCCGACCGCACCGCCGCCAAGATCTTTCAGCACCGACGGCAGATTGCCCATGACGAGGTTCGCGCCGCAACTGTTGTTGACGCAATAGCAGCCGGCGAGCGCAGGCATCTCGACTTCGGCGAGCTTGAGGTCGCCGCTGCTGTCGACATCCCATTGGAAGCTGCGGCAGTCGCTCCAGCTCCCGGGGCGGCAGGAGATCACGCCGTTGGCGCAAATCCCCGACACCGGCACGGGCAAGGTCGTCACGCTATCGAATTGGCCGTCGATATCCTTGTCGCGCGCGATGCGGACGGTAGTGATATCGCCGCCCGCGCCAGGCTGGATCAGGATTTCAAGGAAGTTCGCCGTCTTCTGGCAGGCGAGGTTCGGCGTGAAGCTCTTGCTCTTGTCGACCGTCGCGATGGACTGCCCGGCGAGGCCGGGGCTGATGTAATTTTCGAGGATGGCTTCGCTGTCGCTGCTCTTGGAGCGCGACGCCTCGGCCGCGGTGCGCGCACGGTCCTCGATCGTCTGGGCCAGCGCCACGCCGGGGAGCGCGGCCGAGATAGGCAACAGGGCAAGAAACCGCGGGGTCACGAGCGATTCCCGTCGATGGTGCGCGAGCCATGGGCCACGCGAAACAGGTCTCCCGCCCGGAAATCATCGCATCCGGGCGGGAGGAGCCGAAACGCCGCCTGGCCTTCGAAGACGGTGAGCACGGCCTTCACCTGCGAACGCAGCGGGGTTGAGGCACAGCTTTCCGCCGTCCGAGGTTCGGTGGCCGCCTCGGCTGAAGGTGGAGCGGCGCCCAAGGAGAGGGGGCAGGGCGCCGCCCCCGCCTCGCGCGCCTGCCGGCAGCCACCAGGGCTGTGGCGGGCAGACCGGGCCGATTCCGGGCTGCGCGCAAGGCGATCGGTATGCGCCGGAACCGGCGCCGCATCAGGGCGTCGAGATGCCAGCACAGCAAATCGCTTTCTCGAAGAGCATGAACTGGGCGTTGTCCTTGCCGGGCGCATGCTTGCCCGAGGTCCAGAGTGCGCCCGGGCGGCCGATGTTGACGCACTTGCCGCCCTTCACCGGCTCCATCAGTTGGAGCTTGTATCGGCTCTTGGTCCAGATGGGCTGCGGCTTGAACGAGCAGCCGTCCGCCGAATGAATAGTGAGCGCGCCCATGCGGCCCATCATGAAGGTGCCGCGCGCGGCCAGCCCTGCCCAGGCCTCGACCCGGTCGCCCATGTGGATGTCGCCGGCGACTGGATAGGTCGAGCCCCAGCTTCCCATGCACCAGAAGAGCGGATCGACGACCTTGCCGGCGGCGGCGGCCGCGCTGTCTGCCATGCAAGCGAGACCCGCCGCGGGGTTACCGAAGAGGATGCCTTCGGGCTGGATGATCGCACCCAATGTTCCCGACTGCCAGGTCGGCATAACCTCGGTCATCAGCGCAACGTCGAACCCGTCATCTTCGAGGCAAGGAAGGTCCGTGAACATGTCGAGCATCTTCCAGACCGGCGCCTGGTAATAATGCATCTGTGCAAACAGCTTGGTCGTGTTGGTGCCATCCGAGATCGACGACTGACTGCCCTGCAGGCGCCCGCCGGTCGGCATGATGTCCAGCCCAAGCGCCATCATGCAGCCGGGCTCGGTCACGACGTCGATCATCCGGTTGGGCGTCCAGAAGCTCACCTTCACGCCGAACCAGAAACTCGCGCCCTTGCGGCAGGCGCAAAGCGGCCTGGAGGCCGACTGGGCGTCGAGCGCCTTGTCGAGCTTGTCATAGCTGCCGACGCGCACGCCGCCGATCGTGATCGGGAAGATGCAGTTCCAGCGTACCTTGGTGATCGGGTTGAAGATCGCGTCCGAGGGGCATTTGGAGGCGTGGACGGGCGCTGCAGGTAACGCGATTCCGGCGAGGAGCGCGGCGGCAAGCGCGGCGAACTTCAACCGTCTCGCCCGCTTCGCGCTCGCGCCGCGCGGCTCGGTGCCGGACGGCGCGTCGAAAGGGACGGAGCGAGCGAGCATAGAATCTCCGTTGCGCCGCTCGGGGCGCGTGAAGGTCAGCGAAAGATGGAAAGGCGGTGTTCGATCCTGCGATCTGCCGGTATCTCGGCCCTATCCGCGGGCAGGAATGCAGGTCTGAACGCCCCGCAACAACGGGTGGGGCGCGAACGTGCCGACGAGAGGCGCGGCTGTTCCGCATTTGCCGGCGGAGGCTTCGGGAATCCCCGCGAACTATCCGGACTAATGACGAGTGACGATCCGCTCGAACTGGCGCCTCAGCGGTGATCACCCAGCGCGCATCGATCGTCGGCGGCCTGGAAGCCGCGTCGCTCTGGTTAGTATTTCACGAGATTGGCGTGCCGGCGCAGGAATGTCTTGTTCTCGCGGCTGTCGTCGCAATAGGTGGGAAGGTCATGACCTTCCCGGCGACTCACAAGAACTCCCGCGTCATCCTCGCGAAGCCGCGCGCGATATTTCGCACGATGCTCGACCCTGAGACGATTCCGGCGTGGCGCCTGCCGAGCGGCGTGACGGCCCAGATCGAACATTTCGACTCTCGCCCGGGCGGGGCTTACCGCATCGCATTTCAGCAATCGCGGGAGGGGCCAGAGGAGAGCGAATCGAGCAAGGTTGCCGGTGTCGTCGACGGCAGGTTCGCGGAAATTCTTCCCGACGAGCGGATCGTCGAGAGCGTCCGCTTCGACATCGCAAACCCTCCCTCGCAGGGAGAATTGTCGATCACGACCATACTCGAGCAAGTCAAAGACGGGACAAAGGTTACGATAGCGGCGGCGGATGTTCCGTCCGGGATCAGCGAAGGCGATTGTCGCGCCGGGATGGATATGATGCTCAAGAAGCTCGCCAACTTCGTCGAATAACGATCAAAAAAATGACACCCACCCGGCCGAAGCCGAATGGGTGTCAAGATGAAGATCCCTGTCCTCGTTGCCGAGGGAGAGCTCTCCTGGGTCGCAGTGCCGGGTTATGCGCTCTGTTCGATTCGGGATTGGATGAAAGCGCCAAAAGGCCAGGACGCGAAAGATTGTTCCGCTCTGGGCAGCGAGCAATGGCCAATCGTTGCGAAGGGCGCGCGGTCTATTTAATCGGACGTCGACGTTCGATCTCGAACTCCTGCAGTTCGAGCTTCTGCCCAACCTGCTCCACGATGACGGGCGCGACGGTCAGTCCGAGCCGATCCCTGATACGCTCTTCGAGGATGAAAAGCGGTCGTCCCACCTTCTCACCGAGCGCGATCGGATCGGTCGATGCTGTCTCTCCCCCGGCCAGCAATATCCAGTCGATCGGACGGGCTTGCATGATCGCCCAGCCAATATCACGCGGATGCACGACCACGAGCCGCTGCGGCAACGATACATAGGCAAGGGGATTGAAGGTGTAGCCCTTCGGGTAGAGCAGCTTGCCATCGGGCAAGCGAATTTCGAAATCGAGCGTATGAAAGGGGATGACGGTGCGCCGCCGATCCACCGCCGCGACGCCGAGGGCCGCGGATTTCATAGCGCTCCAGCCTTCTCGTGGCCCGAACCGCTCGGCGATACTCGGCGGCTGCCGCGCCGCGCGCGCCTCAATCTCGGCGAGGGCGTCGGGCTCGGCAATCGGCCAGGTCCGGCCAATGATCGACGTCTGACCATGCGCTGACGCGCCTATGAAGACGGCGGCGGCGACAAGCCCTATCGACATCCCGAACTGCAAGGCCGCGAGCCGGATACGCTGGGCGTCATGGTCCACCGCGATTTCTCCACCTGTCCTTCGGATCGACCGCGCTTTCGCCGATGACCGCGCCGATGAAGCAGCCTAGGGTCAGCAGACCGAGGAGGATGATCAGCGACCGAGGGGAAGGCATGTTCGCAGGCGCAACCAGCAGGATTGCGGCCTGCACCACGCCGAAGAGGAGCCCTGAGACCACGAGCCGGATCACGCCGGGCGACGGCGCATTGGAGAAGATGCCGTTCACCGCTGCCGACGCCCGCGCCACCGGATCATCAACCCGCTCGCGACGTTCGACAGCCAGATCAGCAGCATCCCGCTTGCGAAGCAGGCGATGCCGACCGTCACGGATGCCTGGACGACGATGTCCGTCGGCTGTTCGACAAGCAGGCCGGCGATCAGCACCAGTCCCGACATCATCACCGTCTCGATCGCGACAAGGCGGAAGCGCCAATAGAAGGCACGACGCTCGGCCTCCGCCGCGACAGCTGCCTCGAAGCGCATGCGGTCGGACGGCAGCATGGCGGCCAGATCGAGCCGAAGCTGGTCCGCGTTAGCCGCGCGCCGCGTCATGGCAGGTGCTCATGCGCGGTGGCTGGCAACGACCGCTCGCCGAGAATCTCGCGCGGGTCCACGCCCGCCAGTTCGCACACGGCTTCGAGCGGCGAACGACCGCTGCGTACCAGCGCCTCGAAAGCCGCCACATCCTCGGGCGCCGACGTGTTGATCCAGTACGAGAAGGGATCGACAACGATGCGAGCGATGCCGAGCCCGAGCGGACTGTCGATGAAGACCTCGCTGTAGTTCGGCTTGTTGTTGCGAACCGACTTCAGGAGGTCGAGAACGAACCCCGAATAATCGAGGATCTTGTTTTCGACCGCCTTGTCGTAGGTCGATCCCTGCAACAGGAACCGGGTGGCGGCATTTTCGAGGATCACCTGGCCGATGCCCCCGAACAGCAGAAGGTCGTTCATGCTCTGGAGAATGATACCGAAACTGCCCCGATATTTGCGCGCGCGGCGATAGCCCTGGGCGATGGCTTCGGCGAGGCGGGACAAATCCTGGCCCGGGTTGTTGGGCATGAACTGCGCGGTTTCGTCGCAGATCACGAATCGCGGGCGATCGCGGGCCGAGAGGTAGAGCTCTTGCGTCACCGCGTTGATCACGACCATCACGACCACGTTGAACAGGTCGGGTATGGCTTTCAGGCGTTCGAGTTCGAGCACGACGAACTCGTCCGAGCTGATGTCGAAGGTCGACGGCCCATTGAAGAAATGCCCATAGGCTCCGTCCGACCCAAAATCGCGCAGGTTGAATGCGAGTTCGCGGGCGACTGGCTTCAGATGGTCGACGCGGTCGAGGTCGGCTGCGGCAAATTGCGGATAGGCGCCGAGCCACGCACGGACGGAATCGATGCCTTCGTCGGCATGGCCCTCGTCGATCGTCCACTGGACCGCCGATTTGATAAGGTTCCATTCCGAGGTCGAGACACCCTTGCGCGTCGCGGCATTCGCCATCTCGGCGACGATCGCGACCGCCATCGCGATCGCCGACTGCTTGTCCTCGCCGTCGAGCGCAAGCCCGAGATCGAAGGGGTTGAGAACGAGCCGTTCCTCACCGACGTCGATATAACGGCCCGAACAGAGGGTGCAGAGCTTGCGGTAGCTGCCGCCGATATCGATGATGCGGATCAGCGCGTTCTGCGCGAAATATTGGCGGCAAAGGTCATTGAGCAGGAAGCTCTTGCCGGCGCCGCTTTCGGCCGCGACGATGAAATTATAATTGTTGATGCGCGGGTCGAAGAGATCGAGCGTGATGAGCTGGCCCTTGCGTCCGGTGTAGAGCAGGGCAGGGCGGCCGCCGCCGCGGAAATCGGTCTGGATCGGCGCCATCAGGGCAGTCGCCTTCACCGGCATCTTGAAATCGCGCTCGAGCATCCTGATCGTCCGGCGTTCGGGATAGAGGCCGAACGGCAGGCTCGCGGTGAGCAGGATGGGATTGAGGTAGGATTCTTCCTGCACCATCCAGGGGAGCGGCTCGCTTTCCCAGAGGCGCTTCGCGCGCGCGGCCATCTCGCGCGCCTGGTGGCGGTCGCGGCCGAACACCCAGACGCAGGGCATCACCGAGACGAAGCGGCTGTTGCCTGCCTCGTCGAGTACCCAGCCGATCTCCTCGATCTGCTTGCCGACCTCGACCGCGAAGCTTCCCGCGGCTTTCTGCGCCGAGAGGATCTGCGCGCGCTTGTGAATCTCGAACTGCGAATGGTCGAAGAGGATGTTGAGGCAATAGAGGAAGGGCCCGCCGATCTGGTCGCTGTCCTCGGCACTCCCCCGCATCCCGCCTGTCAACCGGTTGGCGCGCTCCGCGGTGACGCGCCGCGCCGGTGCTTTCGGCGTCAGGCAGCGCGCGACCTGGTTGCCGAGAAAGACTTCCGGACCATCGAACGCGAGATCGGGGCCGGCATCGATGATCTGCTTGCGGATCGGCGGCGCCGCGTGGGCGGCTGCAGCCGTGGCGTAGACGCCGGGCGCGGCGTCGAAGACGCCATTGAAGATGCGCCGATAGAAGGCGACCATTTCTTCGGGCTCGAGGCGGCGGATACCGAGCTTGGCAAGCTGCTCCTCGATCTGGCGGCGAAGGTCGCTGTGCATCGGCGCGCGCGTCTTGACGGCAAGCAAGGTCCGGAAATCGCGCACGGGGATGCCGTGAAGCGCGGCGAGACCATTTCGCCCTTCGTTGAGATAGGCATGGGTTCGCCGCGCCGAAGCCTGGATCAGCGGATCGGGCCGCGTCTTGAGATCGAGATATTGGTCGAGCGCGGGCGCGATCAGCGGGTCGGCGAAGCTGATGAGCTGGACGACGCTGTTCTCGGGGAACTGGATATTGAGCAGACCGAGAAGGGCTTGGTGGACATGCGCGAACATATAGGCCGCGGGCGTCAGTTCCCAGGCATAGCCCCAGCCGTCGTCGATGCAGAGAAAGGCTTCCTCTTCCTCGACCCACGCTACGAGCGGCAGGAAGTCCGAATAACGGTCGCGCGCGACGCCGCGATGGAGGTCGGCAAAGGTGAGGCCGCCGCCCGTTCGCGTCCCGGGCGCCTTCACGGGCGCAGCTCGGCGGGCAGCGATATCGTTGGGGCTGGCTCGGTCCCGGGCGTCTCGCGCACCTGTTCGAGCACCGGCGCGCGCGTAGCGGCCGAGACGGGCGGGACAAGATAGCCGCCGACCACCCAGGAGGGGGTTTCGAGGACCGAGTAGACGAAGCGCGGCATGTAGAGCCGGTCGGGCCGATTGCGATCAGCATAGGGGAGGATCAGCGTCCGCACGGCCTGGGCGGGCCGCAGCATCGGCGTATCGGGTGCGTCGATAAGTCCCTGGAGCTCGCGATAGACGCTGTCGCGATAGCTACCGTAGGCGCCGGTGTCGCCGCGGCCGCGGCCTACCGCGCCGCGCGAGTTCGTTTTGAGCAGAGCTTTGTCGCGGGTGACCGGCGGGTCCGAGTGCGACGCGTGGCCCAGCGCCGCATCTTCATAGGCCTTCTCGGGGTGGATGCATTGGCCGTGATCGTCGTTCTTGCAGCTGAAC
Source organism: Sphingopyxis sp. (assembly GCF_016463645.1). GTDB lineage: Bacteria > Pseudomonadota > Alphaproteobacteria > Sphingomonadales > Sphingomonadaceae > Sphingopyxis. Next base: position 45,869 of record NZ_JAEMQX010000001.1, on the reverse strand, counting down.
TTCTCACTGTAGGGCGACATCGCCGATCCGAGCGCCGTGCAGCCCGACAGCAACGTGGGGATGACAGCGAGGGATGACAGCCATGCTTTGCGAATGGGGCGATCGTGTGGGCGGCAATGCATCATGAGTCCTCCTTTGCGCCGGTGGCGCGGGGTGAGAGCGGCCGTGCGAGGGTCGACCAATCATTGTGGATTGGATGCTCGCGAACCGGGGTTAGTAATCTTTGGATGGCCGCGTTTCCGGGTCGCGAACAAGGGCAGGGGCAGGAACCTGCCGGTCGGAGGCAGCGTCGTGCTTCCCTTCCGTCGGCCGAAACTAACCGGTCAGAATTTCTTCTGTTCGCACTTGCAGCATGAAATGAGGATACCCATATCCCTGATGCCTTTCAGGCATCCTCTCCCAAAACTTCGCAGGGTCGGCGTGAGCCGGCCCTTCTTTTTGCTGCCGGCTTAGGAGGGACGGTTATGCAGTGCGTTCAATCGCGCCCGCGCCTTTGCAGCCATGAGCGGATCGACCTCGCAGCCGACATAGCGGCGCCCGGTCAACGCAGCCGCCTCGCCGGCGGCGCCGGAGCCGGCGAAGAAATCGCCGACGAGACCGCCAGTCGGACAGGAGGTGCGCATAAGGATCGCGAGCAACGCCACGGGCTTTTCGGTGCGATGGAGGCCGCTGCGCACGCTGTTTATCTCGATCACCGATTTCATGATCCGCGTGCCGTCGTCATGATAGGCGCCGGCGCCGATTGACCCGGTGTGTTTCGTCCGCGCTCGCCTCAGTTGAACCGATTTGTTTCGCGTTGTCGCTGGTACGCGCTGAACGTCGTTGTAGACGTCTCTCCAAAGCGCGTCGTGACGATAATATTGCACGATGATCTCGTGGACTCGTTTGAAGCGGTCGGCTGCAAATCCGGTTCCGTTGGCTTTGCGCCAGACGATGTCCTGGGCGTAACGCAACCCCACTGCTTCGAAACGGCCAGCGTCGGCGAGCAGATAGCGTAACGAACCGAAGACCCAAAGCGAGCCTACGGGCTTGAGCAATGCCGCGGCGAGCGCATGCCGGCCTTCGACACGCCTGTCCCAGCAGAGGGTAGTGATGCAATAAGGAGGACCGGCAATGATCAGGTCATAGGGACCATGGGCGGCCGCGATCTCGCGGCAGTCGCCGCAAAGGACGGCAGGGCAACCCGCCAAATCAGAATTTGCTTCCGGCCGTCGGCTTGATCTCGAGGGTAACGCCCTCCTGGATAACCACGACAACATCTTTCGCGGCGCCGACTTCGACGATCGGACCGGCCTGGCGCGCGAGATCGAGATAGAAATCCGTCAGCTTGTCCGACGACTTCGAAAGACCTCCGGCGATCCCAGCCTTGGCGGCGTCGCCCGCATCGAGCGTCCGCACCGACCCAAGCGCTGACGTCGAGACGTCGCCGATGGTGTTCTCGACCGTCTGGCTGATGCCGCTGATCGTGCCGGCCAGGAACGCGCGGGCAAGGCTCGCCCCGGCGCGCGTGACAACCTTGCCCGACAGCCCCTTCTTTCCGTCCGTGTCCACGAAGAATCCCTTGATCGGTTGGTCGACCACCGAGCGTTCGTCGAAATCGACGCAGGACAGCGAGACGAGCTGGACCTCGACCCGCTCTTTCGCGAGGCTGCCCGTCGCGTTGCCGATGACGAAGCATCCCGAGAGGTTTGCCTTCACATCATTGGGCAAGACCGCGGGCGCCTGGACGCGGGCAATCAGCGGCTCGGGGTTCGAAGTCGCATCGCGGCTCGCGAGCGCGTCGATCCCGGTCAGCAGCCTCGCCTTCATGAAACCAGGCGGCAAATAGATCGTCCGCGTCTTTTTTTTAGCGCTACCTGGCGCGGCCTTCCCGTCGGCCGCAGCGACCGCTCCTGGCGCCGACACGGCGGCACCGATCGCGCCGATCGTCTTTTCGACGGGTGGTGCGGGCGGGGCAGGGGGAGCGGCAGGCGGCATGGGCGGCGCCGGGATTTCGCCCGCCATGCCTTCGGCTTCGCCGGGCGCCGGCGGGTAATCGGGAATGGCGCCGGGCAGCGCGGGCGGCAGCCCCGGATCGCCATCGGGAGACGAGGCGGGTTTGCTGCCGGGGATGACCTTGCCTTCCTCAATCGCCGCGACGCGCTCGCCGAGCAGCGACTGGCCTTCGAGGATCTTCTGGAGGTCGCCGCGCAGCTTCACCTCGAGGCTGTCGCCGCGGAGCCCCGCACCCATGTCGAGCTTGGTCGCCGCGGGGGCTTCGGGCTTGCTGTCATCACCGCCCGTGCTGGCGGTGTAGAGGCCGGTGCCGAGCAGCGCGACGACGCCGGCGACGCCGAGCTGCTTGGCGCGTAGCTTCTGCTTCGAGTTCATCCTCGCCCAGCGCTCCTTGAGCGCGAGCAGGGCTGGGCCACGCTCGGGCCGCGCGGATTCAGGTGGTAGCGGCTGGCCAATCTCGCCGAGGTCGAGCGCCTCCTGTTCGGGGGCGGCGGTCATTGTCCATCTCCGCGCCGGATGACGACCAGCCGGGCGCTCTCGCCAGCTTTGAGGGAAAGCCGGTCGAGCGTCACCGCAAAGATGTCGGAGCCGAGCGCACGGTCGAGGAACTGCCGTTCCTCCAGAGCCGCATCGCTGTCGCTGGTGATGCGATATTCGGAAGCCGAGAGGCCAGATCCTTCGATCTCTAGCTGGCGGCGTTCGGTGAGTGTCGCCGACGGCATAGCCTGGATCGTGATAAGGCCTGATCGCGGTGCGACTTCGGTGAAGCTCGCCGGCACGCGGTCCTGCAGCATGGCGAGGCTGATCGAGATGGCCCGCTCTTCCTCGACCAGTGGGCCGAGCAAATCCTCGTTGGCCCGCGCGCGTTGCGGACGACCGGGTACGAGAGTCACGGTCTGGGCCGGGATATCCGACGGCTCGGCGTGAAGCGGATAGATGGCGCCATTGCAGGAGATGAAGAACTCGCTCGGTGTCGTCACATAGGTGCGGGTGACCGCCCCCATGTCGTCGATCTCTTTGACGAGGAACTTGATCCAGGCGTCCGAGCCAGCGCGCTCGACGGCGATAGCCTTCTCGGCCGAGAACTTCACATCCTCGATCTCGCCGCCGACGCAGACGATATGATTGACGTCGCGGTTCGAGAGCCGGATCGTGCTGACCTGATCGGGTAACGCGGTAATCGCCTGCGCGAATGCGGAAGTCGGCAGCAGCGACGCGGCGCAAATGAGCGCCACGCCCGTCCTAGCGAGCCTGGACATCAAAACTCTCCTCGGTGAGCGAGACCAGCCAGAAGCGGCCGTTCTCGATGGCGTAGCGAATGCGAAGGTTGCCGCGGAATTTGCGGATGACGCCGCCGATGACCCGCACCTTCTCGATGGGGACGAGGATGTCGCGGTCGGTCCACTGGACTGGCTGGTCGGGGCGGATATAGGTTGCGATCGACAGCGTCGGGTTGCCGGCAAGCTCGTCGAGGATGCTGTTCAGGCTGTCGCGCATGCTGTTGTAGGCCGACGGATGGACGATCGAGAGCAGTTCCTGGAACTGCCGATCGGCCGAATAGGCCGAATAGGTTCCGGCAAGCGCGACGATGTTGCGCGTGATCGTGCGGATATAGGCGGCTGACGGTTTCGAGCCCGTCACATAGAGATCGCCACCGGCGCCGAACGGCACGACCACGGTGCGCTGCTTCTGGTCGGAGCTGTAGATGACAGCGCCGAGCACCGCGGTGATGCCGAACAGCCCGACGATCGCGAACTTGAGCAGCCGGTTCTCCTCGAACAGGTTCGACGAGCCTTGGACATAACGGTGGATGCCGAAGCTCGCCGGCTTGCCAACCAGCGGGTCGACGGGAGCGGTTTTGCGGGAACGCGAAAACATGGGCGCCCTCATTCGTAGAAGCGGGTCTGAGTCGGACCCGGATAATGACGGAAGCGCAGCATTCCCCATCGCCACGCGAGATGCGCGAGGAAGCCGCGCGGCTGCGCGCGCTTCCACGGCAGGAAAAGGAGAAGGGCCGCGATGAACGCCCAGCCGACCAGACCGCCGACGATGACGGCGACGAAGATGGTCGTGACCACCAGCACGAACTCGTCCGATCCGAACCAGAGGATCTGGACCGGCTTGTGCAGATACTGGGGCAGGCGTTCGTCCATCGACCCTTCTCCTCCTGCTTCACAACCCCGCGTCCGCAGGCGCTGGCCACGGGGCTTTTTCCGGGAGCCATCCTCCCGGTGACCGGATTGCAAGCGAACGGTGGAACCGGAACGATCGCCTGCAATCCGATGCCGTCAGATCACCATGCCAAAGGTCTGGAGGATCGAGTCCGCCTTGATCAGGCAGACCGCCGCCACGATCGTCGGGATGCCGATCATGATGTTGGAAAATAGCCGCGACACGCCGAACAGGAAGGCGGCGACGCCGCCGACGAAGCCGAGCGGGCCCTTGACCCCCTGGTTCACGACGATGTCGTAGATGTCGTAACCGAGGTCGCCGGCGACCGGCGCGGTGAACGCATGCGCGCTCGCGGCGATGATCGACAGCAGCAGCACCGGGATGCCGATGTTGGCGACCGAGAGCGCATTGTTTCGGAGATTTTTGATCACATTACTCACTTTCTCAAAAGTCGGGCTGTCCGCTGACCTGCCTGCCGGCATCGACGAGTATCGCTGTCGGCCGACGACTGCGCTGGACGGCCCGATGGGGGCGCCGCCGCCGGCATTCCGGTGCGCCCGGGCAGGGAGCGATGATGCTCCCGGTGCTCGGGCGTCCGCCAAAAAGGGGAAGGCGTCAGCGAGGCGCATGGGCGGTCTTCGCTGAAGAGAGGAACGCCTCGATCTCGGCTTGCTGGAAGCCGGAGATCAGCTTGCCGCCGGCGATCAGTGTCGGCGTGCCGGTGATACCGGCCGAGCCGACAATCCGCGCGTGGGCCTCGACCTTGGTGCGGCCCTCGGCGCAAGTTCGGAGCACCGCGGGCGCGGCGCCGGCGTAGATAGACTTGAATGCAGCCTCCTTGTCCGATGAGCAGAGAATATGCTCGGCCTTCGCGGCCGCCTCGGGATGGATGCCGCTGACGAAGAAGACCAGGCGTCGGACCGGCTTGCCTTCCGCTGCTTTCGCCGCCCAATAGCGGTCGAGCGCGCGGCAATAGGGGCAATCGGGATCGGTGAACTCGATGATGGTCGGCGCGTTCTCGGGGCCGACAGCGAATGCGACCGCAGTGTCGATCGCCTTCAGTCGCTTCGCCGCCCCGGCCTCCTGCGCAAGCGCCGTCAGGTTGACGCCGTTCTTGTCGAAGATCGACGCGAACAGCAGATGCTCGCTCTCGGGGGCATAGTACACGATGCGGCCACCGGCACTTGCCTGGTAGAGCGGTCCTTTCACCGGTGCCGGCCCGAAGTCCTCGAACTGGAGATTGGTGAAGGTCTGGTGGAGCTGTTGCTCCGCGTCGGCAGCAGCTTTTGCCAGTGCCATCCTCTCGCCGATTTCCTGGGAATTGGCGGCGGGGCTGATGCTGAACAACGCCGCAATCAGCGGAAGGCTTGCGACGGACAAAAGGCGCGAAGAGCAATCATCGGCAAAATTGCGTAGCATGTGTCCTCCTCAGCGCGGAGTGCGCCATTCGACATTGACCGGGGCGGAGACTGGGCATGAAGACATCATTGCGCCCTGACCGCTGTTCATGTGGAGGGTGGATCGCGGTTACGGCGCGGCGGGACAAGGCAGGGGGCACCGTGCTGCCCATAGCAGGCAGGAGAGTGCAAAGCGGGTCCGCCGATGAGCGCGCCATTTCTAAACGGAGCGGGATCCGGGTGATCCCAATCTGGCGACAAGCTGAACGAAACTTTCGGTTTGCAAGCAGTTCCCGTTGCCCGGCTCACGATGGCCGATCAGCATTGCACCTGCCGAACGCAGTCAATGCTTGGCCATTTCGGGCAGGAATTAAAATGACAATCGTAACCACCAGTCACGATGCATTGCTGGCGCAACTGAAGGAATCTTCAGGTCGACGGATTGAGGGAGAACGACGACGTCAATTCCTCTCGCAACGACAGTTCGCAGCGCGGGTCGGTATTAGCATTCGGTGGCTGCGCGAAATTGAGAGTGGCAATCCGGCCGTGAAGTTGGAGGATCACTTACGCTGCGGGGCGGCGCTGGGTCTCGCGCCAAGCCACATTTTTTTCCCACTGCTTTTTCACGCGCACGGCAAGCCTTTGTCGGCTGATCCGCCACATCACAATCAGGCTGATCTCGAGTATCGCTGTATCCGTCTGATCGCGCGGCACACACAGGGAAGGCGAACAACACCTTGACAGGACTAATTACCCACGGGTTGCTTTCATTTGAAGGTACGCCCCCAACGGTTTGAAGCGTCCCGGGTTTTCCGGAGGCTCCTATTTGTGAGAAGGAGCTACGATGAGCGCTATAAGGAACAAGTTTTCGCCTGAGTTTCGCGATCGCGCGGTGCGGATGGTGGAGGAGCACCGGGGGATTACCCGTCGGAGTGGGCGGCGATGTCCTCGATTGCCGGGAAGGTCGGCTGCACGACCGAGACCTTGCGCCGCTGGTGCCGTGAGGAGGCTGGCCGACGAGCGGGACCAGCGGCGCAGGCCGCCAGCGACCGGGACCGGGTCAAGGCGCTGGAACGCGAAGTGAAGGAGTTGCGCCGGGCCAACGAGATCCTGCGCAAGGCGTCCGCATATTTTGCTCAGGCGGAGCTCGACCGCCACGGCAAATGGTGATGTCGTTTATCGACGCTCACCGCGAGGAACTGGGTATCGAGCCGATCTGCCGCGAACTGGCGGTCGCCCCATCCTCCTACCACGAGCATGCCGTCCGTCTTGCCGATCCCGGCAGGCGTCCGGCCCGTGTGCGACGCGATGACGAACTCAAGGAAGACATCAAGCGTGTCCACGAGAACAGCTTTGGCCTCTACGGCTCACGCAAGGTCTGGCACCAGCTGCGCCGCGAGGGCATCGCGGTAGCCAAGTGTACCGTGGAACGGCTGATGCGGACCATGGGGCTGGCAGGCGTGCGGCGCGGCAAGACAACGGTCACCACCGTCAGCAATCCGAAGACGCCATGCCCGCTCGACAAGGTCAATCGCGAGTTCCGCGTCAGTCGGCCCAATGCTCTGTGGGTGGTCGACTTTACCTACGTGCATACCTGGGCGGGGTTCGTCTACGTCGCCTTCGTGATCGATGCCTACGCCCGCAGGATCGTGGGCTGGAAGGTTAGCACCAGCGCCACAGCGAACTTCGTGCTGGATGCCCTCGAGCAGGCGATCCATGCGCGCAGGCCCGGGCCCGATGACGGCCTGATCCATCACAGTGACAGGGGCGTGCAATATCTGGCCATGAACTACACCCAGCGCCTGGCTGAGGCCAACCTCGTTCCGTCGGTGGGCAGTGTTGGCGACAGCTACGACAACGCCTTGGCCGAGACGATCAACGGGCTCTACAAGGCCGAGGTCATCTGGCGACAGCGATCATGGCCGAGCGTATCGGCTGTGGAAATGGCAACCCTGCGCTGGGTCGACTGGTTCAACAATCACCGGCTGTTCGGCCCTATCGGGCATATCCCGCCCGCCGAGGCCGAAGCCAATTACTATGCAGCCAGAGAGAACCTCGATATGGTCGCATGACTCAAATGAAACCGCCTCCGGAAAACCCGGGACGCTTCAGTTATGAGCGCGCATTGCTGTTCTCCTTATTCGTCGCAACCTCCGCCTCGAAACTGAGATCGTCAAGTTGTTCCATTCGGCTCGAATTTCGGCGAATGGCGCTCGCTATATCCATTGACGTTGGAGGCACGTTGTGAAGGACATCAGATCGCATCGCCGAGGTCAGATCGGCGACGGACTGCATCACCTTCTCGCCGTCTGCTTCGACAAGCACGCCATCCGTGAGGCCGGCCAACAAGGTGTCGAGAACTGACCGGCCCCCACCGAGTGGTCCGCTGGGATTGTTAGTGCATTGACGCGTCCATCGCCAGTGTTGGCCGCAGGTGGAGCGAAGCGGAACCGGCGGGCGACACTGGCGATGGAACGGCCTCCGGCGCCGGTGGTCGATATCCCAGCGAGCTGTGCGGCCGGACGGTGTTGTAATGCCGCCGCCAAGCCTCGATCAGGATCCGGGCCTCCGCGAGCGAGTAGAAGATCTCGCCGTTGAGCAGCTCATCGCGCAGGGATCCGTTGAAGCTTTCACAATAGCCATTCTCCCATGGCGATCCGGGCGTGATATACAGCGTCTTCACGCCGATCTGGGCGAGCCATTGCTGCACCGCCGTCGCGATAAACTCCGGGCCGTTGTCCGACCGGATATGCGCCGGCGGCCCACGCGTGACGAACAGCTCGGCCAGTGCCGCGAGCACGTCGTCGCTCTTGAGCTTACGCGCCACCGGCAACGCCAGGCACTCCCGGCTCGCCTCGTCGATGATCGACAGGATCCGGTATTTGCGACCATCGTGCGTCCGGCCCTCGACGAAGTCGTAGGACCAGACATGGCCGGGATATTCTGGCCGCAGCCGGATGCACGATCCGTCGTTCAGCCACAGACGCCCGCGCTTCGGCTGCCTTTGTGGCACCTTCAGCCCTTCGCGGCGCCAGATACGCTCAACCCGCTTGCGGTTCACATGCCACCCCGCATCGCGTAGCAACGCCGTCACCCGGCGATAGCCATAACGACCATATTGCCGGGCCAGTGCGATGATATCCTCAGTGAGGGCCGCTTCGTCATCCGCCCCGCGTGGCGCCTTGCGCTGCGTCGATCGGTGCTGCCCGAGCACGCGGCACAGCCGCCGCTCGGACACCGGCATCATCATTCTGATGTGGTCGATACAGCGCCTGCGGCGTGCGGGGCTCAGAAGTTTCCCCGGGCAGCCTCCTGCAGGATCAGCTTGTCCAGCGTCAGGTCCGAGATCGCACGACGAAGCCGCGCATTCTCCTTCTCCAGATCCTTCATCCGACGCGCCTGATCGGTCTTCAGGCCGCCATATTCCTTGCGCCACCGATAATAGGTCTGCTCGCTGATCGCGATCCGACGACACGCCTCGGCGGTCGTAGCGCCCTGCGCAAGCACAACCTCCGCCTCACGTAGCTTGCCGATAATCTCTTCCGGGCGATGCTTCTTGCTCGGCATTCTATATCTCCTTCGTCGTCCAAAATATCATCAATTTTGGACCACTCAGAAGGGGGCAGATCATGAACACGCCAGGCTTGCGCGAGCCTTCCAAGATAGCGCGATGGATAAGCATATGTCGAAAGATGAGATACGTGATTACGCCCCCAACGAAAAGGATGACATTCTATATTTGCTAGAAGAGGTGAACAGGACCGCTCGGCGGACGTTCGACGCTCTGATCGGTAAGCGTCCGGTCTCGGGCGTGTTGCGCGGTTCCGACATGGCGGCGATGGAGGTTTCGTTACAGGACCTCCTTCTGGAGTCCAGAAGGAGGCGAAGTGGCGAGCCGGATGGAGATTATCACACGGACGGAGCGTCGGCGTAAGTATAACGACGCGGAGAAGGCATCGATATTGGCCGAGGCCGATCGGGACGGGGTTTCCGTTCGCGACGTGTCGCAGCGGCACGGGATATCGGAGAGCCTGATCTACAACTGGCGCTCGGCGCGCCGCGAGGCGGAGCGGATCGCCAGCGAGCCGATGCAGCTGATCGCCTATGGTGCGGTGTCCGAACAAGCGGGTGGCGTTGTGACGTCAGTCCCGATTTCCGCGGCACCGATCGAGCGGCCGTTGTTGCCGACTGCGGCGGAGGAGTTGGTTCGCCCGCATCCCGGTGCCCGCCCCGGCGCGATCGATATCGATCTCAAGAGCGGTGTGCGGCTGTCGGTCGACAGCTATGTCAACGAGAAGGCGCTTTCACGGGTGTTGCGTGCGCTGCGGGACGTGCGATGATTTCGCTGGCGCCGGGAACGAAGATTTATCTCGCGAGCAAGCCGGTCAGCATGCGCCTGGGGTTCGATGGCCTCGCCGCACTGGTGCGTCCCCTGTTTTCGATCGAGCCCTATTGCGGGCATGTCTTCCTGTTTCGCAGCCGAAGCGGCGGTTATCTGAAGGCGCTCCACTGGGACGGAACGGGCCTTTGCCTGTTCGCCAAGCGGCTCGAACGGCACCGGTTCGTCTGGCCGCCGCTCATCGATGGCGGCGTCGTCCTGACCCCGGCGCAGTTCGCGCTGCTCATCGAGGCGATGGATTGGCGGCGGACCGTAAGCCCCGATCCGCCGCGCGTGCCTGAACATGTTTGAGGGGAGGATTTCTCCCGATTTCCGGGCTTTTCTGTTGGATATTATACCCGATTCTGTTAGTCAGGATCGTGCCCGCCGAGCAGCTTGACCTTCCCTCAGCTCCCGAGGATTTGCGCGCCCTTGTCGTCGCGATGCAGCAGGCGCTGGAGAGCGAGCGCAAGGCCCATTCCATCACCCGGGACGAGCTCGCCGCCGCGAAGAACGCGGTTCAACTGACCACCCTCCGGATCGAGAAGATCAAGGTCGAGCTTGCGCGGCTGCGGCGCCTGAAGTTCGGACAGTCGTCGGAGCGCCTCGACCGCCAGATCGATCAGCTCGAGCTGACGCTCGAAGACCTCGAGGCCGAGCAGGCGCAGGCCGAGTGCGTCATCGCCGACAATGTTCCAGACGAAGCCCCGCTACCCTCGTCGACACGCCCACGTCGCAAGCCGCTGCCCGATCATCTGCCGCGCGACGAGGTGATCCACGCCGCTCCTGCTTCGGATGGATGTGAAGCCTGCGGTAGCGCCATGGCCCCGCTCGGCGAAGATGTCACCGAGGTGCTCGAGTATGTGCCCGGCAGCTTCCGTGTCGTGCGGCACGTTCGGCCCAAGCTTGCCTGCTCCTGCTGCGATGCGATCAGCCAGGCACAGCCTCCCGCGCTGCCGGTCCCGCGTGGGCGTGCCGGCCCCGGCCTGCTTGCCCATGTTGCCATCGCCAAGTTCGCCGATCATCTGCCGCTCTACCGCCAGTCGCAGATATATGCCCGCGAGGGCGTAGACCTCAGCCGCTCAACCCTCGCCGATTGGGTCGGGCAGACGAGCTGGCTCCTGCAGCCCCTGATCGAACGGATCGCCGATCACGTCATGGCAAGCCCCAAGCTCCACGCCGACGATACTCCCGTCCCGGTGCTCGCGCCGCGGACCGGAAAGACGGCGACGGGTCGTTTATGGGTTTACCTACGCGACAACCGGCGATGGAGCCCAAGCGACAAGCCCGCCGCGCTCTTTCGCTACAGCCCCGATCGCAAGGGCGAGCGGCCTCGCGAGCATCTGAAGACATTCGCGGGATTCCTGCAGGCCGACGCCTATGCCGGGTTCGACCGGCTTTACGCTCCGAACCGCGCAGCCGGGGTCATCACACCCGTCGCTTGCTGGGCGCATGCGCGCCGCAAGCTCCACGATGTCTTCAAAGCCGATCAGGGCTCGGTCGCCGCCGAAGGGCTGCGCATGATCGGCGCACTCTACGATATCGAACGCACCATCACCGCCGACCCGCCCGACGTCAGGCGCCGAGCGCGCAAGCGATCCCGGCTCAAAGCATTGGAGTTTTTCGCTTGGGCCGACGGCGTCCTCGCACGCGCCTCGGCGCGATCTCCGCTGGCGGAAGCCCTTCGCTATGCCGTCAAGCTCAAAACCCAGTTGCTCGCCTACACCGAGGACGGCCGCCTCGAGATCGACAACAACCTCGCCGAGAACGCGCTCCGCGCTATCGCCATCGGCCGCAAAAACTGGTTGTTCGCAGGCGCCGACTGCGGCGGCGAGCGTGCCGCCGCCTTCTATTCGCTCCTCGAGACCGCCAAGCTCAATGGCGTCAACCCACAAGTCTGGCTCACCGATACACTCGACCGCATCGGCAATGGTCACCCCATCAACCAGATCGATCAACTCCTGCCGTGGGCATGGCAGCCAAGATAGTTGCTATTCTGCGCCTTGCTCAAATTGCGGAAGATCATCCACGATATGGTCCCATGCTGCCTTCGATCCGGTCCAGACGTGCGCGACAACCCGAACCTGCGTGTCCCGCGGAAGCGTTCCCAAACGCACACGGATGAACTCCGCGTCCCACTCCACCCTCGAGTAAACCGGCGACCCGCAGATCGAGCAAAAACACTTCCAGGCGCCGGGCGACGACTGATATTCCGAAATGAGCGCGGCTTGCCGGATCACCCTGAAATCAGATACCAGAACACGGCAATTTGCTGAAAAGGCGCTGCCATTCGCGCGACGGCAAAGGTCACAATGGCAAAGCCGCACGTCACCCAGCGTGCCCGTTATTCTGAACTGAATGGCTCCGCACAGGCAACCACCGTCAATCGCGTCTTGTCCCATGGAACAGCAATAACTCCCCACAACAACTCGCGCCACTCATGATGGTCCGGACGCTTACTCTGATCGTGGGGCTCGACCTCAATCAAACACAATGGCGGATCATCGCGTCCTTGTTGAGGGAACCTACGCTAACACAGACCGAGATTTCTCGCCTGCTCGAGCTTGAATCGGCGACGATAGGACAGGCTGTCGCAGTTTTGGTTGAAAAAGGTTTGATCGAGCGAGAGCGGGCGGCGCACGATCGAAGAGTTTGGAACCTCCACCTCACCGAGCAAGTAAGAACCATCTGGCCAGAACTGCGCGAAGCGGCTGATCGACTCCACGAAATTCTCTGGAAGGAAATGTCTGCGCCTGAAATCGACCTCCTGCGTACGATGCTTCGAAAAGTTGCGGAGAATCAGAAGCAGGCTGACACTTGCGAAGAAAGCCGATGAAGCATGATCTGGAAAACAGTGTCGGTGAACTGACGCGGCTAGCAGAACTCGGTCAGATTTTCGCCCGGCACGGTCTGAAAAATCTCGGAAGCTTATTTGGCGTTATGCCGGTTTCGGAGAAGGAGCCAGATACCGAGGACTTGCGTCCTGCATCGGTGGTGGCGCTGTTGCGCGATGTCGGCCCTGTCGGAATAAAGCTTGGCCAGCTCCTGGCGACCAGAAGCGATCTGTTTACACAACCCTGGATTTCCGCGTTCGGCACTCTCCACGACCAGGTGGAACCGCTGCCGTTCGATAAGATCGAACCGGTGATTGTATCGGCTTGGGGCAGCGACTGGGAATGTGAATTCGCCGCTTTCGAGAGAAACCCGATCGCCTCAGCCTCTATCGCGCAGACTTATGTCGCAACCCTGCTGGACGGAAGCGAGACTATCGTGAAAGTCCGCCGACCCGGCATGGCGCCCAGGATCGAGGCGGACATGAGGCTGTTGACACGGCTCGCGGGCCTCGCCGAGCGTCGGTCAAGCGACATTGCCCGCTATCGACCCGTGCAGTTCCTCCAGACATTCGCCAAGAATTTAGCGCGGGAGATGGACCTGGCGGCAGAAGCACGCGCTTGTGAACGGATTGGCGGTTATCTGGAGATGCTTGGGGTGAAGACCCCCGCGATCCACTGGCAACTTACAGGCATGACGATCAATGTGCAGGAAGCCCTGGTCGGAAAGCCTGCGTCGCGGCCCCCGGCAACTGGTCAGGGAGATAATGCCCGGTTCGCGAAGCGCTATGCCGATGCGGTGCTACGGATGATCCTTCTCAACGGAGAGTTTCATGGCGACCCGCATCCCGGCAACGTCTTCTGGATGGAAGGGAACCAGGTAGGCTTCATCGATTTCGGCTCGGTCGGCTTTCTCAGCGGCGCGCGGCGTCAGGAAATCGTCCGCCTGATTTTTGCTATCGCGAACGATCAGATAGACAAGGTGGCCGATCTGCTGCTTGACTGGGCAGGCAATCCACTCGTGGACCGCGCGCAATTGGCGATGGATCTGGATGAGCTGATCGAGGAATTTCGCGGCACAGCTCTTGCGGGGATTGAATTCTCGGCAATCTTCGATCGGGTTTTCGGATTGTTGCGCGAGTATCGCCTCGTATTGCCGCCCGACCTCGCTATTTTGCTGCGCACCCTGCTGACCGCAGAAGGCTTCGTTCGCTCTTTGGCGCCGGACTACAATATCGCCGAAGAAACGAAGCCGATCGTGATGCAATTGTTTGCCGAGCGATTTTCGATCGGAGCCGCGCGGGATCATTTGGCCAAGGTCCGCAGTGGGCTGCTTGATTTCTCGGCATCGCTGCCCGAGCTAATCGAGAACGTTGCCTCGGTCGCTCGATCAGGTACGATTCAGGTGTCCATCGACCCAGCCAGCCTGAACCATCTGACGCGGGAAGAGGACCGCAGCACCCCCGTCAAGGGTCCGGTGGTCGCCGCATTGATCGTCTCTGCCGCATTGCTGGCCGACCAATCGTTGTTACTGGCAGGCATTGTTCTGGCTTTCGCGGGAATAGCACTCATTCCTAGATGGAACTGATAAGACCATACGCGTTGAACGCTTAGATCACGGCCGCCCGGCACCGATATTGGCTACATCAAGGGAGAAGAGTGGAAATGACCGAACAGAAACCAGCCGAGGCGGTGCCTGCCGCCACCATGCTGCTGGTGCGGGATGAACCGGAGTTTCAGGTTCTCATGGTGAAGCGACATCATCAGATAGACTTCGCATCTGGCGCACTGGTCTTCCCCGGCGGGAAACCCCACTCCGATGATTCTCTGGAGGAATGGGCCGCTTACTGCGACGGGCGGGATCAGGTCGATACGACCCAGAGAATTTTAAAGATCGCTGCGATCCGCGAAGCTTACGAGGAGGCTGGCATTTTGCTGGCGGTCAACCGCGATGGCAGCCCTTTCGAAGGGGCCTGTGACCCGGACAGCCGCCGGGCAGTCGAACAGGGGGAAAGATCGTTCCTCGATGTCGTCCGGGAGTCCGATGTGATCTTGCGGCTCGATAGCCTCACCGATTTTGCCCGGTGGATTACCCCGGTCTTCATGAAGAAGCGGTTCGACACCTGGTTCTACGTCGCTCGAGCCCCGGAACGCCAAATTGCCGCGTGCGATGGCTATGAGACGGTAGATGCCGAATGGCTGTCACCAAATCGTGCTCTGGAGATGGGGCAATCGGGCGAGCGCACGGTCATTTTCCCGACCCGACTGAACCTGGAACTGTTGTCCAAGGCGAACAGTGCTACGGACTGCGTAGATCGCGCGCAGGCGCGCACGATCGTGCCTGTCCTGCCGTGGGTCTTGCAGCGAGATGGCAAGAATATCCTGACCATCCCGGAGGATGCAGGCTACGGCCCGGCAAGCGAGGTTATAGGATGAATAACGCCGAGACGATCGATCGTCTCGGCAAGAGGGGACCGGCTACCATCGTTTTGTAGCCCCGTCGCAAACCGTGTCACCTAGCTATGCGCCTGGCTTATTAGGGTTTATTGCTGTCTTGCAGGATGTTCGTTCGAAAATATTCCGGTCGGAACTCAGGAATCGCCTTTCAGTCTCTGTCCTGTTATCGCAATGAAACAGCGAGCGTTGGGCCAGATAGGTCTAGCAGCAGCATCATTAGACCTAAGAGAAGCCGAGCAAACAAGCTCCAAGGACCGAGATGAACCAGAACATCCACGAAATTAAAGTGACGCTGATCTACTGCGACTACCGGCATGTTAGCTGATCTGCACTCTTCTAATTGGCCCGATTTCTATTTTTGAATTGGTTAAGAGAGTGACGGAATGGTGAGGAAGCACCATCTGAAAGAAAACATCGCTAAGCTGCGAGTAGTGGAGATTGTTCGGGTGCAGGGCGGAACGATCGCGGATCTGTGCCGCGGGATCGGTGTCGGCGAGCCGAGCCAATATCGCTAGCGCAAGGGGAATGCCAGCCTCAAAATGGATCAGGCGCAGCTTCCGAAAGAGCATGCAAAGGAATCCCCCGGTTGCAGCGCGCGGCGTCAGAACTCACGCTATACAATCTGCTCCTTCTGGGAGGTGCAAGGTAATCATCTCAGTCTCTCGCTTCGACGATGGCGCATCGGACAGATCCGGCGAATGATACCTGTATAAGCGAATGACTACTGCTTGACCTTGATACAGCACCGCCGGGTCTCACAGCTCGTTTCACTATCGGCCTTGTTCCAGGGAAGGCGTGACACCGCCACGGCTGCCATCCCGTTCCGCCACGTTCCACCAGCGGACCGTATTGGTGCCAGAAGCAGACTTGTAGAAACAATCGGTGCGGACCACTCAGTGCGGCCGGTTTTTAGGCCAGAGGGGAAAAGGCTCGGAAATTCATGCGAGCCATTGCTTTTATGCCCCAATTGCAGTCTTGCCGCAATCTCCATACCTATGCGAATGGTAATTTGCGGACACGGGAGTTTGAGTTGGAAACCATGAAGGCTTGGATCGTCAGGAAATATGGCAATCCGGAGGAGATGGTCTTAGGACAAACTGCCATGCCGAAGCTGGGGGAAGGGCAAGAGAATCGGGCGGACACTCTGGTCAAGATTGACGCTGCAGGTCTGAATTTTGCGGACGAAATCGCGATTGCAGGAAAATATCAGGATCGGATAAAACCGCCGTTTGTGCCAGGCAACGAGTTGGCGGGAACGGTCGTCGAGGCAATCCCGGGTTCTCGATTCTCTCCCGGTGACAAGGTCGCATGTCAGGTCCGCAGTGGTGCCTTTGCACAATATTGTGGCGTCGCTTCTGACCGTCTGATGGCGATAGGAGACTTACCAGCCTCGGTGGCCGCCGCGCTTCCGGTTTCCTACACCACTGCCCATGTCGCCCTTTTCGAAAAGGGTAATCTCAAGAAGGGAGATACGGTCCTAATCCATGCGGCGGCAGGCGGATTGGGCATCGCTGCCACTCAGCTTGCAAAAGCAGCGGGAGCTCGCATCGTTGCCACGGCAGGCGACGAAGACAAGCGGCGAATCGCTAAAGAGAATGGGGCTGATCATGTGATCGATTATCGTCAATCTGACTGGTCCGAGCGAGTAAGAGCTCTGGCACCAGATGGGGTCGATATCGTCATGGATCCGGTCGGCGGCGAAACTTCGGAACAGAGTCTGCGTCTTCTGGCATGGGAGGGCAGGCTGTTAGTATGCGGCTTTGCCGGTGGGACGGTTCAGGCGCTCAAGGCGAACTACATGCTGGTTAAGTCCGCCAGTGTGCACGGTGTATACTGGAGCTTCGACCGCTCGCCGGAAGCGATTCGCACCATACAGCAGAAGCTGGTTAATCAATGTGCCAGAGGCGAAATTCGCCCCCTAATTCGGGATGTGTATCAAATGGATGAACTCGTTTCAGCAATGGAGTCGCTGCGCTCTCGCGGAACGGTAGGTAAAGTCGTGATTGCCATGTAGCAGCAAACGGTCTGATTGGGCCGGCTCAGCGACCTCGAAGGCAAAACCATACTCTTGCGTATTGACTTTTCGACCCGAAGATCCGATTGAACGATATCTGAGGTGCCGGAAGGGACGTGACAGATGAGTTTTGGAGCCGTCGAGCAACTGTTTTACGACGTGAGTACCAAACGGAATTCCCGCGCAGCGTTTCGCGAGGATGCCACAGCTTTCGCAGAGAAGTACGCCCTCAGCGAGCTAGAACGCGACATGGTCTTGTCCATGAATGCCGAGGGACTCTTCGAGTACGGCATTAACCCGATGCTTCTGATGGGCTTCTGGACAAGCGTAAACGGACCGCAATCGATGCCGGATTATCTGTCCCGCGTTCCGACGCTGACGTCACAGCTCGAGACGGTAAGCGAATGAAGTGAGAGGCCGGCGGCAGCGAAGCGCTTACCCGTCTATCTTTAGGAGAGTTTCAAGATGGCCGAAATAGTCGGCGGCTTCATCATGCCGCATGATCCATTGTTGTTTGTGAACCCAAAGAAGAAAGAGCGCGACCACCTGATTGGCGCTTATTCGGAAATTCGCGACAAAGTAAGCAAGTCCGGCGCGACGAAGGCGATCATCTTCGGCGCGGACCATTATATTCTCTTCGGCCCTCGCTGTCTGCCACAGTTTCTTATCCCGACAGGCGAGCTTCATGGTCCCATTGACCGGTTGCCCGGTGTTGGAGATTCACCGATCGCCAGCGATCCGGGTTTCGCAGAGTATTTGGTCGGCCATGCCCATCAAAGCGGCTTCGACGTGTCTGTGGCGCGCGACTTGGGGGTGGATCATGCAATCGGGGTGCCCGCCCAGCTTGCCCTTCCGGCCGACGGGTCGGTCAAGACGGTTCCCGTTTATATGGCGAGTGGCGTAGCGCCGTATGTTCGTCTCCAAAGGGCATATGATTTCGGACGAATGATTGGCGATGCCATTGCGAAAATGCCCGTAGACGAATCCGTAGTGTTGATCGGCAGCGGAGGGATCAGCCACTGGGTGGGCACCGGAGAAATGGGGCGCATCAATTCCGAGTTTGATCGGAAGGTCCTCGACTGCATCGTTTCCGGCGATGCGACCCCTCTCCTTTCAATGACAGACGAGGAAATAATGCGCGAAGGCGGCAACGGTGGAATGGAGATTCGTCATTTTCTTGCAGTGATGGGTGCTCTGCCGGCGGGCCGAGGCGAAGTGCTCGCTTACGAAGCCTGGGATGGCGGCGTTACCGGCCTCGGCTTTGCGGAGATACTGCCCGCCTGAACGGGTCGGGTTCGAATAGCTGGAGAATGACATGACTGAATCGCTCTTGAAGCCGGATAGTAATGCAAAATTGGCTGCGGGCATCGAGGAACTCGTCGACGCCGAAGCGGGAAATATTGACCGCCGGATCTTCTGGGACGAATCTATCTACAACCTGGAGCTTGAACGGATTTTTGCGCGATGCTGGATTTTTGTCGCGCATGACACGCAATTGCCCAATGTTGGCGATTTTCTAACGACGACAATCGGTGAAGATGCGGTCATCGTGTCGCGTGGCGAAGACGGCAAGATCCACACCTTTCTCAACTCCTGTACGCATCGAGGTAATCGCGTGTGCTTTGCAGAGGCGGGCAACTCCCGGCGGTTCACATGCAATTTTCATGGCTGGTCCTACGGTCTCGACGGTAGCTTGAAGAATGTCAGTCGCCCGCAGTCCTATAGTGGAAAATCGAACCTCGATAAGTCCAAGCTTGGCCTGCACAAGGCGCGTGTCGAAAGCTATAAGGGGATGCATTTCGCCTGCTTCGACCCGGAGGCCCCGTCGCTTGAGGAATATCTAGGCGAATTTCGCTGGTATCTAGATGTGATCCTCGACAATGACGAAGGTGGTATCGAGTTTATCGATGGCAACATCAAATCTCGGCTCAAATGCAATTGGAAATTCCCGGCAGAGAACTTCGTGGGCGACTCGTATCACGCTCCCTGGACGCATAGCTCAGCCTTGATCGCAATGTTCGGAAAACAGCCGACCATGCGACCTGACCGTTCTTATCATGCCAATGCGAACGGCCACGGCTGGGAGTTTGGACTGGATTTCATTGGGAACGCGGCAACGCTCAATTCACCGCCGATTATCGACTATCTGCGTGAGCAGGAGGCGAAATTTGCCGAACGTCTGGGGAAGGTTCGCAGCAGGATGGTAGGCGCTCTAAGCTCCGCTAACGTCTTTCCCAATCTTTCCTTCCTGGCAGGTCACAACACTTTTCGGACATGGAACCCCAAGGGTCCAAGGAGCACGGAACTTCACACCTGGGTGTTCCTGAACGCAAATGCCCCGGAAGAACTCAAGGAAGAATATCGCCGCGGGGTAATGTTAACCTTTTCTCCGGCGGGTGTGTTCGAAATGGATGACGGCGAGAACTTCGAGAATTGCACGGCGGTCAATGTAGGCGTGGTGACCCGGCAGCAACAGCTTCACTTCGGGATGGGCCTCGATTCGAAAATCGAACACGAGGAACTGCGCGGCAATGTTTATCAAAGCCAGATCAATGAAGCGAACCAACGGGCCTTCTACCAGCGCTGGGCAGATCTGATGGGTGCAGAAACCTGGGCCGACGTTCCTGTCCGTTAGAAATATTCAGAGGTAAATGTGAAGACTCTCGAACAAACCACCCGGCGCGATCACTGCTCTGTGTCAGCCGAGTTACTTTTGGAGATACAGCAGTTTCTGTATCGAGAAGCCCGTTTGCTCGATAACGAGCAATATGATGAATGGCTAGAATTGCTGACGGACGATATCCATTATTGGGTACCAGGAGTGCAGGCCCGCTATCGAAAGGATGAGGCGAAGTTCAGTTCCGAACGAATGGCCTATTTCGACGACGGCCTCGAATATCTCAAGATCCGCGTGGCACGCGCCAAGCAGCCGTCGGCATGGGCCGAAGATCCACCCACCAGGCATTTTCACCTGATCGGCAATATCGAGGTCTTACCTACTGAAGATTCTAACGAGTGGACGGTCCATTCTGTGATCCTCAACCATCGTCATCGGACTGAAGACGATGAAATGGAACTAAAAGCCAGACGCGTCGATACAATCAGGCGGAACTCAGAAGGTCTGCTCCAACTGGCGCGCAGGAAGGTCATCTTGCAGGAAACTGTCTTGCAAGCAAAGAACATCAATACGTTCCTTTGATTGTGTGAAGGCCCTTCTGCTTGCCCGCAACTGGGCCGAATCTGTTGCATAGGCCTGGCGGCGTAGGTTGCCCGAAAGTACTCTTGCCGCTGTTGCTGACGGCCTCTTGGCGGCTGCCACCGTGCGGGAAAAGTGGCTCGGAACGATGTAGAGAAGCAGGTGTCGTTTCTGGCACCGCAGCTGATCGGAACACCCCACGGCCTTGACAATTCCGCAATGTCAGGATCGGCAGCGCAAGATAGTGTGGATTGCTTCGCTATGGCCGGTCTGCCCTTTCGGGAGAGAAAACGAGACTTGGTTTCAATGAGGTGACAGTCGATATAGCGCCGATAATCAGGGAGTTCGCGATTTTGGCGGGTCGGAGCCTTTGCCAAATGGTCGGCAGGATACGACCCCAGGCAGAGTTCTTAGCAAAGCCTGCGGTGATGAGGTTGTCCGCTCCCTGTCGCGTGGGTCCGAGGACTTCTCGTCCAATTTGGCCTCCCGACAAGGAGCGACAGCAACGCCTTTCGTAACTTCGTTCTGTTTTGAAGTGCTTGAATCGCCGTCAAACCAGATCGCGTTCCTTGGCCATCGAGAGCGCGGTGTCTTCGATCATGTCCTCCTGACCCCCGATCATTTTCTTGCGAGCCAATTCCATCAAGATATCACGTGCAGACAAGCCGTACTTACGTTCGGCTTCTTTGGCCTGATACAGGAAGGTTGAGTAGACCCCTGCAAAACCGAGCGTTATGGAATCCCTGTCCGCACGGGGCGGCTGAGGCATGATCGGCAAAACCCGATCCTCTGCTACGTCCATCAGCTTAAACAGATCCACCCCGGTTTCGATGCCCAATCGCTCTCCGACGGCAGCCATCAGTTCGAGGGGTGTATTGCCAGCGCCAGCACCCAATCCGGCAGCCGAACCGTCGATGCGGTCCGCGCCCGCGGCTACAGCAGCCAGCGAATTGGCGACTCCCATCCCGAGATTGTGATGAGCGTGAAATCCGATCTCGGTTTCGTCCTGCAAAGCTGTGCGAAGGATGGTGATGCGATCGGTAACTTCATCAGGCAGCATGTAACCTGCCGAATCAACACAGTAGATTGTTGTTGCTCCATACCCTTCCATCAACAGCGCCTGCTCAACCAGGTGCTCGGGCGGCGTCATATGCGCCATCATGAGAAAGCCGACTGTATCAAGCCCAAGTTCCCGTCCCAGGCCAATGTGCTGTTCGGTAACGTCGGCTTCGGTGCAATGCGAGGCGACATGAACACATCCTGCCCCGCAATCGGCGGCCATCCGCAACTCATCCAGAGTGCCAATGCCCGGAACATGGAGTACCGAGATAGTCGCCTTTTTCACTACCTTGGCCACTGCCGAGATATATTCGCTATCCGAATGGAGTCCGCGACCGTAATTCAGGGATGATCCTCCCAACCCGTCACCGTGAGTGACCTGGATCAACGGCACCCCTGCGTCATCAAGCCCGGAAGCGATATCGACCATCTGATCCAGCGTGATCTGATGCCGCATGGAATGCATGCCGTCGCGCAGACACATATCATGCAGCTTGAGCTTTTTACCCCTAACCTGTTCTTCGAGTGTCATCATGCGTTCTCCTTCAATGGTGAGAGTTCAAGTCGGCCATCAAGGATGTCTTGTGCAAACATTTCGGCCGTGCGCGCTGCAGCGGCAGTCATGATGTCCAGATTTCCTGCATATTTGGGGAGAAAATCGCCAAGTCCCTGCACTTCCAGAAAGATCGAGACTTTGCGCCCCTCGAAAATTGGCCCGTTCTTCAATTGGTAGCCGGGGACATATTGTTGCACAGCAGAAATCATCTCGTGCACGGATGCGGTGATCGCTTCCTGATCCGGCTCGTCGACTGTTTCGCAATAGACGGTGTCACGCATCATCAGCGGAGGCTCGGCCGGATTGACGACCACGATAGCCTTGCCTTGCGCTGCACCTCCCACTTTCGCGACTGCCGCAGAAGTGGTGCGCGTGAACTCGTCGATATTCTTCCGAGTACCCACTCCGATCGACTTCGACGCGACCGTTGCGATTATCTCGGCGTAATCCACGCTTTGAACATTGCTGATGGCGGCGACCATCGGAATCGTGGCCTGACCCGCGCATGTGACCATGTTGACGTTCATTGCCTTACGGCCTGCCAGATCCTTGAGATTCACCGGGGGAACGCAAAGCGGGCCAAGGGCGGCGGGCGTCAGGTCGATCATAAGAATGCCCAGCTCGTTCAGCTTGCGGCTGTTTTCGGCGTGGACATAGGCCGAAGTCGCATCAAACGCGATGCTCACTCCATCCTCGATCGCGTGAGGCACCAGCCCGTCAACCCCTTCAGCAGTGGTCTTGAGGCCCAGTTCCTTCGCGCGGGCCAGACCTTCGGATCCGGCCTCAATACCCACCATCCAAACGGGTTCGAGAACTTCGGAACGAAGCAGTTTGTAAAGCAGATCGGTGCCGATATTCCCCGGCCCGATTATTGCGCATTTAATTTTGTCCATCCGAGCATCCTTACTTTGTCACTAGAGTGCGCCGAGGTCTGTCACCTCGCTGCTATCCTTGCCGAAGCACGCGATTGGCTAAGAAAAAATCATGCGACAGGACCCAAGCCCGTCGCTGAGGTTAAGTTGCAGCGTGTCACCGCTGGATATGTCGATCATCGGACCAAGTGCTCCGGAAAGGATTATTTCGCCCGCCCTGAACGGCATTCCAAGCTCGCCAAGCGTATTGGCCAGCCAGGCGACAGAGTTAAGAGGGGAACCCTGAACAGCGGCGCCGATCCCGCTCGCAACCTCGACTCCATTACACTCGATTGTCATGGCCACTTTTGCCAGATCGATCTCACGGGGATCGACCCGCTCGGTCCCTATCGCGAATATTCCGCACGAGGCGTTATCCGCGACTGTATCCTGAATTCTGATATCCCAGTCTTGAATGCGGCTATCGACGATCTCGAAACAGGCAGTGACATATTCGGTCGCCTCCAGTACATCGGCGGCGGTCACGCCAGGCCCGTTGAGATCATGTTGCAGGATGAACGCAATTTCGCCTTCTGCCTTGGGTTGGATGAGTGATTTGTGATCTACCGTAGCGCAATCGGGAACCAGCATTCGATCGGTCAATTGTCCGAAATCAGGCTCGAACACCCCGATCATTTCCTGCACCACTTTGGAAGTAACGCCGATCTTTTTGCCGATGATCTTTTCGCCAGCTTCCAGACGGCGCGCGACCATTCGTTCCTGGACGCGATAGGCGTCGACAATATCTATCTCCGGATGGCGATCCCGCAGATTGGAAACCGTTCGGCCCTTGATCAGTGCGCCGTAGAGTTCATCACCCAGGGAAGATATTATTGAACTTTCGAGTGGCATTGCCTTAAATTCTCCCAAACGTGCGCATCGAAACGCCCTTGTATCTTTTGCCGATCTCGTCTCCTGGCCACCATCGAGCAATTCACCGCCCGTCCAATCTGAGCAGTCAGCGAATCCGGCACGGTTCGAAAACGGCGTCTTCAATCTATGTTTGTGTCTGTGCGCTATCGTTTGGCACCCTGCCAAGCTTGACCGGCGGCAATTGAGGCCTAGAGCCTCACTCTGTGAGAGGAGCGACAAGATGAACGATGCATCCAGCACATCGGTTGTCGAGCGAATACTCGACCTGATCGGTTGCCTTTCGTCGGCGCCCAAGACGGTAAGGGAAATCTGCGAACATACCGGCATTCCCGTTTCTACAGCTCACCGGCTCTTGAGGCCGTTGGTCGAGCGCAAATTTGTAATCCGGCAACGTCGAGGATTATACGCTCTCGGCATCGCCAGCGTGGAAATAGCGGTACGTGCGGATATCGATTCGATTATTACCACTGCAACCCGGCCCATTATGGCAGACCTCGCCAAGACTTGCAGGCGTACGGTGCATCTGGGCGTCTTTCGTGACAATCTTGTACGCTATTTGGTCAAGGCCGAATCCGGGTGCCGACGGTCTCCTTCTCGGGAGGAGATCGAGCTCGAGGCTTACTGCACAGCGATTGGCAAGGCCCTGCTTGCTCAACTGGAACGGGACAGGCTTGAAGACTATCTTGCCTTGGGCGATTTCGTTCCTCTTACGGACAACACAATATTCGATGTCGATGACCTGAGACAAGAAATCAACGGCGTACGCCGACAGGGATGGGCGATAGATCGAGGGGAGATGTATCCAGAGCTGCGCTGCCTCGCGGTGCCGATACGGGGCAGGACCGGCCTGTTGGCGGCGGTGTCAGTCACCGAGGTCTGCAACGACGTTGATCCCGAGAAAGCGGAACAGGATTTGCTGACGCTTTTTCCGCGCATCGTTGAAGCGGCAGAGGCAGTTTCCGATGTTTTGCGAATGCCAGGGGACGAGGTTCGCGAGAAGCGAAGTAACAAGACTTGAAGTGCTCGGCCTAACCCATTCGCGAGATCAATCCGCCATCGCTGACCAGGATCGTTCCATTTAGGTTTACTCCATCTCTAGGTGACGCGAGAAGCACATAGCATCCGGCATGATCTTCCGCCTCTGCCGCCCTTGCCAGTGGCGATGCCTTCGCCACCATTTCAACTGTGCGCTGTTCGGAATCGAGACGACGCGATGCGCTCTCCAGTGTGTCCAATCCCGAAAGGCCCGTGACAGTCCCGCCAGGAGCAACGCCGTTAACGCGGATTTGCGGCGCCCATTCATAAGCAAGTTGATAAACTATGCCCCGCAGTGCGAACTTGCTGGCAGTGTACAATGTGCCACCGCCGCCAGCTCTGAAACTAGCATTGGAGCAGGTCACTATCAGAGAGCCCGTGGATTTCCGCAACGCATCTGCGGAAGCTCGCGCCAAGAGCAAAGTCGACAGCACATTAATTCGGAACAATTCCTCGAACGCTGCCTCCACGTCTTCCATTTTCATGCGATCTATACGCTTGTACCAGTCGTAAACGCCGGCGTTCGCTATCGTGGTGTCCAGTTTTCCGAATTTTTCCTGCGCAAGTTCGACGCCCGCTTCGCAGATCGCAGCCTCTGTGCAATCTCCCGCGAGGACAGAGCACCGATCCCCCAAGTGATCCGACAAATCCGCGAGAGCGTCGGCATTGCGATCCAACGCAACTACATTCGCTCCTTCCTCGACGAGACGTATCGCCACTGCCTTGCCGATACCTGAAGCCGCGCCAGTGATTAACGCTGTTTGGCCCGAAAGTTTTCCCATCAATTCTCACCCTCTGGTTTTTTGTCTATTTCACATCAACCATCCATACTCCAGCGTATTGACATCTTCCAAGGTCCCTCGCAACAGACAAGGAAGAAGAATTTGGCGAAATGCTGCTTTGGAGAGAGGTATGCCCGGTAATACGGAGCTTCCCGATATCGGGTTGTCGATAGACGTCGACGGTATCCAGACAAATTATCACGATTGTGGAGAAGGTGACCCCGTCATCCTCCTTCACGGTTCGGGTCCGGGCGTGACCGCCTGGCAAAACTGGCGAGGAATCCTACCAAAACTTGGGGAAACGCACAGGGTTCTGGCCCCCGACATCGTGGGCTTCGGCTTTAGCCAACTGCCTGAAGGAGAGAAGCCGGGCATCAAACTGTGGACGCGGCATCTGGCGGGCTTTATAGAAGCCCTTGGCCTCGACCGCGTAACGCTGGTCGGCAACAGCTTCGGTGGTGCCCTCGCGCTGGGAATGATGGCTTTTCATTCCGACAAGGTGCGCTCGCTTATTCTTATGGGCACACCGGCTGGTGAGTTTGAGCAGACGCAGGGATTGGCGGACAGCCGATCCTTCGAGCCCAGCATGGACGCCATGCGCGCTATGATGAAGGCATTCCCATACGATCCGTCAATAGTTACCGACGAGGCAGTGGCCGCGCGCCTGCGTGTGGCGGAAATCGCCAGCGGGAAAGAGACAATCCGCAAGCTGCAGCCTGGCGCTGATCAAGCATCGAAAGGTCCACGAATCGTCAAGGGCATTCCGCTGGAGCAGTTGAAAGCTATCGATGCGCCAACGCTGATTCTGCACGGCCGCGAAGACAAGATGATTCCATTGCATGTTGCAGTGCGAATGCACGAACACCTCAAGCGCTCCGAGATGCATGTCTATGGTCAATGCGGCCACTGGGTCCAGCTAGAGCGTGAGCATCAGTTTCTGGACCAAATACGCGCATTTCTCCGTCGCAATTGAAATCCTCGCTAGCCGTATTTCTTGGCCGCAAAATCCTTAACACAGTTTCCGGCGAAATGGTATTTATGCAGATGTCGAAAACCAGAACCGAGATACTTCGTCGTCTCAGTGAAGGCGATCGAGCTTTCCTGCGCGAAGAATATAGTGATGTCGTGACCATGTTCTGGGACGCGGTAGAAGCTTGTCCTGAAAAGCTGGCACTGATTGAGGGAGATCGAAAACTCTCATACGAGCAGTACGGTTCTGCGGTTGCAGGTCTCGCTGCGCGCATTGGCGAGATTGTCCCGCCATCAGGCCGTGTCGCGATTTCCATCCCGAATTCTATCGAGGCAAACGTCGCCATTTTCGCTGCATTGAGCGCTGGTGCCGAGATTTCGATGGTCAATGCCGAATATACGCCGCGCGAACTTGGAGTGTTGTTCGGGATTGCGGAGCCCGATCTCGTTCTGGCGGGTGGACAGAACGCCACGGTCGCCGGTGCCACCGCCGGCAGCATTGGTAAACCACTAGCGATCGTGGGCGAGGGCGGCATTGCGATCGAGCAGTTGCTGGAAACGCCGCCAGAGCGGCCGGGACTCGAAATAACGGGCGAAAGCCCCTGTATAATCATGTTTACGGGTGGATCGACGGGCGCACCGAAGGGTGTCCGGCGCTCTCAAAGCTCGGAAATGAGCTGCATCAAGGCAATGCAAACCGCTTGGCCTACTCGCCTATACGAAGAAGTCTGGCTTAATGTTGCCCCCGTCAGCCATGTCTGGGGCCTGCACATGGGGTGCTTCAATCCTGTTTATGGGCGCGCTCCCCTCGTAATCGTTCCGCGCTTCCAGCCAGACGTCACGGCAGGTCTGATGGAAAAGCACAGGGTCAGCGTCTTCAGCGGTGGTCCGGCGGCTATCTATCAGGGACTCCTTGCAGCCCCTGATGCCGACTTATCTGCGCTGTGGCTGTGCCCTGGCGGCGGTTCGGTATTCTCTCGGCAAACCCTTCTGCGTTGGGAGGCCAAGACCGGCCTTCCGATACTCGAGGCATTTGGCATGACAGAAGGCGGCCCACTGACGGCGCAACCACTCGACGGCTCGCACAAGTACGGCACTGCTGGCCTCCCATTGCCCGGTATCGAGGTGGCCATTGCTGCGCTCGATGGAAGTGGCAAGCGGCTGGATCCGAATGAGAACGGTGAAATTTTGATCCGCGGAGAACGTGTCATTGAGCAATACATGGGCCTTCCACCATGTGCAGATGACGGATGGCTCCCCACCGGGGACATCGGATGTTTGACTTCGGATGGTTTTCTGACAGTCGTCGACCGCAAGAAAGACATGCTCATTGTTGCGGGATTTAATGTCTATCCCAGCGAGATCGAGGAAGTAATTTCCCAAGTTCCGGAGGTCACGGATGTGGCTGTAATCTCAGTGCCTGACGATCGCAAGGGTGAAGTGCCCTTTGCTTTTGTAGCAATCGACCAGGGGGCCGGGATTACTGAAAAGACACTCCTAAATCACTGCGCCGAGCACCTGACCAACTACAAGATTCCGCGAGCAATCGTCTTGCTTGACGAGCTTCCAAAGACGCCCGCACGCAAGCCGGACAAAAAGAGGCTCGAGAAACTGGCTAGAGATTTTTTGAGGAAGCAAGGCAATAAAATTACTGCAAAGTAATACAGGAATAGATTGCTAATTTTATTATGCCAAATTGGGGAGGTTTTATGAAAGTATACTTTTTAACAACGGTGGCTGCGCTGCCGGTTTTGCTCTGCCCGGCCGCAGCTTTTGCGCAGGGTGCATCTGAGGATCAAGCGGGCGAGTTCGCAGGAGCGACCGAGGCACAGGCTGAGGAAGGCAATGGGACGATTATCGTTACCGCCACTCGCCGTGAGGAAAGCCTGCAGGAAGTGCCAGTCGCGGTGACGGCAGTTTCTACCGAAGCGCTGACGACATCCGGCGTCGAGCAGGTCCGTTCACTCAACCAGCTTGTGCCCGGATTCAATGGCGGGCGCAATCAGAACGTGATGCAGCCCAGTATCCGTGGCGTAGGATCCAGCGGCACCTCAGTGGGTGATGAATCGAACGTCGCCGTGTATGTCGATGGGGTGTACCAAGGCGATCCTTATTCGACACAGATTGATCTCGTCGAAGTTTCGCGGGTAGAGGTATTGCGCGGACCGCAAGGTACGGTATTCGGTCGTAATGCGACCGGCGGTTTGGTTAACGTCGTGACGCCGGATCCGCAGTTCGCGCCACGGGCCTGGGTAAGGGGAAGCTGGGGCCGACTGCGCGAAGACTCGAACAATTTCGACATCCGCGCCTATGCAACCGGCGGGTTGACAGACTCGATCGCTGCCGATCTGGCGGTACTGTACCGAAATCAAGATGGATACGCGACTGACTTGGTCAGCGGCGGCACAGTCGGCGATACCGAAATTGCTTCCATCAGATCCAAGCTGTTGTTTCAACCTAGCGACGATGCTGAGTTCGTTCTGACGGTTGCCTACGTCGATACGCACGAAGAAACTGCGGCGACCGCCCAGCCTTTTGAAGGCAACACCCGTGGCGCACAATTCGCCGGAGCGATCATCTCTGACGAGCCTTGGGAAATCTCGAACTTCGCCTTTGGAACACCGGGCTTGTCGGAATTCACCCGTCTCGATCTTGCGCTGAAGGGGCAGATTGATCTGGGCGGAGTTATGCTTGAATCGACTAGTTCTTATATGAAGACGCGCGTCCATCAGATCGCAGATTCCGATGCCACCAACATCCTCCTTGGTGAAACGAACATGCGGGTAAAGCCCGACACATTCACGCAGGAACTTCGTCTGATTTCGGACAATGCCAGTCCGTTAAGTTGGACTGCCGGCGTTTATTACTACCAGCTTGAGGGCGAGCAGCCGCTCATATTAATAAATCGCCAGGATACGGCGACCCCTGTTACGCCGATCACGATTGAACCTGAAGTCAAGAACTCTTCGATAGCGGCATTCGCCGAAGGAACCTATGAGTTGGCACCAAGGCTTTCGGTAACTCTGGGCGGGCGGTTCACCACTGAAACACGAAAGTTTTCTCAACGGATTAACGGGAATCAGCTCTTCTCCGATGCAGAAGAAGATTTCGATAAGTTTACCTATCGGGTGGCTGTCCAGTATGAAGCTTCACCTGACCTGAACCTTTATGCGACCTATGGGACAGGCTTTAAGAGCGGCACGTTTAACACGTTCAGCGCTTCCAGCGTTGCTGTCGAACCCGAAACCATCGAAGCACTGGAATTCGGCATCAAATCCGATCCATTCCCATGGCTACGCGCAAACCTTGCGACCTTCTATTATACCTATGACAATCTGCAAGTTACCGCGCGGGCGGCGGACAATTCCTTCGTTCTTCAGAATGCTGCAAGCGCGGAAATCTACGGCGGTGAGCTTGAACTTTCAGCAGAGCCCACGCGAGGCCTCAATCTGAGAGCTGCCCTGGCTTACACGCATGCCACCTACGATGAATTTGAAAGTGCGCAGGTGTTCATTCCTCAGCCCGGTGGGGGAAACATGGTTGCCTCGGCTGACGCATCAGGAAATCAACTTGTCCGTACGCCAGAATTCACTTTGACGCTGGGTGGTCGCTACACTTTCGATGCGTTTCAGGGTGAAGCATTTATCGGCGGCAACCTGTTTCATTCGAGTGAGGTTTATTACGACTACCTCAACATTTTCGGTCAGGATTCATATGAACTGCTTTCAGCCGAGATCGGCTGGATTAGCCCAGATGATGATCTGACATTCCGGGTTTACTCCAAGAACCTTACGAATGAAGCGGTGGCTCAACAGATCTCACCGGGTCCGCTCGGGGCATACATCATTTATGAGCGCCCACGCGAAATAGGTGCAAGTGTAGAATTAAGATTCTAACCTGACGGCTGGAGGGAACGCTGAATTAAAGTCAAGCTGTACTCTCCAGCATCACCTCGATTGGGGTCACGTCATTGGAGTAGGCGGTCTACTCACGCATTGCCGTGATTGCTGTAGGGGCGCTACATGTCCGGACCAGGCGGGGCTGGTAATACCAGAAAGCGCCCCATCCATGAACTATGACCGAAACGACGAGCCCCACAGCTCCGGCAATTGCACCGAGACTTCTCGGCTGTTTTGCCAGATGCCGAAATTTGAGCATCAGACGGGATCGAGCGTCCCAATCATTGAGGAGGACCGGCGTTGATTGATCGTTTCGACGTGCTGATTGTTGGTACTGGGCACGGTGGCGCCCAGACTGCGCTGGCGCTCCGCCAGAATGGCTTTGAAGGCACCATAGCCATGTTGGGGCGAGACAAAGAACCACCCTACGAACGACCACCTCTATCTAAGGAATATCTCGCGCGTGAGAAAGAGTTCGAACGCATCCTGATTCGCCCCGTCAGCTTTTGGAAAGACAAGCAGGTGCGCCTGATGCTTGGTAGTGAAGTCGTCGCGGTTGATGCCGATGCTCGCACCGTTGCGTTGCAGGATGGCCGAACGTTTGGTTATGGAGAGTTGGTGTGGGCCGCGGGCGGCTCACCACGCAAGCTAACTTGCGAAGGCGCTGACCTCCAAGGCATCCACTCCGTGCGCGACAAGGGGGATGTTGACGCAATCACGGGCCAACTCGGTAACGGAGCGAGGCGGGTCGTGGTGATCGGCGGCGGCTATATCGGACTAGAAGCGGCAGCCGTGCTACGCAAACTTGGCTGCACTGTCGTGTTACTCGAAGCAATGGAACGCGTATTGGCCCGCGTCGCGTGCGAAGCGATTTCCCGGTTCTTCGAGGCACAGCACAGAGTGCACGGTGTGCAGGTTCGACTCAATACAGTGGTCGACTGCATTCAAGGGGATGGTACCAAAGCCACCGGCGTGAAGTTGGATAATGGTGAAGTTATCCACTGCGACATGGTCATCGTCGGCATAGGCATTGTTCCCGTCGTCGAGCAACTTTCCGCAGCTGGCGCCGATACGCCTAATGGCGTGGCCGTCGACGAGTATTGCCGTACAAGTCTGCCGCATGTCCACGCCATCGGCGATGTCGCCCTTCAAGCCAACAGTTTTGCCGATGGTAAGATGATCCGGATTGAGAGTGTGCAAAACGCCGGTGGGATGGCAAATACAGTTGCGAAAAACCTGTGCGGAAGCCAAGTTCCTTATTTAGCGACCCCTTGGTTTTGGTCCAATCAATACGACTTGAGGCTACAGACGGCTGGCCTATCTGCAGGCCATGACAAGACCGTTCTACGCGGTGATCCGTTCAAACGAAGCTTTTCGGTGATCTACCTAAAACGGGGTAAGGTCATCGCACTCGACTGTGTAAATGCGATGAAAGACTACGTCCAAGGCCTTAAGCTAGTGGAGGCAAGGGCAGAAGTCGCGGTCGAGGCGCTGGTTGACTCTGAGACGCCGCTGAAGAATCTCATATCGGTTCTGAGAGGTGAGAAAAAGTGAAAACTCACGACGACTATTGTGAATGGCTACATCGTTTTCTCCCAATCGATGACTGATATCAAAGTATTAGGGATAATTATAATTGAACGCAAAGGTGTTGAATGGGGCGAAGGTGAACGAAAGCCTCAACCGAGAAATGGTCGAAGCGACATATTCCGGTGGCGAGCATGAAATGGCTGATCCCCGGATACCCGGGGCCGGTCGGCCCGTTGACCTGCACTCAACCTGGCTCGTTTGAATCCGTCCGATAACGCGGTTGGCCGCGCAACGGTTGTCTCGGCATTTGATACACCGGATGCTGATTAACGTAGCTCCCAAAATTTGCTCGGGAAAAAATCAAAGTCAAACCGCTTCGTTGCGCATGTGTTCGGTTGAAGTGTTGGGCGCCTTCGCGTCTGTCACCTGTGATCGATCCGCGGTTCAGCTACCGGGGGAAGATGTGGTCGCAACGCCTGAAAAGGCTTGCCAGAAGATCGACTATCCAAAGACGATACGGGTGGACAATGGCAGCGAGTTCATCTCGCGAGACATGGATCGGAGGGCTTACCAGCGCGGTGTTACCTTGGACTTCTTTCGCCCTGGTAAGCCCGCAGATAACGTGTTCATCGAAGCGTTCAACAGCAAGCAACGGGTGAATGCTTGAACGCGCACCGCTTCCTGTTGCTGGGCGAGAGCGGTGCCGCATCGATAAGCCGTTCGAGCCTGGGCTCCTGAGCGGGGGCGACCGCATCCTCAACCACGACGAGGCCGGAAACCAGCGAAGGCTGTGCAAGGTGCTTGCGAAAAGCTGGAGGCGTAACGTAGACACTACGACGAAGAGCGACCGCACAGCGCGATCTGGAATATCCCTCCGATCTTGCTGCCAAACTCAGCCGGTGCGACCAACCCACCGGACCTGAGCCAGGTGGAAAACTCCAGGCCCGCGTGGTCCAAGGTTCGGTAGGAGTATAAGCAACCGAATGGCTCTAATCCCAACTGGGGGACAGCCGGGGGTCTCGTCAGCTACCTTCATGAAAGATGATCACAAAAGGCGGGGCGTGATCCCTCCAAAAAATTGCGTTGGTGTTTCCAGGAGTCGTTTCAAGTCTCCTGCGATTCGATAGTATGCCGCCAACGAGCTCGTTTCGTCTTGATTTATCTCACGTGGACCCAATAAACCAACCGGGCTATCAGTGGCCAACCGTTGCCAGCCCCCATGTTGCCCATAGCTCTGGCAAGGCGACCTCGTGAGCTGATCAAAAGCCGTCGGATATTGAAACAGACTGGGTACACAAAGGCAGAACGGCAACTTCGAGCCTCAGAAAGGACCATATGGGAAAAATTGCGCAAGTGCCCCCTCTTCGCCGAGTGGTTACTCTCATCTCAACCATACAGGGGATCTGGGCCCCAAATCGGGCGGACCTCAACAATTCACTTGTTCACGCAATCTTAGCTCATTCTGCGCAATACTAGAAATGCACCGGACTTCGTCGCAGTCGTCGCAAAGTGGGGTGAGTCGACGCGTTGCTTTAAAGTTTATCTCCTGCACGAAAACGCGTTTTGGGTGTAATCTTACCTATCGAACCAGCGGATATCATGCAACCTTGGCTGGGCACGAGATTAGATATTGGGACATATATGCTTAACGATAAGGGTAAGAGTGGCGATTCTAAGCAACTATCGAAGGACGCATGGCTAAAACACACCCTCAAAACCATTGGCGAGGTGGGTGTCGCTAATATTCAAATAGAATCCCTTGCTAAAGATTTAAATGTTACAAAGGGTAGTTTTTATTGGCATTTTAAAGGAAGAGACGCACTTTTGAATGATGCCCTCTCATATTGGTACGAAACTGCAACAAGGATAATTGGTCGTGCCGCCAATCGCAGTTTCAGCGATCCTATTGATCGTCTAAGATATTTTTTCAGTTTAGCATTTAATCAAAGGTACGATGTCCCTGGTGGACCGGTTGAGCGGGCCCTGCAAGAATGGGCCCGGGTTTCTGAAGCGGCATCAAAAACAACCCAACGTGTCGATCAAGAACGGATTCGGTTAATTGCAGATGCCTACATCGAACTTGGAAAAAGCGAAGTCGATGCACGTCGAATTGCTACTATGGCTCTTGGTCAGATAATTGGCCTAAACGTTCTTTCGCGATCCGAACCCAGGGAAGATCTTACTGATTATAATAAAGCATTTCAAATTATGTTCCTTACCTCGGGATGACAGCGATTCAGCAGTCGTTGCTGGGGGATCGAAATGGCCGGCAACCGTGGTCACGCTCAGTAGTCCGCTCTGAATGACTGACCGGCTGACGCCCGTAGCTTCAAGCGGAGGGGCTGAAGCCATTTTTGTGGGTACGCCGGTCAAAATAGTGACGTGACCCCCTGGTTTCCACCAGCCGGGATTAGAGCCCAGCAGCTTTGTTGCGCATGAGCGCGGTGTAAGCAATGGCCTGCGCAGCGGAGCCCGAAGGGCGTAGCTGCGCAGGCCATTGCTTATGCAGTTCGGCGGCGAACGCCGCCGGTGTCTCATATCCAAGGGCCGAGTGTGGCCGCGACTGGTTGTAATCTTCGGCCCAGGCCGCGATCACTGTGCGGGCATGATCGAGGTCGAGGAACAGCGTCTCGTTCAGAAGCTCATCACGCATTCGGCCGTTGAAGCTCTCGACATAGCCGTTCTGCATCGGCTTGCCGGGTGCGATATAATGCCACTCGACGCCGACCTCACCGCACCATGCGAGCACCGCGTTCGATGTCAGCTCGGTCCCATTGTCGCTGACGATCATCCCCGGCCTGCCGCGTTCCTCGATCAGATCGCTGAGCTCGCGCACGACCCGGCGCCCGGAGATCGACGTATCCGGCACCGCGCGCAGGCACTCCCGCGTCACGTCGTCGACGATGTTGAGCACCCGGAACCGCCGGCCTGACGCCATCTGATCATGCACAAAGTCGAGGCTCCAGCGCTGGTTCGGCAGCGCAAGCACGGGAGCGGGAGCCCGCGCACCGATCGCCCGGCGCCGGTTGCGTCTTCGTCGGACCATCAACCCTTCTTCCCGATACAGGCGCTGGGTCTTCTTCCTGTTGATCATCACGCCCTCCCGGCGCAGCAGGATATGCAGGCGTCGATAACCGAACCGACGACGCTGCTGCGCCAGATCGCGCAGCTTCTCCCGAACCTCGGCATCGTCACCCCGCTGCGACCGGTAGCGCATGCTCTTCCGATCGGCGCCTGTGACACGGCACGCCCGCCGCTCGCTCATCCCATGGCAAGCCTGGAGATGCGCGACCGCTTCCCGCTGAACGGCGGGCGTCACCATTTTTTTGTGAGAAGATCCTTCAGCGCCGCATTGTCCAGCATCGCGTCCGCAAGCAGCCGCTTCAGCTTCGCGTTCTCATCCTCGAGCGAGCGGAGCCGCTTCGCCTCCGACACCTCAAGACCGCCATACTTGGCCTTCCAGTTGTAGATCGTCGCTTCCGACACCCCATGCCGCCGCGCCAGCTCGCCGGTCTTCGCCCCCGCCTCCGCTTCCTTCAGCACACCAATGATCTGCTCTTCTGAAAACCTCGTACGCTTCATCTGTCCGTCCTTCCTTCAAGGCCGGACTCTAATCAACGGTGGAGGAAAATCAGGGGGTCACGTCAATAGCGCTTGAAGATGTCATTGGGTGAAGTTGCCGGAGGTGGTCGAGAGGTAATCGCGTTGTCAAAAGCGCTGTTCCGAGTAGCGCTTGCGCATGTTTTCGAACTCCTGCTGGATTTTGCGCGAGGAGCGCCCCTTGGCCTGGCGCACGAAATCAGCGACCGAGAATTGTGGTGGGATTTTGACGAACATATGCCCGCAGTCGCGGGACAAGGACCAGTTGCTAATCTTCGCGCCCATTTGGGGCAGACCTGGCAGATGATTTCGCGCAATCCCAGTCGGACTTTGCCGTGCAGTACCCCGAGAGATACTTGGGTGCCTAGACGAGGTGGTGGCGATCGTGAAAAGTTGTGTGGCCGCCGACCGAAGTCGGAAGGGTAGCTCCCCGGGCGCGACACTAAATTTATGATAGGTGAAAATAGTTCCGTCCCTATTATCGCCTCTCGGGTGAGGGCGGAGGAGCCGCATCTCGACTCAGCTATTGCAGCAAGGAATGATGGACGTCTCATTAATCTCGATAGCGCCTCCAAGCTGAAATATACGGTCAAGGCAGGCTATGTCTTACGAGGGCTTGCCATTTCGCTGGCGTTTGAAACAACGATCTGAAGCTTCGCAGTAGTCCGCGCGAAATGAGGGGTGCCATCGTAAGGCAATGCAAACGTTGGACGAAACGCCTGCATTGAGTGAAGCTGTGAGGCTGTGGCCGAGTGTGATGTGGCCCCCTGATTTTCCTCCGATCTGGACGAGAGACCGGCCCTGTTGGAAGGACGGACGAGACGAAGTGACTGAGGTTCACCGAAAAGCAGATCATTGGCTTGCTTAAGGAGGCCGAAGCTGGAGCGAAGACCGCCTATTTGGCCCGTCGATATGGTATAGCGGAAGCGACGATCTACAACTGGAAGTCGAAGTATGGCGGGCTCGAGGTTTCGGAGGCTCGGCGGCTGAAGGAACTCGAAAGCGACAACGCGAGGTTGAAGCGTCTGCTGGCCGATGCAATGCTGGACAAAGCGGCGCTGAAGGATCTCCTGGCAAAAAATTCTGCCGCCGGGCGCGAAGCGCGAAGCTGTGGCTCATCTCCGGGACTGCCATGGGATGAGCGAGCGGCGGGCGTGCCGGGTCATCGATACCGATCGCAAGGGTGTGCGGTACCGTTCCACGCGGGACGTTGACGCTGAGCTTCGCGAAAAGCTGCGCGAACTGGCCAACCAGCGTCGCTGGTTCGGCTGCCGCCGCCTGCATTTCCTGCTGCGTCGGGAGGGGATCATGATCAACCGGAAGAAGACCCAGCGCCTATATCAGTAAGAGAGACTAGCAGTCAGGTGGCGACGCGGCCGCAAGCGG
This sequence comes from Sphingopyxis sp., assembly GCF_016463645.1. Classification (GTDB taxonomy): domain Bacteria; phylum Pseudomonadota; class Alphaproteobacteria; order Sphingomonadales; family Sphingomonadaceae; genus Sphingopyxis. Next base: position 8,829 of record NZ_JAEMQX010000001.1, on the reverse strand, counting down.
GCTACCGTCAAATCCTTCCATTACACGTCGATCAATGAACTGCGCCGCCATGTCCGCGACTGGCTCGTCGCTTACAACTTCGCCAAGCAGTTGAAGGCTCTGCGCTTCAAGACAACCTACGAGGCCATCGAAGAGCTCCGGAAATCCAAGCCAGATATCTTCAATATGAAACCACTCCATCACATGCTGGGACTAAACACCTAACAGTCCACGCGGACCACTCGGTGGGGGCCGGTCAGATTCGAGGGGCAGGAGCCAATGTGCCTCCCATATCGCTCGCGCGAGACGCAAGTTTCCGCAGTGCGCACGCCGGACGTATCTCACACCCATTCCTCGCCCAAGACTGCAATTGGCGCATGAAATCGGCGTCGGAGGGCCTGCTACTGGCC
>NZ_JAEMQX010000001.1:0-8430 GCF_016463645.1 Sphingopyxis sp. | reverse complement strand
GGCCCCCCCCACGCCGCGATTTTCATGCGGTATAATTTTTCCCGATCGATTGGGACAGCTAAAGCATTAGAATTTTGCGCCGATCGCGACACCATAACGCCGCGGATCAAGCGTGTAGATATTTGTAAAATTACCGGAAGATGCATCGGTGACATAAAGTCCGGTAACTGAGTTGCTATCGAAGATATTCTGAACGAACCCCCGGACAAACCAGCGCTCGTCGGCACCATTCAACTGCAAAACTGCATTAGCCTGTACGAAAGGTTGGATGCGATTAATTCTGCCGTTGAAGATATTGCCATATTGCTTTCCGGTCATGGAAATGTCGACGCGGGGGACGAGTGTCATACCATTCCCGACCTCTGCCGTGTACTGCACGCCCATCGAGACCTTGACATTCGGCGCTTGCGGCAATGTGTTGCCCTTGATGTTAACCTCGACGCCAGGACTCAATACCTGGATCCCGCTGTTCGCAGGGATAGCGCTCGCGAGGACACCGCAAATGCCGAACGCGCCGCTGGAGGCGATATTGCCGTCCGAAGGAAATTCCTGCGGTGCGCGAAGGCCGAGAGCCGCATTTACGCCCGCAACGAACGCATCAGCAACGCCAGGCGCAGGTCCCGTGACAGCGCAGTGCGCACCATTGCTGATGTCCTTGATAATCACGGCATCAGGATCCCCGCCGCCCGGATCACGCGGATTGGAGAAGAATTGATCGCCGGCGACCTTGGCATTGAGATAGCTGAAGGACAGATTGATAAGCCAGTTCGGGTCCGGCCTGATGACAGACTCCAGTTCGACACCCCAGATATTGGCGTCAACCGTGTCATTCACGGACGTTCTTGCCACGATGCGGCTGAGCTGCAGTCCACTATATTTGTAGTAAAATGCGGTGGCATTGAGTTGTAACGCGCCGTTTGCGAAGACGTTCTTGGAGCCGATCTCGAAGGCATCGATCGTTTCAGAGCCGAAACTCTCGCTGACGGCGAAAATCGGAGAAAGCGGAGGATTGATCCCGCCGGATTTGTAACCCCTAGAATAAGATGCATAGAGTGAATTGTCCGGCGTAACCTCGAAGGCCAGAACTGCTCGTCCGGTAATTTCGTCGAAGCTTACTTCGCGAAACTGGGCGAGCTGTTGGCCCGGCGTCCCCGGGTCGGCATCGAAAAGCCCAGACGGCCCGGTGAGGGGCGTTATCGGGGTATCGAACGGATCTCCATCATTGGCATAAGGGTTCAGGAAACTGATCAGCGTCGTACGCGCCGTCACATCCTTCTTGTCATTATTGTAACGCAGCCCCCCGGTCAACGTCAGCCGGTCGCTTAGATCGAAATAGACCTCGCCGAAAATGCCATAGCTCTCTAGATTCGATTCCAGCGAGTTGTTCCGATACATCGACGTCGCGAAATAGGATGGCGGAAGGCCGCCCGACAAGGAGCCGAATGAACCCAATACGGCACTGGCGTAATCGAGCGCAAACGAGTTCACATAATAGCTATTGTCGGTGGTTTTCGATTTCGCGTAAATTCCGCCCAACAGGAAATTGAACGGCCCGTCGAAGTCACTCGTGAGGATGAGCTCTCCGCTCCACGATTCGCGTTGTTCCGAAGATCGATCGAAAGAAAGCGGCGTTTCGGAACACAGCGAGTTCCCTTCGAAAGCGCCTCTGCTTCCATCATCATTATCCGACGTGCACAGCACGCCCTGCGGACCGTCCGGGATTAGAGCGCCGGCAATCGGCGAAAAATAGGCCGAAGAGCCGGGAATGAAGGCTGGCGCCGGCGGAGCAAGACCTGTCGGTAATCCGTTAGCCGCAAAAAAGTCCAACGTATTGAGCGCCGGGGCGAAACCGGCACGGCTTTGAATTCCAAGAAAATAGTCCTGCCTGGAATCGACTTCAGTATCCTGATAAATGCCGGTGGCCGTCAGGGTCATCGCGCCGAATTTTTGCTCAAGGCGCGCCTGCACCTGTAGCTCTTCGGCAAAATAGAAAGGGGTATAGGCCGTGTTGACGACACGCACATCGCCAGGCTCCTGAAACCCGGAAAACCCATCAGGGCCATAAAGGCTGCCGAGGCCGAGCACGGCGGGAATGCCCTGAATGGCGAAGAACTCGGATGAACTGAGCGTCGCACCGACCGTTGAATTTGCGTTCGTGGTATCGAAATCACGTCGATTGTTCAGGCATCCGAGCACGCCCAATGGATCGCGTTGGCACGTTTGTTTCTGGTTTCTGAGGCGCGTGTCCTTTTCCCGGAAATAATAGCCCATGAGATCGATCGTCGTATCAGGACCGGGTTCGAAACGAAGGGAGCCTCGCAACGCATAGAGGTCCCGAGCGTCGATGTCCGATCCATCATAGAGATTCGTCGTATAACCGTCGCGGTTCACATATATGCCCGCCAGCCTCACGCCGATCATATCCCCGATCGGGACGTTGACCATGCCACGCGCTTCGATGCTGTTGAAATTGCCATACTCGAATTGCGCTTCAGCCTCGAAACGGGAGAGTTTGGGTTTCGCGGTCACAACATTCACGACCCCGGAGGTCGCATTCCGGCCGAACAGGGTGCCTTGAGGTCCGCGAAGGACTTCAATCCTTTCCAGATCGAAATATTCGGTCTCGAACAGGCGTGTTCCGAACAAGGGGGATCCATTGACATGGATTGCGGTCGCAGCATCGCAGGTGACGCCGACGCACAGGTCGCCAACGCCGCGAATAGTGAATGAAGCTGAGGTGAAATTGCCTTTCGAGAAAGATACATTGGGCAGCGTCAGCTGTAGATCCGAGGCATTTTCGATCTGCTGGCTTTCAAGCGCCTCAGCGCTGAATGCGCTGACAGCGATCGGTACGTCTTGCAAGCTTTGCGCCTGACGTTGCGCTGTCACGACGATGACATTGTCACCGCCATCTGGCTCTTCGGCTATGACTTCCTGAGCATTTGAGACCTGTGGCAACGCCATCACGACGGCGCTTGCCAACCAATAGGCTTTCTTATTCATCACCCTATCTCTCCCTGTCTCGATTTTTTCGTTTCTTGCGCGAACCCGTCCTTGTCCCCGATTGTCGATGTTCAAAAATGGGGCAGCTCGCCGAGCTGCCCCGAGTTTGAGGAGTGGCCAGAAGGAGATTTCCGGAGAGGAAAAGATTCTCGCCGCTCGGCTGGAAGATGAGCAGTTTTTCGGCATTTGGTAAAGAACTTTATTATGGCACTTTATTATTTTGCTCGGGGCGGTGGGAGGTGTGCCATCTCAGATCCGAAGATATCAGTTTATACATCCGATGCTTGCTGTCAGCGCTTCAGCCTTGGCGCGGTCGAGCGCGCGCCGACGACTTTTGGATGCGGCTGCGGTACGGCATGCCCGATCCGGAGCGCATGACCCGCGTGGTCGAAAGTTGGATAGCAGTGCAAAAGGCCGGGCTCTGATCCCGGCTGGTGGAAACCAGGGGGTCAGGTCAGTTCACCTATTCCTTCCCGTTCATTTTAGAGTCATCAAGATCGTATTAACCACGTCACGGTCCCTGCCGGGCAGGGCTTTCACGTGGGGGCATCCATGACCAGAACCAAACCATCCCTTAAGTCAGCTATCCTGTTGGCCAAATAGGATCAAGGCGACCGGCGCACCAATTTACCTCGTGACTGAGCCATGTGCGCGCGAAAACCGTCACCACTTCGATGGGGATTCGACATGACATTGCCATTTCACATGCCGTCCACAATCCGCCTTTCGGGTGTAGGTCTTGCCGCTTGTGCGATTGCCACGATTGCTGCCGCAAGTGCGCAGGCGCTACCACTATCCAGCTTCAAGGATCAGGGCGTCGACCATATCTTTGGCAGCTACGCCCCGCGCGGCGACTGCTCAAAGGAACCGCGCGTAACCATCGATGAAAAGGGCATGACGTTCCGCGCCAATGGTCGGGAAATAAAGCCCCCTCGGGTGGAATATGCTCTCACCTTCATGGGCCAGAGCTATGACGGCATCATGGCAGTATTTTTTCCCTTTCCAGTTAGCAGCAATGATTTTGGTCGGGTTCTCATGTATGTGAACGACGACGAGAAGCGCGGTGTCATCCGCTTTGAATCCGATCTGCCGCGCGGCCAACGCCCGGCTTCTTTCCATGCGGCCTTCACGGGTGGCGGCCCGTTCACGCTCTGCCAGGGCAGCGCTCTTGCTGGCACGCCACTGCCGCCACGGCCTGAGCCGGCGGTGGCCGTGCAAGGCATTCCAGCGGAATGGACCAATCTCGCCAGCCTCGTCGGCAAATATCCGGGAAGCTACGCCAAGGACAATATCGACCTGTTCGATAAGGGTACCTTGGCTGCGGCATTGAAGGCCCGGATGGGGCCGAAGATGGCTGCGCTGCGGACCAATCTCTCAGCCGTCTCGCCATTGCAGCGGGCTGGGAACTATTACTATCTTTCCGGCAATGCGCAGCATCAGGGCGGTGTGGAGCAGGCCTATATAATAATAGACCCGGCGCGCCGTGCGGTGCAGGTGGGCCTTTGGGAGCGCGGCAAGCTAACAGTTTATCCGTCTGCTTCGGGCGTTAGGCTGCCGATTGCGCCGGAAATCAAGACGCTGTTGGACAAAAGCCCGCCCGAAACGGCAGTGCCGCTTCCCGGTACACCCTGGGAAGTTGTACCGGTGCAAGGTCGCGCGCCCATGGCTTATGTGAGCGCCGCGGCATCGCCCAACATCGAAGCCCTCAGTCTCTATTGTGAAGGCGGAAATACGGCCCGGCGAAGACGCTCTACAATCGCTGGAAGCGGTGGAGCGACAAAGGCATCTTCATCCGCATGATGGAAGGCCTGGCGACACCTCAGGCTCCCGAGCGCAAGACGATCATGATCGACGCGACCTATCTTAAAGCGCACCGCACGGCGTCGAGCCTGCGGGTAAAAAAGGGGGTCCAGGACGCCTGATCGGCCGGACGAAAGGCGGCATGAACACCAAGCTTCATGCCGTGAGTGATGCGAATGGTCGTCCAATCAGCTTCTTCCTGACCGCCGGACCGGTCAGCGACTACACTGGCGCGGCCGCTTTGCTCGACAGTCTGCCCAACGCGCAATGGATGCTGGCCGACCGAGGCTATGATGCCGACTGGTTCCGCGACGCCCTGCAGGAGAAGGGTATCACGCCCTGCATCCCGGGCTGAAAAATCCGGAACACGACCGTAAAGTACGACAAACGCCGCTACAAACGCCGTAACCGCATCGAGATCATGTTCGGCCGCCTCAAAGACTGGAGGCGGGTCGCAACACGCTACGATCGCTGCCCGAAGGCCTTCTTCTCCGCCGTCGCACTCGCCGCAACCGTCATCTTCTGGCTCTGATCAATGAGTCCTGACCCTAGACTATGCGACAAGAAATACTGGGATAAAACAAGCCATTCCCCCAGTTACCCGGCTACGGATCGTAAGAGTTTGCCCCCGCTTGCTTGCTTCTATCTCAGCTGATAACTTCGAAGGCTGTGCCGTATCCCACGTCGGCGGGGATAGTGAGGATGTTCTTGCCGTCTCGCTGGATGACTTCTGGAAGGACCGGCACGATTTCGCGAGCCTTGGCCCGCGCGACGCAATCGTCTGCGCTCGCAGCTTCGGCTAGCAGTTGCAGGTTCAATCGCGTGGGAAAGATGATCGTTCGTTCACCGCTGACACCCAGTTTCAGGGCTTTGCTTGGCGAAAGCCATTCCGCATCAACGGTTTCATATCCATCACATGCTGCGATCTGGCGCTCTGGGGCGCGAACGACGAAGAAATGAGTGTCGAAGCGCTTTTGCATAAAGCTGGGCGTGATCCACCGCGCGAACTCGCTCAGGCGATCAAGGCGCAGTTGCACATCGGCCTCGCGCACAATGTCGAAAAATTCGCGCTCGCCTCGCTCGACGGCTTTGCGGCTTTCAAGATCGCAAATATCCTCGAACTCGCTACCGTCGCGATGATCGGCCAGCAGGATGCCTGCTTCCTCAAAGGCTTCACGAATCGCGGCAATCCGAAGGGTGCGCTGCGTAGGATCTAGCGTTTTCCAGCCCCTGCAATAATCGGCCCATTCAGGCGCTTCATCGGCAGCAGAAGGCTTTCCACCGGGAAAGACCAGCGCGCCGGATGCAAAATCGATCTGGTGATGCCGCTTGACCATCAGCACCTGGAACTCCGGCTCGTCGCGAAGCAACAGCATGGTGGCTGCGGGGACCGGATCGACTGGCTTCTGCAGTGTCATCATAAACTCCAGTTCTCAGTTGGCCTGATATTGGACGCTGGCCCGTTCAAGCTGAGCAACGATCTTATCGCCATTTGCGCAGAAGAACCAACCCGGCAAGAGCCACTGCAACACTTGCAAGCACCCAGGATTGATTCGCAAGCAGCGCCGCGGAGACGATAAGTGCGGCCGCCACAGGACCTTTGACAGGCTGGCTCGCGCGGCGAATGGCTGCGAGCTTCTCAAAACTTGCCGGATCAATCTGGACAGGCACATGCCCGGACTTGGCTATAGCGGCGGCGTTATCGAGAAGGTCAGGCATGATCGCCGCTAGGGCGAGGAGTTGTCGGCGAACTTTTTTTAAATTGGCGCGATTCCTGCCAAGGGAGAATCTTTCTGCGAACAGCTCCAACATGATGGGGCGTGTTTCCTCCCCGATATTATAGTCAGGCGCAAAGGAACGCGCAAACCCTTCCGCCGTGAGCAATGTTCGAAGAAGGATCGCCAGATCAGGCGGAAGTGCGAGCTGATAGTCTCGCAGGAGATCGAACACGCGGCTGAAAATATGCGAGAACTCAATCCCCGAAAGGACCGTTCCCCTGAACTCACCGATCAGCTGGTCCAAATTCTGGGTGAGCCCATCACGGTCAACTTTCGGATCTCCAGCCCATTCGAGCAACACGTTCGCGACGTCTGCTGTGTCTTCGTCGGCTATAGCCATGACAAGTCGTACCAGTTCCTCGCGCCTCGCCTTTGTGAGAGTGCCGACCGATCCGAAGTCGATAAAGCCCACATCCTGTTCCCCGATAAGGAAAACATTGCCTGGATGCGGATCGCCATGAAATTCGCCATTCAGAATGATCATGCGCAGGACTGCATTCGCATATTGTCTCGCGAACGCCGCCACGCGTGGGTCGGTCGATTCGGCCTCGATCGCAGACGCGGGCGTTCCATACAGCCGCTCCTGGACGTTGACCCGTATCCCCGTCAGTTCCCAATGAATTGTTGGAGTCTTGATCCCAAGCGTATCAAGATAGCCACCGATACGCTCGCATGCACGAGCTTCTGCTGCCAGATCCATTTCCCAGGCAAGATTTCTGCCAAAGGTTCGCAGGAACTCTACGGGGCGATAGCGGGCGATTTCAGGGGATCGATCCTCGGCAACGGCGGCGAGGCGCGTCAGGAGCCGCACATCGGCCTCCATTCGCGCAGCAGTGCCCGGACGCCGCACCTTTATGATAACGTCGGCGCCGTCGAGCAGCGAAGCAGAGTAGGTCTGCGCTACCGAAGCCGAAGCCAGTGGTTGTTCATCGAATTGGGTGAATTCCCCTCGCCAGTCAGCTCCCCAGCTTGCGGCAAGGATGGGCTCGATTTCTTCGAATGGCACCGGAGAAACCTGATCGTGGAGCGTCGCGAAGGCAGCAATCCAGGACCTGGAAAACAGATCGCTGCGCGTCGCCAGCAGCTGTCCAAGCTTTATTCCGACCGGACCAATGTCGCGCAGGAGTGCGACGACCGCCGCCGGCCGCAATTCACCTGGATCGATTGACTTGGCCGGATGCGGAATGACTCCGAGAGCGCCCGCCAGGCTTTTGGCGCCGTGCCGGACAAGAATCTGTCCTATCTCGGCGGCGCGTGCGATGTCTCCTATCGGTTTATCTCGGAACCCAGGCATATGTCCTATTCCGCATCGGTCCGGCTCTGATCGAGATTCGACGCAATCCGCACAAGAATGTCCAGCAACGTCCGTTTTTCGTCGCGCGTGGCGTTCCGCCATAGGACCCTATGCAGCCCGTCCGCGGATTCTCTCAGTTGGGGCAACAACCTGTCGAGCTCCTGGGTCAGGATGAGCTGCCATGCCCGGCCGTCCGTTTTGGCTCGTCGCCTTTCCATCAATCCTTTCCCACAAAGGCCAGCGACGGCTTGACCGATCGTGGCGGATTCCAACTCTAGTCGCTTGGCAATTCCGGCCTGCGTCAACGATGGTTCGCGGAGAAGTTGTCCGATGATGCGCCACTGCGTCTGATTGAGGCCAATCTTGGCAATCCGTGCGTCATAAGCGCGCCTCGCCCCCCGACTAATCTCGTCCATCAAATATAGCATACGGTCGTCGTCGGTGAGGGCGCCTTCGCGAAGCCGTGGCGGCATTGTGTCGAGATTTGCGTTCATACCGCTGCCTAGCCGCTCTTATGCACCAAGGGGTGTCTGAGCGGTAGGCGGGAGTAGCGTA
>NZ_JAEMQX010000173.1 GCF_016463645.1 Sphingopyxis sp. | reverse complement strand
CGTTTCGCGTGCCAATATTGCGGGTCGGGCAAGGATCTGACCTTCGATCATGTCGTCCCGCGCCGGCTTGGCGGGCGCACGACGTGGGAAAATGTCGCGACAGCCTGCGCGCCGTGCAACCTAAAAAAGGGGGGCCGGACGCCGCAACAGGCGCATATGCCGCTTTATCGCCAGCCGTGGCGCCCGACGAGCTGGCAGCTCCAGGACAATGGCCGGGCATTCCCGCCGAACTATCTGCATACGAGCTGGATCGACTGGCTCTATTGGGATGTTGAACTCGAAGGCTGACGGGCGCGTGGACGGACGGGACAGCGTGGGTTCACCTCGAGGGGACCAGGCAACCGCCAGCCATCGAAAAGGAGAAACAGCATGGTTCGCCTCACCCGCATGCTCGCCGTCGGCGTGGTCGCCACGCCGCTGCTCGCCGCCTGCGCGACAATCCCGCCCGCCGAACAGCCGGTGTCGGTCACCGGCAGCATCACCTATCGCGAGCGCATGGCATTGCCCCCGACGGCGCAGGTCGAGATCACGCTAGCCGACGTCAGCCTGATGGACGCGCCGTCGAAGACGGTCGCGCAGCAGTCGTTCACCGCCGACGGGCGGCAGGTCCCCTTCGCCTTCACACTGACCGTCGACCAGCGCCAGCTCGATCCGCGCCACAGCTATGCCGTGTCGGCGCGCATCACCGATGCGTCGGGCAGGCTGATGTTCATCACCGACACGCGCAACTCTGTTGCGTTCGACGGCCGCCGCGCGATCGATCTGGGAATGCTGATCCTCGTCAAGACGCACTGATATGACGCGCGCATAGCTATGCGCCGCTTGACGCTGCGCCTTCGCAGGTGCAGCAATCCGGCGCATGGGCCCGCCTATCCAGATCTCGCAAAATCCCGACATCCGCTATTTGGGGCGGATCCTCGGCGACGTCATCCGCGCCTATGGCGGCGACAAATTGTTCCGCCAGACCGAATATATCCGCTCGTCGAGCGTCGACCGGCACCGCGGCATCGCGGGGGCCGAGGCGATCGATCCGGGGCTCGATGCGCTGAGTCTCGACGATACGATCGCCTTCGTGCGCGGCTTCATGCTGTTTTCGATGCTCGCGAACCTCGCCGAGGACCGGCAGGGGGTCGCGGCGGAGCCCGAGGCGACGGTGGCGGCGGCGATCGAAAAGCTGAAGGGCGACGGGATCGATGGCGATGCGATCGCGGCGCTGCTGAGCGCCGCCTTGGTAGCCCCCGTGCTGACGGCGCACCCGACCGAGGTGCGGCGCAAGTCGGTGCTCGACCACAAGAATCGCATCGCCGAGCTCATGCTGCTGCGCGATGCCGGGGTGGACGAGACGCCCGAGGGCGATGTCGTCGAGGATGCGATCCGGCGGCAGATCGTCCTGCTCTGGCAGACGCGCCCGCTGCGCACCGAGAAGTTGTTCGTCGCCGACGAGATCGACAATGCGCTCACCTATTTGCGCGACGTCTTTCTGCCCGTCGTGCCGAAGCTTTATGCGCGCTGGGAAGCCGAGCTGGGACAGCGCCCCGCGAGCTTCCTGCGCGTCGGCAGCTGGATCGGCGGCGACCGCGACGGCAACCCTTTCGTCACCGCCGATACGATGCACATGGCGACGGGCCGCAATGCCGCGGCGGTGCTCGGCCATTATATCGACGCGGTCCACGGGCTCGGCGCCGAGCTGTCGGTGTCGGCGAGCCTCGCCGCCGTCCCCGATGCGGTCGAAGCGCTGGCCGAAGCGAGCGGCGACGCGGCGCCGAGCCGCCGCGACGAGCCCTATCGCCGCGCGCTGTCGGGAATTTACGCGCGGCTTTGCGCGACGTTCTCGGAGATCGTCGGGCGCGCGCCGCCGCGGCCGTCGGCGCTGAGCGGCGAACCCTATGCGACGCCCGCGGATTTCCGCCGCGACCTCGTCACCATCGCCAACGGGCTGTCCGCGAACAGCCAGGGCCAGTTCGGCGGCATCGGCGCCTTGGGCCGGCTGATCCGCGCGGTCGAGGTGTTCGGTTTCCACCTCGCGACGCTGGACATGCGGCAGAACAGCGCGGTGCACGAGCGCGTGCTCGCCGAGCTGCTGTCGGTATCGGGCGTGTGCGCCGATTATCTGGCGCTGGGCGAAGAGGAACGCGTCGCTTTGCTCACCGCCGAGCTCGCGAGCGACCGGCCGCTCGCCGCGCCGTGGCACCAGTGGAGCGACGAGACCGCGGGCGAACTCGCCATCGTCCATGCCGCCGCCGACGTGCGTGCGCGGCTGGGCAATGATGCAATCTGCCAGTGGATCATCAGCATGGCGCAGGAGCTGTCCGACCTGCTCGAAGTCCATGTCCTCGCGCGCGAGGCGGGGCTGTGGCGGAGCGGCGGCGACGCCGGCAAATCGAATCTGATGGTCGTGCCCCTGTTCGAAACGATCGCCGATCTCGACCGCGCGCCCGCGATCATGACACGCTATTTCGCGATGCCCGAAATCGGCCCGCAAATCGGGCAGCGCGGGCATCAGGAAGTGATGATCGGCTATTCGGATTCGAACAAGGACGGCGGTTACCTGACCTCGACGTGGGGATTGCATCAGGCGTCGCAGGCGCTGACCCCGGTGTTCGAGGAGGCCGACACCGCGATGCAATTGTTCCACGGCCGCGGTGGCGCGGTCGGGCGCGGCGGCGGCAGCGCCTTTGCCGCGATCCGCGCGCAGCCCGCGGGTACGGTGCAGGGGCGCATCCGCATCACCGAGCAGGGCGAGGTGATCGCCGCCAAATATGGCACCGCGGCGAGCGCGGCGACGAACCTCGAGGCGATGGTGTCAGCGAGCCTGCTCGCGAGCCTCGAGCCAGAGGCGCTCAGCGACAAGGATGCGGCGCGCTTTACCGCGGCGATGGACCAGCTTTCGGACGGCGCCTTCGCCGCCTATCGCGGGCTCGTTTACGACACGCCGGCGTTCAAGGATTTCTTCCGCTCGATGACGCCGATCGCCGAGATCGCGACGCTGAAGATCGGGTCGCGTCCGTCGAGCCGCACCAAATCGAGCGCGATCGAGGATCTGCGCGCGATCCCGTGGGTGTTCAGCTGGGCGCAGTCGCGCGCGATGCTTCCGGGCTGGTACGGCACCGGCGAGGGTTTCGCGGCGTTCGAGGACAAAGCGCTGCTCGCCGACATGGCGGCGGGCTGGCCCTTTTTCGCGGCGCTGCTCGGCAACATGGAGATGGTGCTCGCGAAATCCGACATGGGGATCGCGGCGCGCTATGCCGAACTGGCTGCGGGCATCGACGGGCATGATGCCATCTTTGGCCGTATCCGCGACGGGTGGAACCGCGCGCATGACGGCTTGCTGGGCATCACCGGGCAGACACGGCTGCTCGAGAAGAATCCGGCGCTCGAGGCGTCGATCCGGCTGCGCCTGCCCTATATCGAGCCACTCAACCTGCTGCAGATCGAGCTGATGAAGCGCCACCGCGCGGGCGAGACCGACCCGCGGATTGCCGAGGGTATCCAGCTGACGATCAACGCGATCGCGACGGCGCTACGGAATAGCGGGTAGGCGCGTCAACTCTTCGTAATCACGACCTCGCCCTTGGCGTTCGCGCCATCGGGAGCGAAGTTAATGCGGAAGTCCGAGCCGTCCTTGTCCTTGCCCGCGAGCGTGTCGCCGCTGCGCGTGACCTTGACGCCTTTTTTGGCGAATTCGCTCGCCATCCAGTCGGCCGCCTTCGTCGGCGCGGCGGGTGAGGTGAAGCCGAGTTTCACGGTCGCCTTGTCGGCGCCATTCCTGTCGTTCGCGTCGACGTCTACCTTGGTGACCTTGCTGCCGGGGTAGAGTTTCACCCCGTCGATGTCGAAGTCGCTCTCGATATCGAGGTCGACAAAATCGGGGATATCGATGTCGATACCCGCGCCGCCGCCGCCGATCTTGATGTTGCCGCCATCCTTGCCGGTCCTGATCTGGACCCCGCCATGCTCGTCGCCGGCGTTGATCGAGACCTGGGTGCCCTCGGCAGACTTCTTCTCCTCCGAGCCGCAGGCGGCGAGGAGCATCATCGGGGGAATCAGGAACGCGAGACGCATGAACAATCTCCTTGGTGCATTAGTTTAATAATACACCAAGGAGATGCGAAGTCAATTGTCAGGCGTCGATGCTGGTCTTCAAATCGCCATGCACGAGCCCGCCGTCGACGGTGATCGTGTCGCCGACGACATAGTCGCCCGCCTTCGACGCGAGGAAGATCGCGGCGCCCGCCATATCCTCGGGCACACCGATGCGCTTGACCGGGATGCTCTTTGCCACCGCATCGCCATGGTCGCGCGCGGCCTTGTTCATGTCCGACTGGAAGGCGCCGGGCGCGATCGCGGTGACGATGATGTTGTCGGTGACCAGTCGCGCGGCGAGCCGCTTGGTGAGGTAGAGGATCGCCGCCTTCGACGCGTGATAGCTGTAGGTTTCCCACGGGTTCAGCCGCTGACCGTCGATCGAGCCGATGTTGATCACCTTCGCCGGGCGCGCGGCGCTGCCGCCGGCCTTGAGCAGCCCGTGGAGCGCCTGCGTCAGGAAGAAGGGCGACTTGACGTTGATGTCCATCACCTTGTCCCAGCCCGCCTCGGGGAAGCCCTCGAACGGTTCGCCCCACGCCGCGCCGGCGTTGTTGACGAGGATGTCGAGGCGCTCTTCGCGCGCTTCGAGCTCCTTGGCGAGCGCGCGGCAGCCTTCGACGGTCGAGAGGTCGACGGGCAAACCGATCACCTTGCCCGGATAGCGCGTCTCGAAATCGGCGACGGCTTCCTCGATCTGCGCGGTCTTGCGCGCCGAGATGTAGACGCGCGCGGCGCCCGCGGCGAGATAGCCCTCGACGATCATCTTGCCGATGCCGCGCGAGCCGCCGGTGACGAGCGCGATGCGGTCGCCCAAGCCAAACATGTCCTGAAGGTTCATTGTCTTTCTCCCCGGCTCAATAGCCGTTCATGCGGGCAACCTGATCGATGTGGTAATGCACATCGCCCATATATTCGGCGAGCGCGCGGTCGCGCTTCATGTAGAGGCCGATATCATATTCGTCGGTCATGCCGATGCCGCCATGCATCTGCACGCCCTCGCGCACCGCGAGGTTGGCGGCGCGGCCGGCCTTGGCCTTGGCGACCGAGACCATCAGCTTCGCACCCTCGCTGCCTTCATCCAGAAGCTGCTGCGCCTTCATCACCGTGGCGCGCGCGACTTCCATCTCCCCATAGAGATGCGCAGCGCGGTGCTGGAGCCCCTGGAACTCGCCGATCAGCTTGCCGAACTGCTTGCGTTCCTTGAGGTAATTGACGGTCATGTCCATCGCGCCCTGCCCGACACCGACCATTTCGGCGGCGGCGCCGGTGCGGGTGGCGGCGAGCAGCGCGTCGAGGATTTCGCCGCCGGCATCGACCTCGCCGATCACGGCGTCGGCATCAAGTTCGACGCCATCGAGGGTGACATGGCTCGCAAGCGAAGAGTCGACGAGACGGCGCGGGTCAGCAGTGACGCCTTTCGCATCCTTGGGCACCGCGAACAAAGTGATGCCGCCGTCGGTCTTCGCCGCAACGATGCTCATGTCGGCGACATGACCGTGAAGGACGAAGCTCTTCTTGCCGTCGAGGCGGAAGCCGTTGCCCGCGCGCGTCGCGCTGGTCGCGATGCGGTCGGGGCGGTGCTTGGCGCCTTCGTCGATCGCGAGCGCGACGATCGCCTCGCCGCTGGCAATTGCGGGGAGCCAGCGGCCCGCCTGCGTTCCGCCCGCTTTCGCGAGCGCGGCGACTGCGCCGACGCCGGTCGAGAGGAAGGGCGACGGGGTCAGGTTGCGGCCGATTTCCTCGAGCACGATGCCCGCTTCCATATGCCCCATGCCGAGCCCGCCGTGCGCCTCCGGCACCAGCATCCCCGGCAGCCCCATTTCGGTGAACTGCGCCCAGAGGTCGCGCGAGAAGCCGGTGGCGTCGGCGGTGTCGCGAAGCTTGCGGAGGTGCGAGACGGGGGCCTGTTCGGCCACGAAGGGCGCGACGCTGTCCTTGAGCATCGCCTGATCGTCGTTGTGATAGAGAGGCATGGATCAGGCTCCAGGCAGGTCGAGGATACGCTTGGCGATGACGTTGAGCATGACTTCGCTCGTCCCGCCTTCGATCGAATTGGCCTTGGT
>NZ_JAEMQX010000172.1 GCF_016463645.1 Sphingopyxis sp. | reverse complement strand
AACTCGCTCTCGACGCCGGCGCATATCGTTCCCGAATGGTATTTCCTGCCCTTCTACGCGATCCTGAAGGCCTTCACCTTCAACTTCCTGTGGATCGACGCGAAGCTGTGGGGCGTCATCGCGATGTTCGCATCGATCGCGCTGCTGTTCTTCCTGCCGTGGCTCGACAGCTCGCCGGTCAAGTCGTCGAACTATCGTCCGCTGTACCGGATCTTCTTCTGGATCCTCGTGGCCGACGTGCTGCTCCTCGGTTTCTGCGGCATGCAGCCGGCCGAACAGCCCTATGTGATCCTCAGCCAGCTGGGCGCGATCTATTATTTCGCCCACTTCCTGGTGATCCTGCCGATCGTGTCGCGGATCGAACGCCCGCTTCCGATGCCGAATTCGATCACCGAAGCGGTCCTCGCCAAACACGCCACCGACGCATCGTCGGCTTCGGCAACGGCCTGAGCGCCGGACTTTAATAGGAGCTGATACAGCCATGGTTCGTCCGCTCGGTTTTCTCGTCGGTCTCGGTTTCATTACCGCGCTGGTGCTCGCGATCCTCACGACGCCGCTCAGCAATGAACCCAATGTCGCGCACGAATTTCACAAGCATCCCAGGCATCTGAAGCTGGCCAGCGACGGCATCCTGCTGCCGCATTGGGACCAAGCGCAGTTGCAGCGCGGGATGCAGGTATACAAGGAAGTCTGCTCGGCCTGTCACAGCCTGCACCATGTCGCGTTCCGCGATATCAAGGACCTCGGTTACACCGACGGGCAGATCAAGACCTTCGCCAAGGGTTTCCAGGTCCCGTCGGTCAATCCCGACACGGGTGAGCCGGCGACGCGCGACGGCCTGCCGTCGGATTATTTCCCGTCGCCCTATGCGAATGAAACGGCCGCCCGCGCCGCGAACAACAACGCGCTGCCGCCCGATCTCTCGCTGATCACCAAGGCGCGCGAAGGCGGCAAGGATTATGTCTATTCGCTGCTGACCGGGTTCCAGAACCCGCCGAAGAACCTGCCCGCCGAACTGAAGCCGGGCACCGGGCTGCACTACAACCCCTATTTCGCGAACCTCAACCTCGCGATGGCGCCGCCGCTGGCACCCAATCAGGTGACCTATGCCGACGGTACCAAGGCGACCGTCGACCAGATGGCCAAGGACGTCACGGCGTTCCTCGTCTGGACCGCCGAGCCGAAGCTGATCAAGCGCATCCAGGTGGGTTATGCAGTCTTCTTCTTCCTGCTGATCTTCACCGTGCTGACCTATCTGTCGTACCGGAACATCTGGGCCGACAAGAAGCATTGAGGAACAGGGGCAGGGCGATTGTGACGACATGATCGCCCTGCCGCCCCAGCCGGACCTCGAGCTCGCGTCGCTCGTCCGCACCATTCCCGACTTTCCGAAGCCGGGCATCCGGTTTCGCGATATCACCACGCTGATCGGCGACGCCGCCGGTTTCGCCGAGAGCGTGCGCCGTCTGAGCGCGCGTGCCGCCGTCCACCGCCCTGACTTCATCGTCGCGGTCGAGGCGCGCGGCTTCCTGTTCGGCGCCGCGATGGCGACCGCGCTCGGGCTCGGCGTCATCCCGGTGGGCAAGGCGGGCAAGCTCCCCGGCGTCACCATCGGCGTCGACTATGAACTCGAATATGGCGTCGACCGGCTCGAACTGCACGAAGGCGCGGTGCTTCCGGGGCACCGCGTCGTGCTGGTCGACGACCTGCTCGCGACCGGGGGCACGATCCTCGCGACCGCCGCGCTGATGCGGAATGCCGGGGCGGAGGTGGCGGCCGCGCTGTTCGTCATCGACCTGCCCGATCTCGGCGGCTCGCAGCGGCTCGCGGCTGCGGGCCTCGCCTGCGAAACGCTGATCGCCTTCGACGGCGACTAGGCGGCGGGAGCGGTCGACTCCAAGGCAACGGCTTCGATCTCGACGCGAAATCCGAAGTGAAGCGGCCCGGTCGGAACGACGCTCCGCGACGGTCGCGTTTCGCCGAAAAACCGGCCATACACCGCGTCGAGTTCGTCCCAGTCGGATATGTCGCTGAGATAGACGGTCGTCTTGATCACCTGCGCCACCCCGGCGCCCGCGTCCTCGAGGACCGCCTTCAGGTTCCGGAGCGTCTGCCCGACCTGCTCGCTGAAAGGGGCCGTCGCGAGCGACGTGTCGCGGCCGGGCAGCAGCGGCAGCTGGCCCGACACGAAAATGAGGCCGCCGCCGATCGTGAAGGGCGAATAATGCGGACCGCTGGCGGGCTGCGATGTCATGTCGTCGATCTCCGGATGATGGGTTTCCCCGATATCACCCGCGCAAAGAAAAAGCCCGCGCCGAAGCGCGGGCTATCGCCCCCGTGGCAAGCGGGTCAGGTCTCAGAAAGGCACCCAGTTCTGCTTTTTGCGGAATTTCATGTAGCCGACATTCGCCCCGAGCCGCGCGCCGACGCCGACGCGGATCGGGATCAGCACGACGTCGCCGCGGCGCAGGTAGCTCGCGTTGAACCCGCCGACGAGATAGGCGGCGCCTTCGCCCGCGGGATAGCGCTTGTAGAGATCCTCGCTGTCGAAGAGGTTGTAGACGAGAACGAAGGTATTGCCCGCGTTCGCGCCCGCATCGAAGCCGACCGAGGGGCCGGTCCAGTAAGCGGGCAGTTCGCCCTCGATCTTGTGGTGCAGCGTCCCCGAGCCATAGCGCACGCCGAGGACGAGCGCGCCGCCGGCCTCGCGTCCGACGATATAGGCGTTGGGCTCGCCCTGTTTCTTGAGAATATCCTCGATCAGGCCGGCGAGGCCCTGCGCACCCTTGCCGAACACGCCTTCGGCCGCGCCGATCAGATCGTCCTTCTTGTAGGTCGATCCGGGCGCCGCTTCGACCGACGTCGCGGAAACGTCGCCGCTGGTCGCGGCGCCGGTCGTGCCGCTGTCGGCGGGCACTTCGCTCGTCTGCTGGTCGCCCGTGGCGAGGTCGCTGTCATAGCTTTCCCCCGGGGGCGTATCGGTCGCCACCGGCGGCGGTGCGGGGTTGTCGAGGTCGGAATCGATCGCGGTGTTGCTGGGGTCGATCTCGCGCATCTGCGCCGCCGCCGGAAGCGGCGCAAGCGCGAGACCGAGCGAGGCTGCGGCCGCCAAGGCAAGGCTGGTGAACGTCTTCCGCATAATTGACCCCCAAATACCGAGCGGCGCACGCGCGCCGAAATCTGCTTTAACCATGACTCGCTTTGACGCCCGGGCAAATGAACCGGCGATGACCCGAGTCGAATTTACGCCAGACCGAATCATCCGGGCGACGAAATGCCCGCAAGGCGCATAAAAATGCACAATCTTTGCCGTTGCGGGGCGCGAAGTGCATGGCTATAGCGACCCGCCTAGGCCAAACCTGCCGTTAGCGCGGCAGACCATGCGGAGACGTGGGTGAGTGGCTGAAACCAACGGTTTGCTAAACCGTCGTACTGGTAAATCCGGTACCGAGGGTTCGAATCCCTCCGTCTCCGCCACCTTCCCATCCCACACGCCTCGAATTGCTCGCTAAAAGTCCAGCATTTCTGCGGCTTTCAGGGGTGTCTCGTATCCCACGGCGTCCCCAGCGATCCACAGCAGACTGTTTGTTTTTGTGGGAACGATTGTGGGAACAATATGCGCATGAAGAAACTGTCGGTGGCAGCCGTGAAATCCGAATCCCGTCCCGGCAAATTTGCCGATGGCGACGGCCTGTATCTGCTCGTCAAACCGAGCGGTGCCAAAAGCTGGATATGCCGGGTCCAGAACAGGGGGCGAAGACGCGATTTCGGACTTGGCAGTGTCTCCATCATTTCACTTTCCTTGGCTCGCGAGCGGGCGCGGGAGGTCCGGTTGCAGATCGAGATGGGGCTCGATCCTGTCTTCGAGCGCAAGCGCGGGCAGGGGATACCGACCTTCCGCGAGGCGACGGCGAAGGTGCTGGTCGCGCAGCGCGACACCTGGCGCAATGCAAAACATGAGGGGCAATGGCAGCAGACGCTCGAAACCTACGCCTTTCCCGATATCGGCAATATCCAGGTCGATCAGATCACGGGTCCGATGATCCGGCGTCTGCTTGCCAAGATATGGCTCGCAAAGCCCGAGACGGCGCGTCGTGTCAGGCAGAGGATAGGGACCGTCCTCGATTGGGCTTATGCGGAAGGGTATCGGCAGAGCGAAGCGCCTATGCGGGCGGTGTCAAAGGGCCTGCCCCGGCAGCCCAAGCGGGACGAGCATTTTGCCGCAATGCCCTACGACAAGGTCGCGGCCTTCATCGTCCGGCTCCGCCAGCGGGAGTCGTTCAGTCGTCTTGCCCTGGAGTTCGTCATCCTGACCGCAGGGCGCTCCGGCGAGGTGCGCGGCGCGACCTTTGATGAGTTCGATCTGACGGGGAAGCTCTGGACGGTTCCCAAGGAGCGAATGAAAGCCCACCGTGAGCATGTCGTTCCGCTTTGCGACCGCGCGGTCGCGATCGTCCGGCGATGCATCGAACTGAAAAGGCTCGGGAGCGATTTGGTCTTCTCGGGTACGAAACGAGGCAATCCGCTTTCGGACATGACGCTGACCAAGCTTCTCAAAGAGATGAAAGAGCCTTACACTGCACATGGCTTCCGCTCGTCGTTTCGCGACTGGGTTAGCGAGGAGACATCGCACCCCGGCGACGTGGCAGAGGCGGCGCTGGCGCACCTCGTGGAGAGCAAGACGGAAGCCGCATATCGCAGAGGAAAGCTGCTCGCGAAGCGGCGCATCATGATGGAGGACTGGGCACGCTACTGCGAGCCCTCCTAGCCGGAAGCTCCCCTTTGGTGACCTCCAACAGGCTGTGTGGCCCATACTCCCGTATATCTAGGGATGTGCCTTGCCGAGGTGCAGTCAATCGCGACTGTGCTCCATCTAACAGACGAGGCCTCACACTATGCGCGATATGGCAAATCCCGTGGCGGCGAACGCGGAAAGGGGCTGCACTCATTCAAGTGAGGCGGTACCCGATATTGAGCTTTTGGCGTGACGGGCCAGCTTGCGTCGATGGACGGGACGGTCCGAGGCGAGGAGCCCACCGCCGAAACCGGGCTCACAATCTTGCAACTCGCGCTCATAGGTCTCGCCTGCGCGGTTTGCGTCGCGAACAACTATTATAGCCAGCCGCTGCTTGCAGACATTGCGAGAGATCTGGGGATGTCAGAAGCGATGTCCGGACTCGCGCCTACCGTGACCCAATTAGGAATCGCTGCGGGCATGCTGCTGTTGCTGCCGCTCGGCGATCGCATTGATAATCGCCGGATCGTGGTGATCCTCCTGCTCCTTCAGGCGACGGCACTTCTCGCGATGTCGCTTACGGACCATGCCGCCTTCTATCTCGGTTCGGCGCTTGCCGCCGGAATGTGCGGTATCGTAACATATCTGCTTCCCGCTTTCGCGACGCGGCTGGTGGAACCAGAACGACGCGGAGCGGTGACCGGTACTCTGGCGATGGGGATCATGATCGGCATCATGCTAGGCCGGTCTGCGGCCGGCATAGCGGGTTATGCTGTCGGATGGCGTACTGTCTATGTGGCCGCCGCGCTCCTTACTCTGTTGATGGGCGTTGCCATGAAGCGCGTTATGCCCCTCACGCCCGGGCTTCGCAGGGAACCTTACGCGCTATTGCTACGGTCGCTTATTGCGCTGGCAAGGGAAATCCCGCTGCTGCGTCGGGCAGCCATGCTGCAGGCTCTGAGTTTTGGCATGTTCAACGCCCTGTGGGTCGGGTTGGCGCTGCGACTTCAAGCGGCGCCATTCAACCTCAACACGCGAGAGATCGGTCTGCTGTCGCTCGTCGCCGTGACCGGAGCTATTGCAGCGCCCTTCCTCGGCAAATTGGCAGACCGTTTCGACACCGCAACCGCCGTTCGTGCCTGTTTCATTCTCATGGCGTTTGGCTGGCTGGCGATGTTGATTTGGCCCACGAGCTATATTGGGGTCGTATCGGCGATGGTTATCATCGGAGTGGCAGCCACCGGCAGTGACATTTCTCTGCGCACCGCCCTGTACGGGCTTGATCCGGCCATCCGGATGCGACTGAACTCGGTTTATTCCACGGCAACCTTCGCAGGGGGGAGTCTCTTCTCGCTCGCAACGCCGCTGATCTGTGAGGATCAGCGTGCAATAGGCACCCCCTTCGTGGGGTGATCGGCGTGCAA
>NZ_JAEMQX010000053.1 GCF_016463645.1 Sphingopyxis sp. | reverse complement strand
CGATGTCGACGGCGGTCTTGCGACCGATGCCGTGGATGTAGGTGAGCGCGATGATCACGCGCTTGTTGGTGGGCAGATTGACGCCCGCGATACGTGCCATTGGTAACTTTCTCCTGCTCCACAGGATCGCTGGCAACGATCCCATCTCAAAGCGTCTGATTTCCAACGCAAAAAACGGACCACGAACACGCTTGGAGCGTTTCGCCGTCCGGTCAGGCTGTCGGAATGGATGGGCAGTTAGGGTGAGTCGTGCCGAAAGTCAAGCGAACTGCGGCGGATTGCTTGTCGGAACGGGTGATCACGAATGCGATGTAAGGACGACTGCGCGATCGTGCAAGCGGGCGACGACCGCGCGGTGGATTCCGGGTGCGCAGGCGATGACGCCGAACGCCTGCGCGCGGGGCGTGTTGAACTTCAGCGGTTCGCCGAAAGCGTCGGTTACGGCGGCGCCCGTCTCGGTCGCGATGAGGGCGGCCGCGGCGACGTCCCACTCGAAGCCCCAGCGCAGCGTCGCGACCAGGTCGGCGCGGTCGTCGGCAACGAGCGCCATGCGGAGCGCGATGCTGTTCGGCTTGGTGACCATGATCAGGTCGCGGTCGACCTTGGGAAGGCTGTCGGCGGGAACGCGCGACCCGTCGAAGATCATCCGGCGGCTGGCGCGCAGCACCTCGCCATTGAGCGTCGCGCCCTTGCCCTTTTGTGCGACCCACAGCTCGTCGAGCGCCGGGGCATAGAGCACGCCGAGCTCGGGCGTGCCGTCGATCACGAGTGCGACCGATACGCACCAGCCGGGGCGGCCGCGGATGAAGTCGCGCGTACCGTCGATCGGGTCGACGCACCACATCGCCCGGCACGACAGCCGGTCTTCGTTGTCGGCGGTCTCTTCGGACAGCCACCCCGCCTCGGGCACCATCGCGCCGAGCACGGCCTTCAGACGCGCGTCGACCGCCAGATCGACATCGCTGACCGGATTGTCGTGCGACTTGTGCCATACGTCGACCGGCCGCCCCTCGCCGCGCCATCGCGCCATCGCCATGTCGCCGACCTCGCGGGTCGCGGCGATCACCGCTTCGAGGTTGCGCGCGGGCAAGAGCTCAGCTCGACGCGACGGTCATGCCGTCGATGCGCAGCGTCGGCGCATTGGTGCCGTGGCGGAATTCAAGGTCATTCGCGGGGATCAGGGCAGCGAACATATCGATCAGATTGCCCGCGACCGTGAATTCGGCGATCGGCCCCGCGATCTGCCCGTCCCGGATCAGGAATCCCGACGCGCCGCGGCTGTAGTCGCCGGTCACCGGGTTGACGCCCTGACCGATCAGCTCGGTAATGTAGACGCCTTCGGTAACGCCTTCCATCAGCGCCGCCGGGGTCACGCTGCCGGCGGCGAGGTGGAGGTTGCTTGCACCGACGCCCGACGCGCCGCCGCCGCGGCTCGCATGACCGGTGGGTGTCAGGCCGAGCTGTTTCGCCGAGGCATTGTCGAGCAGCCAGCCGGTGATCTTGCCGCCCGTCACGATATCGCGCGCGGCGGTCGGCAGACCCTCGCCGTCGAACGCGCGGCTGCGCAGCCCGCGTAGCCGGTGCGGCTCGTCGCGGATGACGATGCCGCTGTCGAACAGCATCCGCTCTTCCTTGCCGAGCAGAAAGCTCGTGCCGCGGGCAATCGCGGGGCCGGCGATCGCGCCGAGCAGATGGCCGACGATTCCGCCGCTGACACGCGGATCGAGGATGACCGGAAGCTTGCCATTGGGTGCCTTGCCGGGATCGAGACGCGCAACCGCCCGCGTGCCGGCGCGCGCGCCGATGTCGGCGGCGCTTTCAAGGTCGGACAGGTGATGCGCGCTGTGCCAGCCATAATCGCGCTGCATCGACGCGCCTTCACCTGCGATGACGCTCGCCGACAGGCTGTGGCCACTCGACCCGTAGCCGCCGGCGAAGCCGTGGCTGGTCGCGAGCGCGAAGCGCGTGCGGCTGTGGCTCGCCGAGCCGCCTTCGCTGTTCGTCACGCCCGCGATGGCGCGCGCTGCCCCCTCGACGGCCAGGGCGGCTTCGCGGAGCGCCTGCGGGTCGGCTTCGCTGTCGTCGTCGAGATCGAAATCGGGGACCGGGCCCTTGAAGAGCAATTCTTCGGGGGCGAGGCCGGCATAGGGATCCTCGGGCGCCTCGCGCGCCATCGCGACGCAGCGTTCGACCAGCTTGGCGAGTTCGCCGGCGTCCATGTCGGCGGTCGACACGCTCGCGCTGCGCTGCCCGACGAAGACGCGCAGCGAAATATCCTGCCCCTCCGACCGCTCGACATCCTCGAGCGCGCCGAGCCGCATCGAGACGGAGGTCGCGGCATTGCAGTAATAGAGCGCATCGGCGGCGTCGGCGCCGGCCTTGGTCGCGGCGTCGCACAGCATCTGCGCGCGGTCGAGGGCTTCGGAAACGGTGAGCATGTCCGCGCCCTAACCGGCGCGGAGCGAAGCGTCAAAATCTAAGTCGGATCAGCGGACGATCGCGGCGAGCGCGTCGGTGGCGGCCATCGCGCCGCTGACCCACAGGAAGGGCAGGGTCAATGCGGCGATCCACAGACGGCGGACATCGCGGCGGAAGCGGGCGTGAAGGCCCCAGCTGGCGAGCGCCTGGCGGCTGAGATGATACCAGCGGCGTTCGGTCGAGCGTGCGACCGGAAGAGCGAGCGCGAGCAGCATGACCAGCGCGACGACAATGAGCGCCGACGGAGCCCCTGCGGATACCGCGCCCATCACGACCCAGATCTGCAGTGCGGCAAAGGCGAGGAGGGCAGCGGCGGCATGCCATGTCATTCGGCGACCCAGACTCCGCGCCGGTGGCACGCTGACTGCCGTGCGCCTCCACAGGCGCGGTCCGAATGCTGATGCCATGTTACAGCCCCCTTAGGCTGGCGATTCCCAGAACCGCACGTTTTGCCCCAAAAATTCCCAAGTCAAGACAGTCTGCCAGCGATTCGTTAATTTTTGCACTCGTTTCGGCGCGGATTCGCAACCGAATCACGCCGGACCGCAAAAATGCTGCAATTTTGGCAGGATATACGGTCTTTTTGCCGTGGGAGCAGGGGGTCTGGGAACCCGGAGCGGATCAGCGCCGCGGCGGGATCGGTAGCGGTTCGGCGTCAGCTTCGTCGGGAGCGGTCGGCGCGGGCGCCTGTCCGCTCGCCTGGCGTTCGAGTTCCTCGGCGGCTTTCTGGCGCTCGGCGAGCGCACGCTCTTCGGCGACGACAGCGGCTTCGACCTCGTCCGCCGCGGCGTCGATCCCCGCCAGGCGCTTGGCGCGCTCGTCGGCGATCATCGCCTGCCAGTCGGTCTTGTTCGCGGCCTGCCGTTCGGCCTTGGCGCCCGCGACCAACGCCTGCGTACAGCCGGTAAAGCCGCCGAGGCCGGTCGGCGAACAGCTGTCGGTACCGAAGCGGCCGACGCGTTCGAGCGCCACGACCTTGTTGGCCCACGCCTCGTTGCGTACGTCGAGCGGATTGCCGCGCAGCATTTCGGGAACGCGATAGCGTTCGGTTTCGGGCAGGCGGTTACAGACGACGATCTCGTCGGGGCTCGACTGTTCGCACTTGTCGTTGCCGTAAACGATGACCTGGTTGATCTTTTCGGCATCGACCGTCTGCTGCTGCGCCGCGGCGGGCACGGCGGCGGCGCTGCCGGCGAGGATCAGCGCGAACAGGGGGAGGCGGGTCATCGGGTCTTCCTTTGTCTGTTTGATGCGGCTTGGCATCGCCACCCTGCATCCGTCATGAACGGGCAGGCTTTCCTGTATCAGATACGTTTCGACAGCGCGATGGCTGCACGGCAGCCGGCGCGGATCGCGAAGCTCAGGACGGGATAGCCGGGCGCGCTTTCGGCGCCGGCCGCCAGTGCAGCCTCCTTGTGCTCGAGCTCTTCGGCGCGAAAATCCTCGACCGCGGCGCTGAGTTCGGGGTCGCTGTCGCCTAGCTCGTCGAGCTGATGCTGATAGTGGCGGTCGATTTCGGTCTCGACGGCCGCGGTGCAGGCCATCGCGGCACGCGGGCCCATCGCGGCCGTGACGGCACCCAGCGCAAAGCCCGCGACGTTCCAGAAAGGCTGGAGCGCCGTCGGGCGCACGCCGCGCCGGGCGATCATCGCGTCGAAGAATTTGCGGTGCCGCTCTTCCTGCTCGGCCATATGCGCGATCTCGCGCGCCATCGGATGGCGGTCGCCCATCACCGCGAGCTGCCCTGCATAGATGCGCGTCGCGCCATATTCGCCCGCCTGGTCGACGCGGATCATCGATGCGGTGCGTTTGTTGCTCATGGCGCCGGTGTGGTCTTCCGGCGCAGCAAGGTCAAGACGAGTGCGGCGGCTCCCAGCGAGAAGATGGCGTTGAAACCCGCGAGCGAGACGCCGAACAGCGACCATTGCACCGCGTCGCAGCGGATCAGCGGCGCGTTCATGATCGAATCGAGCGTGACGGGGCCGGCGCTGCCGGTCGCGCAGGTGGTGATGCCTTCCCAGAAGCCATATTCGACCCCGGCGTGAAAAACGCCGATCGCGCCGCTGACGGCGATCGCGATGGCGGCGAGCAGGGTCAGCGCGCGCATCGCCTTGTCGTTGCTGCGCAGCAGCAGCGCGAGCAGCGCGAGCACGATCGCCGCCTGGTGCGGCCAGCGCTGCCAGTAACACATCTCGCATGGATGCAGGCCGAAGCCAAATTGGGAGACGAGCGCACCGCCATAAAGGAGCAGCGGCGCGAGGAACGCGACGACGGGCGCGGCGAGGCGCGAATTGAGCATGTGCCGCGGCCCCTTAGTTGCGTGCGGTCGGCTTGGCGGCGGGCTTGACCGGGGCCTTGCCGCTTTGCGCCATGCGCGGCGCGGCCGGGTTGATCCGGCCGATCGTCTGCAGCGCATAGTGGAGCTGGAAATCCTCGATGCCCTTTTCCTTGAGCTCGGCCGCGGTCGCGGTGAAGCGCGGATCGGCCTTTTCGTCCTTTTCGAGCAGGCCGTTATCGACCTTCTTCTCGTTGACGAGGTGACGGCGCAGGTCGCTTTCGCGGAACTTCGGACGCGAGGCATAATCGGGGTCGCTGAGCTGCGGTACCCGGATATCGGGGTCGATCCCGCCTTCCTGCACGCTGCGCCCCGATGGCGTATAATAACGCGCCGTGGTCAGGCGGAGCGCGGTGGTGTCGGTGAGCGGCAGGACGGTCTGCACCGATCCCTTGCCGAAGCTGCGTTCGCCCATCACGACCGCGCGATGCTGGTCCTGCAGCGCGCCCGCGACGA
Source organism: Sphingopyxis sp. (assembly GCF_016463645.1). Taxonomy (GTDB): domain Bacteria; phylum Pseudomonadota; class Alphaproteobacteria; order Sphingomonadales; family Sphingomonadaceae; genus Sphingopyxis. Next base: position 19,218 of record NZ_JAEMQX010000053.1, on the reverse strand, counting down.
TTTCGGAGGCCGAGGCGGAGCCCGAGTCGATCAGCACGACGACCGGCGCGCCGCCGGCAAGGTCCCCCGGTTCGGCAAAATAGCGTTCGATATCGCCCTTCTTGCGGCCGCGCTGCGAGACGATCTCGCCGCGCTCGAGAAAGAGGTCGCTGATTCCGACCGCCTCGTCGAGCAGTCCGCCCGGGTTCGAGCGGAGGTCGAGGATCCAGCCGCGCGGTTTCTTGCCGAGCGATTTTTCGACCGCAAGCATCGCGGCCTTGAGGTCGGTCGTCGCGTCGGCCGAGAAGCTCGTGACGGTGAGCACGCCGACATCGCCGCTGACTTCCCATTTCACGGGCTTGAGGTCGATGATCTCGCGCGTCAGCGTCAGTTCCATCGGCTTGTCCTGCCCTTCGCGCACGACGGTGACCTCGATCTGGGTGCCGGGACGTCCGCGCATCTGTTCGACCGCCTCGTCCAGCGTCATGCCGAAGATCAGTTCCTTGTTGATGTGGGTGATATAATCGCCCGCCTTGATACCCGCCTTGTCGGCCGGGGTGTCGGCGGTCGGCGCGATCACCTTGACGACGCCGTCTTCCATCGTCACCGACAGGCCGAGCCCGCCATATTCGCCGTCGGTCTGGGTGCGCAGGTTCGAGAAGCCGCGCGCGTCGAGATAGCCCGAATGCGGGTCGAGACTGGCGAGCATGCCGTTGATCGCGCCCTCGATCAGCTTCGAATCGTCGACCGGTTCGACATAGTTTGATTTGACCTCGAGATAGACGTCCATGAAGCGCGAAATTTCTTCCTGCGTCTTCGAATCGACGGTTGCCATCGCGCCGGTCGCGAGCGGGATCAGCGCGAGCGTCGAGAGCGCGGCGGCACCCTGCCACAAGGCAAAACGGCGCTTCGGGGTGTTATGGGTCTGCGTCGAGTCGGTCATCTCAGTCTTTCACTCAGGCGAGAGCAAGCGCGCCTTATAATCCCCGGCGCGCTATCCTCCTACGCATTTGTGCGGGCGTCAAGCGGTGCATCCGATAGCGGATGGCGGCCTGATGGGCGATTAACCGATCATCGCGACGATATCGACCGGACGTCCGGCCCGGCGCAGCTCGACGGTGATGCGGCTGTCGTCCGATCCCGCGCGGCCGACGGGCGCCCCGGCGTCGAGCGTGTCGCCAACCCCCACCGACAGCGCGATCATGCCGGTGAGCAGCGACACCCAGCCGCCGCCATGGTCGATGATCACGATCTTGCCATAGCCGCGATAGTCGCCCGCGAAGCCGACGCGGCCGGGAGCGGGGGAAACGACCTGGCCGCCGGGGCGGGCTGCGATCGTTACGCCGCGCGAGCGCACGCCGCTTTCGTTGACCTCGCCGAGCCCGGCGACGATCCTTCCGACGACGGGCAGGCGGTAGGCGCCTTGCGCCAGCTCGGCTTCGGCGGCGGACCGGGCCGCGGTTCCGGCCGCGCTGGCCTTGGGGTCGCGCGGGCGCGGTAGCGGCCCCGCGAGCTGCGCGAGTTCGGCGCGCACCGCGCCATCGGCTTCGAGCGAGTCCATCAGATCGACGATATCGCGCGCTTTTTCGCCGAGCCCCAGCGCGCGATCGGCTTCAAGCTGCGCGCTGCTCATCAGCTCGCGCGAACGGAGCCGGCCCTCATTCTCGAGCCTCGTCAGCGCATCGCGGCGCTGCGCGAGCTGCGCCTTGCTCGTGGAGAGTGTCTTCAACGCGACGGCCTGCTGCCGCCGTGTCGTGTCGAGCGCGGCGAGTTCGCGGCGAACCCCGGCGGTACGGCGTTCGATCACCGGCATCGCGGCGTCGATCACCGCGCGGGCGTGGACCATGTCGGTGAGCGATCCCGGCTGCGCAAGCACACTGACCGGCGGCTGGCGGCTCAACTGCTGAAGCGAAGCGGTGAGCTCGAGCAGCGGTTGCTGCTGCTCGGCGAGCCGCGCGCGCTGCGCCGACAGGCGGCGCGTGACGAGCGCGACCCGGGCTTCTCCGGCGCTGATATCGGCTTCGGCTGACTGGATGCGCGCAGCGAGTGCGGCGCTGCGCTTCTTCAGCCGGTCGGCTTCGTTGCTCGCGGCCGCAGCCTGTTTTTCGAGGAGGGCACTGCGCGCCATCGCGGCGGTCGACTGCTGTTTCGCATCGAGAAGCTGGGCGCGTTCGCGCGCGGCGATGGCCTGCGGGTCGAAAATATCGCTTTGCGCAAGCGCAAGCGCGCCGCCCGCAAATGTGGCGGCCAGGGCGATGAGCGCCCGCCTCACTGGCGGCCCTCGCGGTGATAGGGATGGCCCGCGATGATGCTCGTTGCGCGCCACAATTGTTCGGCGAGCATGGCTCGCGCCATCAGGTGCGGCCAGGTTGCGCGTCCGAACGCGATGACCCTGTCGGCGCCCTCGCGTTCCTCGGGGGTGAAGCCGTTGGCGGCACCGAGGCAGAAGCGCGCTTCGCGAACGCCGCCGTCGCGCCATTTTTCGAGCAATTTGGCAAATTCGAGCGACGACATCTGCTCGCCGCCCTCGTCGAGCAGCACGGTGCGGCTGTTGTCCGCCGCGGCGGGTATGCGTCCGCCGGTGTCGGGAAGCTCCGAAATCTTCTGCGCCCAGGTCACGCGCTTCATATAGCGCTCGACCAGTTCGGCCTCGGGCCCGCGCCCGATGCGCCCGCGCGCGATGATGTGCAGCAACATGAACGTCCGCCTAGCCGGTAGGCGGGGCGGACGTCAATTTGCGGCGGCGACCGGCGGCGCGTCGCCGAACGACCACATGCGCTCGAGGTTGTAGAAGCTACGAACTTCGGGGCGGAACAGGTGGACGATGACGTCGCCCGCATCGAGCAGGACCCAATCGGCGTTGGGCAGCCCTTCGACACGGACGCTGCGGCCCGCTTCCTGCTTGATCCGCTGCGCCAGCTTTTCGGCGATCGCGGAGACATGACGCGTCGAACGGCCGCTTGCGATCACCATATGGTCGGCGATGCTGCTTTTGCCGGCAAGCGGGATGGAGATGGTTTCCTGGGCCTGGTCCTCGTCCAGCTGGTGGAGGATCAGCGCGTGGAGTGCGTCCACGTTGTCGTTGGCGGATGCGGCAGATGCGGCATCCTGGGTGGCGGAGATCAAATGCGTCCTTTCTTCGTCGAATCCGCAAGCCGCGAACGCGTCAGCGGGTCGCGCATCGCGCGGCCTGAATAGCGTTCGAACCAGCGGGGGTTGGCCTGCCGTATTGCAGTTGCGGATCGCACGTCGGGCGAAAAACGCAGGAACACGAGGGCAGGCGGTCTCCAGTCCGTCCAGTGAAGTTTCTGGTCCGCGGGCCGGACGAAGCGCCGAAGCCAACCCATCGCCTGCGCGGCATGGGCCCGGCCATTATAGCCCGGACGCGCGACGACCGCAATCGGCATCAATCGCGCGATCCCCCGCCAGTCGCGCCATTGGGGCAGCTGGACCAGATTGTCGGCGCCCATGATCCAGATGAACCGGCGGTTCGGGTAGCGTCTGACGAGCTTTTTCAGGGTATCGATGGTATAGCGCGTGCCGAGTTCGGCCTCGATCGCCGTCGCGCGAATGGGCGAGCGCCGCGCCATCCGCTGCGCCGAACCAAGGCGTGCCGGGAGCGAGGCCATGCCCGCCGTGGGTTTCAGCGGATTGCCCGGCGAGACGAGCCACCATAATTCGTCGAGCCCCAGCGCGTCGATCGCATTGAGGCTGATCGCGCGGTGCCCGCCATGCGCCGGGTTGAAGCTGCCGCCGAGAAGGCCGGTGGGAATTTTCCCCGATCTGGCTGGACTGGTCAGGGCCGGACCTGTCCCGTGCCGCGCACCAGCCATTTATAGGTGGTGAGTCCTTCGAGCGCGACCGGCCCGCGCGCGTGGAGGCGGCCGGTGGCGATGCCGATTTCGGCGCCGAGGCCGAATTCGCCCCCGTCGGCGAACTGGGTCGAGGCGTTGTGCATGACGATCGCGCTGTCGACGCCGGTCAGGAAGCGATCGGCGGTCGCGATGTCCTCGGTGACGATCGCGTCGGTATGCTTGCTCGAATGCGCGTCGATATGTGCGAGCGCGCCGGCGAGGCCGTCGACCAGCGCGATCGAAACGATCGCGTCGAGATATTCGGTGTCCCAGTCGCCCGCCGAAGCCGCTTCGACATGCGGGCTCAGCGCTGCGATGCCCTTGTCGCCGCGCACTTCGCAGCCCGCCGCGATCAGCGCATCGACGAGGGCGAGCGGTGCGGGATAGGCGCGGTCGATCAGGATCGTCTCGGTCGCGCCGCAGACCCCCGTCCGGCGCATCTTGGCATTGACCGCGAGCTCGACCGCCTTCGCCGGATCTGCGGCACCGTCGATATAGAGGTGGTTGATCCCGTCGAGGTGCGCGAGCACGGGCACGCGCGCCTCGTCCTGCACGCGCGCGACGAGGCCCTTGCCGCCGCGCGGGATGATGATGTCGATGAGACCTTGCGCGCGCAGCATTGCGCCCACCGCCGCGCGATCCTGCGTCGGAACGAGTTGCACCGCGTCGGCGGGCAGGCCCTTCTCGACAAGGCCGGTGGCGAATGCGGCGTGGATCGCGCGGTTCGAATGCACCGCTTCGCTGCCACCGCGCAGGATGACGGCATTGCCCGACATCAGGCCAAGCGCCGCCGCGTCGGCGGTCACATTGGGGCGGCTTTCATAGATGATGCCGACGACGCCCAGGGGCACGCGCACGCGGCTCAGCACCAGCCCGTTGGGACGCGCGATGCGGTCGATCTCGGTGCCGGCCGGGTCGGGTAGCGCGGCGACCGCTTCAATCGCGTCGGCGATCGCGCCAAGCCGGCCTTCGTCGAGTCGCAGCCGGTCGAGCATCGCCCCCGACAGGCCGTTCGTTCGTCCCGCCGCCATATCCTCGGCATTGGCGGCGAGGATGTCGGCGGCGTGCGCACGGATCGCCGTTGCCGCCGCGACCAGCGCGGCCGCCTTGGCTGCCGTTGGCGCCCGCGCCAGCCGTTTCGCCGCGGCACGCGCACGCGCGCCCATGTCGGCGATCAGGGCGGTAGCGTCGCCGGGCAGCGGCGGGGCGGTCAGGGCTTCGACGTTCATGGCGCGGCCACTACCATGTTTTTCGTGTCTCTCGAAAGCCCCGTTGCGCGGTGTCGCGCGCCGCTTTAGGCAGGGCGCATGACAGGGGATATCGAGGGTATCGGCAGCGCCGTCACGGCGGGCCTTGCCGCGCACGCGGTCGAATCGCGCCATGGCGGCACGGCTTATGGCGACGCGCCGCTGCGCTGTCTCAACTGCGGCACGAGCCTCGCCGGCTCGCATTGCCATCATTGCGGCCAGCGCGCCGATGTCCATCGCAGCTTCGGCGCGATCGGCCACGACCTCGTCCATGCGATCTTCCATTTCGAGGGCAAGATCTGGAACACGCTGCCGCTTCTGACCTGGCGGCCGGGAGATCTGACGCGCCGCTATATCCACGGCGAGCGCGCGCGTTTCATTTCGCCGCTCGCCTTGTTCCTCTTCGCGGTTTTCCTGACCTACGCCGTGCTTGCCATGGTCGGAAGCGGCGGCGGCTTCAGCGACGGGCTCAATCAGGCGGCCGCCGAACAGACGCGCACGACCGCGATCAAGGACAGCATGCAGGCCGAGGTCGACCGGATCGACGCCGGGCTTGCGAAAAAGGATCTGTCTGCGGCCGACCGGCGCGAACTGGAGACCGAACGCGAGGTGCTGCAAAAGAGCGCCGACTATCTCGGCATTGCGCGCAGCCGCAGCAGGACCGAGCGCGCGGCCGAGCGCGCCGCAGGCCCGCCGGTGCTGGAGGACCCCGCCGAGCAGGTGAAGACGAGCGCGGATTTCATCTCGCGGAACAAGATCGATACCGGCGTGCCGTTCATCGACCATGGCCTCAAGAAGGCGTTCGCGAACCCGGCGCTGGTTCTCTACAAATTGCAGGCGAACGCCTATAAATTCGCCTGGGCGCTGATCCCGTTGTCGCTGCCCTTCATGTGGCTGCTCTTTCCGTTCAGCCGGCGCTTCCACACCTACGACCATTTCGTCTTCGTCACCTATTCGATCAGTTTCATGCTGCTGCTGTTCGTCGCCGTACGGCTGCTCAACCTGACGATCTTTGGCGACCTCGCCACCTTCTTCGCCATGCTCTATGTCCCGTTTCACATGTACCGCCAGCTACGCGGCGCCTATCGTTCGTCGCGTTTCGGGTCGCTGGTGCGCGCGACGCTGCTTCTGTTTTTCAGCCTGTTCGCGGTGATCTGGTTCATGCTGCTGCTGCTTGCACTGGGGATCAGCGGCTAGGATACTGACCCGGGGCGCGAAGCTGTAACAAAGACGGGCCACAGACCCGGCGACGCGGGAGGACATGCGATGCATCAGCTGTGGAACGAAATCGATCGTCGGTTACTCATCAAGCTCGGCACTGCGGGGCTCGCGGCGCTGTCGCTGCCCGGCGCCGCGGCAGCGGCGATGGCGCAGGGCTTTACCCATGGGGTGGCGAGCGGCGAACCCGGAGCGAATTCGGTGCTGCTCTGGACGCGTTATGCAGCCGCGAACGACACGGCGCTGACGGTGGAATTGTCAGAAAGCGCCGATTTCGTGCAGGTCGCTGCGGGGGGCAGCGTCACCGCGAAGGGCGAGCGCGATCATACCGCGAAGATTGTCGTCGACGGGCTTGAACCGGCGCGATGGTATTTTTACCGTTTCGTCGCGCCCGACGGCACGAAGTCGGTCACGGGCCGGACGCGTACCTTGCCTACCGGGCCGACGAGCGCCTTCACCATCGGCCTCTTTTCATGCTCGAACCTGCCCTTCGGCTGGTTCAACGCCTATGCGCATGCGGCGGCGCGGAACGATATCGACCTCGTCGCGCATGTCGGCGACTATCTCTATGAATATCCCGTCGGCGACTATCCCTCGGCCAAGGTCGCCTTGCCGGGCCGCGATATCCAGCCGACGCACGAGATGGTGAGCCTCGCCGACTATCGTCTGCGCTATGCTTCCTATCGCGCCGACCCCGATCTCCAGCGCCTGCATGCGCTTTTCCCGATGATCGCGCAGTGGGACGATCATGAATTCGCCAACGACACGTGGAAGGACGGCGCCGAGAATCATGATGAGGGCGAGGGCGCATGGGCCGGTCGCGCGGTCGCGGCGGAGCGCGCCTACCGCGAATGGATGCCCGTCGCCGATACGCGCTGGCGCGATTACCAGGTGGGCGACCTCGCGACGATCTTCCTCCCCGAAACGCGCGTGACCGCTCGCGACAAGCAGTTCGAGATCGACGAGATTATCGCGGGCGGCGGCGACCCGGCGGCGAAGCTCAGACAGTTTGCCGAAGGGGCCTATCGCGATCCCGCCCGCCAGATGATGGGGGCGGAGCAGGAGAAATGGCTGTTCGACGGCTTTGCGCGATCGGCGAGGGCGGGGACTTGCTGGCAGGTCTGCGCGCAGCAGGTGGTGATGGGCAGCCTGTTCACCCCGCCTGAGACGAAGGAGTGGTTCGGCGGCGACCAGCCCGACTATGTCCGTCGCCGCGTCGAGACGTCGATGCTCGCGGCGAAGGCGGGGCTGCCGTTCAACCTCGACGCGTGGGACGGCTATCCTGCGGCGCGTTCGCGGCTGCTCGCTGCGGCACAACGCGCGGACGCCGATCTCGTCACGCTGACCGGCGACACGCACAATGCCTGGGCTTTCGACCTTGCCGAGGACGGCCGGCCCGCGGGCATCGAGATCGCCGGGCAGAGCGTCACCTCGCCCGGATATGAAAGCTATACCGCCGGGATTTCCGACGAAGCGCGCGTCGCGGCGCTGCGCGCTTCGTCGCCCGAACTCAAATGGGCGAATACGGCAGACCGCGGCTATGTGACGGTGCAGCTCACCCGAGAGCGAGTGACCGCGAACTGGCACAGCGTTGAGACGATCCGTACGCGTACGCCCGCGCTCAAGTCGACTCACAGCATGACCGCGCTGCGCGACAAGCGAAGTTTCGAAGCGGCTTGACATATTTATAACCAGATGGTTATGAGAAATCCATAACTGAGGAGTTATGGATTACATGGAGTCGCCAACCGATCTTCTGTTCAGGGCGCTCGCCGATCCGACGCGGCGCGCGCTGTTCGAACGATTATGCCTTGAGGGCGAGCAGACGGTCGGCAGGCTCACCGCGGGCGCCGGCATTTCGCAGCCTGCGGTCTCCAAACATCTCGGTGTCCTCAGGCAGGCCGGGCTTGTGCTCGACCGGCACGAGGGCCGCCAGACGCATTACAGCGCGCAGCAGCGCGCGCTCGCGCCGCTCGTCGACTGGACGGGGCGCATGAACCGCTTCTGGGAAGCGCGGTTCGACGATCTCGAAGATTTGCTCAAGAGGATGGATCAATGACCGATACCGACGTGCGCAGCGTGACCGTGGAGCGCGAGATTTCGCATCCGCCCGAAAAGATCTGGCGCGCGTTGACGACGCAGCATCTGATCGAGGAGTGGCTGATGAAGAATGATTTCGGTCTGGACCTCGGTCACCGGTTTCAGCTGCGCGGCGACTGGGGCCATGTCGATTGCGAGATACTCGAGGTCGAGCCCGAGCGGAGCCTCTCCTACACCTGGAACCACGCCCACGACGATCCGGCCTATCGGCTAGACAGCACCGTGACCTTCACGCTCGAACGGACGGCGGCGGGCACGCTGCTGCGCATGGAACAAGTGGGCTTCCGTCCCGACCAGAAGCAGGCTTTCGGCGGCGCCAGGGGCGGCTGGCGTATCCATCTCGAAAACCTCGAGAAGGTCGTGGCTGGTCTCGACTGACCTTCGGACAGGGAGAAAGCTATGAACTGGAGTTTGTGGATCCGGCAGTTCCACCGCTGGGTATCGATCCTCTTCTCGGCGATCGTTCTCGCCATCTTCGTGATGCTCGGGGCGGGGCAGGAACCTGCCCAATGGGTCTATTACTTGCCGCTGCCGCCGCTTTTCCTGTTGATATTTTCCGGCCTCTACATGTTTTTCGGGCCTTGGTTCAGGAAGCGCGGCGGTGTGGCGGGCTGACGCTCAGCTATAAGGCGGCGTGTCCTCGAACTCGGCGAACCACGGATAGTCGTTCGCGACGCTGACGGTGAAGTTCGCGGGGCGCTTTTCAAGGAAGCTCGACACCCCCTCTGCCGCATCGGCGCTCCGCCCGCGCGCGAAGATCGCGCGGCTGTCCCAGCGGTGCGCACTCATCGGGTGCGGCGCACCGAGCATCCGCCACAGCATGTGGCGGGTGAGCGCGACCGACACCGGCGCGCTGTGGTCGGTCATCTCGCGCGCCTTGGCGATCGCGGCGTCGACCAGCTCGCCGGGGGCGTGCACCGACTGGACGAGGCCCTTCTCATGCGCTTCGGCGGCGTCGACCAGGCGGCCCGAATAGCACCAGTCGACCGCGTTCTGGATGCCGACGAGGCGCGGCAGGAACCAGCTCGACGCGGCTTCGGGAACGATGCCGCGGCGCGCGAAGACGAAGCCGTAGCGGGCGGTCTCGCTAGCAAGGCGCGCGTCCATGGACAGCGTCATCGTCGCGCCGATGCCGACCGCGGCGCCGTTGATCGCGCCGAGCACCGGCTTCTTGCAGTCGAAGATGCGCATCGACACGCGGCCGCCCGAATCGCGGATCAGCGGGTGCGACCAGTCGATCGTGCCGTCGTCGGCAACGGGGCTCGCCGACATGCCATCGGGAAGGATCGCCTGCTTGTCGGTGCGCTTGTCATAATCGAAGGTCGCGGCGCCCTGGCCCAGATCGGCGCCGGCGCAATAGGCGCGGTCGCCCGATCCGGTGAAGATCACCGCCCGCACGGCGTCGTCGGCGTCGCATTCGTCGAGCGCGGCGACAATCTCGAGCATCATTTCGGTGGTGAAGGCGTTCATCCGGTCGGGGCGGTGCAGCGTCAGCAGCGCGATGCCCTCGTGGCGGTCGAGGCGAATCTGGTCGAAGCTCATCCATCTCTCTCCTTGGTTCGCGAGCCATGGTTGCAAGCCAGGGCGCCGAGAGCAAGCACTTTACGTAAACGTAAGGAAGGGAGTGTCATGCCGGGGATGACGCGCCCGATCTTTGCCGCTATAGGCCGCCCGACCGCCCCGGCGCCGCGCTCGTCCTGAGTCGCTTTGCCGGGGCCATTCATTTGGTTCCGACAGAAAGTTGACCGCCATGGCCCGTCGCCGCCAGATCTACGAAGGCAAAGCCAAGATCCTTTACGAAGGCCCCGAACCGGGCACTCTGATCCAGTATTTCAAGGACGACGCAACCGCGTTCAATGCGCAGAAGCGCGGGACGATCAACGGCAAGGGCGTGCTCAACAACCGGATTTCGGAGCATGTCTTCACGCTGCTCGGCAATATCGGCGTGCCCACCCACTTCATCCGCCGCCTCAACATGCGCGAACAGCTGATCCGTCAGGTCGAGATCGTGCCGATCGAGGTGATCGTGCGCAACGTCGCCGCGGGAACCCTGTCGAAGCGCCTCGGTATCGAGGAAGGCACGCAGCTTCCGCGCACGCTGATCGAATATTGCTACAAGGACGACGCGCTGGGCGATCCGCTCGTCGCCGAGGAGCACATCGCCTGCTTCAACTGGTGCAGCCAGGACGAGCTTCACGACATCCAGGACATGGCGATCCGCATCAACGACTTCATGTCGGGCATGTTCGCCGCGGTCGGTATCCGCCTCGTGGACTTCAAGCTCGAGTTCGGGCGCCTCTATGAGGGCGATTTCAGCCGTATCATCCTCGCCGACGAGATCAGCCCGGACGGCTGCCGTCTGTGGGACATGACGACCAACGAAAAGCTCGACAAGGATCGCTTCCGCCGCGACCTCGGCGGCGAGGTCGAAGCCTATCAGGAAGTCGCCCGCCGGCTCGGCCTGATGCCCGAGGGCAACGAGAATGCCGTGCTCGACCTTGAGAGCCACCGGAAGAAAAAGGGTAGCTGATCCCGGCGAGCGCCGCCCGGCCGCACGACGCAGGGCCCCGGCTCTCGCCGGGGTTCGCACATGGGCTTCAGATATTGATGCTCGTCGGAATCAGGCTGGGCTGCAGATAGGGATAGGGCTGCATCCGCTCCGCATTGCGCGCGACGATCTTGGCCTCGACGCCCGTCAGCGCCGCCCGGAACCACGCCAGCGGCCCCTCGGCCGCGGTCACGCGCGGGTCCTGGAACCATTCGGGATAGGGGAAGGCGTTGCTGCGATAGTCGCCGAGCGGCCGGTAATGCACCGATCCCAGGAGTTCGAGCACGTTCAGTTGTTCGAGCGCGAGCGCCATCGGCGGCATCATCGCGAGCCAGCCCGCCTTGTCGTGCCCGCGCTGGCCGTTCGGCGCCGCTTGCCATCCCGCGCCCGTGACCGCGGGGGCGAAGGCCATGATGTCCTTTTGCGGGAAATTGACCGCGGCATGCTGCGCGCTCGCGGTGAACATCACCATCGCGCACACCTCGGCGAGTTGCGCGCGCGTCGTCATCGGACCGAAACCCCTGATTTTCGCTTCGCCCGCAAGGCATGCAGCCCATGCGGCGAGCTCGGTATCGGCCACGACGTCTGCATCATGCCCATAATAAAGCCCAACATATCGCCGCGCCCATTCGTGGATCGCGTCCCACACGAGCAGCGCGTCGTCGCGGTACGGATAATCGGCGAGCGCCGAGTCCACACCGACACCGCGCGCGACAAGGTCGGCGTGGAGCATTTTGCCGTAGAAATCGAACGCGAGGCGCGCGTCGACCGCCGCCGTCTGACTCGACGCGATCGTGCCCGCGAAAATATGGTCGATCGGGCCGCCTGCCGCGATCAGCGAGGTCGCGGCCCGTTCGTTGATAAACAGCGTGCCTTCGAAATGCGGAACGAGCAGCGCCCAGATCGGATGAATTTCGGCAAGATGGCGATGCGTCGCGACCGCGAACGCCTCGACCACCAGATGCGTGCGTGCAAGGTGGGCAAACAACTCATGGTAATTGCCGTCGGCGACCTGCACGACGAACTTTGCCATTTCCCAGCCCCAGATCTTGTCGGCGACGGGCGAAGAGGTGAAGATCGGATAATCGGCAGGGTTCTGCCCGCACTGGATCGCGACGGGGATCAGCGACGACCCGCCTGGCGGCACCGCGAACAGCGCCATCGGCTGCCAGATATATTTTGCCCGGGTTCCATAGGTGCCCGGGTCAATCACTTCGAGCGGCTTGTAGTCAAGCAGGAAGAGGCGCCCGTCGGCGAGCGCCGCCGCCAGCGTGTCGCCGCCCACGACCGAGACATATTGGGCTGCGCTCAGCGGGAAATTGTCGGGGAGCGCATCGCCGACCGCGGCGATCAGCATGCAGTTCGGACCCTGCACGCGCAGCCGCGCGAACTCGGCGTCGTCCTGGAACATCCACGAGATGCCGGGAACGGGCAGCGTCGCGAACAGCGCGCGATACGCCTCGATGCTGCGCGGGGTCTTGCTGCCGAGGCCCTCGGCATCGTCGATCTTCATCAGCTCTTCGAGGCGATCCTTATAACCCTTGAGCAGAGCGACATGGACGTCGCGCTCGGCGGCGGCGACGGCATTCTCGACATCGCCAATCATGCGCGCGAAGATATTGCCGCCGGTGTGGACGCCATGTTCGGCGGCGATCTTCGCGGCCGATGCCTCGATCGCGTCGCATTCGGCCAGCGCGGCTTCATATTCCGCGCGCGGGTTGTCGAGCTCGCCCCCCAATTCTCCCTTGTCGATGCCGCCAAGCTTCACCGTCAGCGCGTTGCGCACGATGTCGAGCCCGACGCCGATCAGGGTCACGAACCACGCGATCGTCGGCTCATCATTCTTCGGCACGTCGGTCGCGAGGGGGACGCCGGGCAACGTCGGGACGTCGGTGGCCCAGGTGTAGACGGTCTGCGTCGCGGCAAGCTGGGCGGCGCGCGCCGCCCGCTGCGCGGGTGTGTCGTTTTGCGGCAGCGTCGGGTCGGCCGAGGGCATCGATGCCGTTGGCGTGGCGGCGGACGCAGCGAGCGGCGGCGTCGGATAGGACATGGCGTGGTTCCCCCTCGGGCATGAAGCAAGTGGCGAGGCTTGTCGGCAAACAAGGTTAATATTTCGCAAGCCATGGGCTTTCCCGTGGGCCCTAGAGCGGTGATAAGAAGGGCTTTCGTTCCTTAACCCCTGCTTTACTCAGCCTTGCTATCCCGCCCCCATGACGGGGGTCTATCACTGGCTGCGCAGGCGCATTTTTCCGCCGATTCCGGATGCGATTCGGGACGATGTCGCCTTGCTGCGCGCCAATCGCGTAGAGACGCTGACCCCGATGCTGTTCCTGATGCTGGCGGCGACCACGCCTACCGCCATCTATGCGGGGGTGGACACGGTCCACCCGATCGTTCGCATCGGCTTCCCGGTTACGCTCGCCATCATTGGTCTGCTCGGCTTCGTCTTCCTGATGCATAATCGCGGCCGGCGCATGAGCCTCCGCCGCGCGCGGCGGATGATCAAGGAATCGATGTGGCTGTCGGGGACGACGGGCGCGATGTGCAGCAGCTGGACGGTGATCAACTGGTTCGCGGCGCCGGTATCGACGCACAGCTATTATGCGATGATCATGGCGATGGGGTCGCTTGCGACCGCCTATTGCCTGTCGTCGATCCGCCTTGCGACCTTCATCAACCTGCTGATCGGTCTGGTGCCGATCTCGTTCCTGATGCTGACTTCGGGCAACCCGCCCGAGATCGCGGCGGGCACGAGCCTTGTCGTCGCGACGATCTTTCTTCTCCGCATGATCCTGCAGCAGCACGACCAGCTCATCGACCTGCTCCAGCTCCAGCACCAGATGCGCGACCTTGCGCACACCGATCCGCTGACCGGCCTCGCCAACCGCCGCGAGTTCGACATGCGGCTCGACGAGGAAATCGCGAAGGGCGACGCCGCGAGGCCGTTCGCGATCGCGCTGCTCGATCTCAATGGCTTCAAACCGATCAACGACCAGCACGGCCATGCGATCGGCGACGGCGTGCTGTGCGAGCTCGCCGAGCGCCTGCGCCGCGCGTGCGGCGACCATGCGGTCGTCGCGCGGCAGGGCGGCGACGAGTTCGCGATCCTCGTGCCCGCGGGCTCGATCCTGCTCAAGACCTCGCTCGCCGACCATGTCCTCGCCGCGCTCGCACCGCCCTATCGCATCGGCGGCCGGTCGATCGGCGTCGGTGCGGGCGTCGGCACGGCGAGCTGGCCCGAACATGGCGAGAGCGCGCGCAAATTGCTCGAGGTCGCCGACCGCGCGCTTTACGCGGCGAAAGCCGCTGGTCGGACCCAGACGTCGCCGGTCGAAAGCGTCGGCCGCGTCGCGTGACGACGGCTTGACCGCCCGCGGGGTGGCCGCCACATCTCGTCCATGACCAAATCCTTCGTCCGGCGCGCATCGACCGCGCTGTCGCCCCTCGTCTTCCTCATCGCCAGCACCGCCCCGGCTTTCGCCCGGGAGGCGCCCGCAAAGATCGCGGCGCCCGCGGCGGTCAATCCGCAGAGCGAGGCGGCGAAAGCATGGAATTTCGCGGCGAGCGACGTCCCGGTCGACCCGAACATCGTCTTTGGCGTCCTTCCCAACGGGATGAAATATGCGCTGCTGAAAAATTCGACGCCCAAGGACAGCGTCGTGCTGCGCATGCGTTTCGCGGTCGGCAGCTTTGCCGAGGCCGAGGACCAGCGCGGGCTCGCCCACTTCCTCGAACATATGGCGTTCAACGGATCGAAGGGCGTTCCCGAGGGCGAGATGATCAAGCTGCTCGAACGCAAGGGGCTGGCGTTCGGTGCCGACACCAACGCGTCGACCGGCTTCGACGAGACGATCTACAAACTCGACCTGCCCAACGCCTCGGACGATCTGATCGACACCGGGCTGATGCTGATGCGCGAGACGGGGAGCGAGCTGACGATCGATCCCGCCGCGGTCGACCGCGAGCGCGGCATCATCCTGTCCGAACGGCGCGCGCGCGACACCTATCAGCTTCGCAGCCTGATCGACCAGCTCGATTTCCAGATGCAGGGGATGACTGTCGCGAACCGCATACCCGTCGGCACCGAGAAGGTGATCAGGACCGCTCCCGCGGCACGCCTCCGCGACCTTTACGATCGCTATTACCGGCCCGAGCGGGCGACTTTGGTGATGGTCGGCGACTTCGATCCCGCAGCGGTCGAGGCGAAGATCAAGGCGCGCTTCGCCGACTGGAAGGGGCGCGGCCCCGCCGGCGCCGACCCCGAAATCGGCAATGTCGATTACAGGCGCGCGGCGGCCGCCGACGATTTCGTCGATCCGGCGATCCAGGATTCGGTGACGATCGCTAGCTTCAAACCATGGGTGGACGAGCCCGATACGAAGGCGAAGCGCGCGCGCAAGCTGGCCGAGGATGTCGGCGAGGCGATCGTCAGCCGCCGGCTGGCGAAGATCGCGCTGAACGAGGATTCGCCGATCCTGACCGGCTATTTCAGCGATGCCGAGGGTTGGAAGACCTTCGACCAGGTCACCATCGGCGCGGTCGCCAGGGAAGGCGCGTGGAAAGAGGCGCTCGCGCTCGTCGAGCAGGAACAGCGGCGCGCGCTCGAACATGGCTTTACGCAGGCCGAGGTCGACGAGCAGATCGCCAACCGCCGCACCATATTCAAAAATGCCGTCGCCGGGGTAACGACACGGCGCAGCGACACGCTCGCCGACGCGCTGGTGTCGGCGGCGGAGGGCGATTTCGTCTTCGTCCGCCCCGAAACCTCGCAGGCGCTGTTCGAGGCGACCGCGCCGGCGCTGAGTGCCGAAGCCGTCACCGCGGCGTTTCGGGCGCGCATGGACGGGCTGAGTCCGCCGCTGGTGCGGGTCACGACGAAAAAGCCGGTCGACGGCGGGACCGCAGCGATCCTCGCCGACCTGCAGGCTTCGGCGAAGGTGGCGGTTGCGGCACCGGCCGCGGCGGCCAATGCCGCCTTCGCCTATGACAGTTTCGGGAACCCCGGAAAGATCGTCAGCGACGAACGCGTCGAGGATCTGGGTATCCGGCGCATCCGCTTTGCCAATAATGTGATGCTCAACATCAAGGCGACCGATTTCCAGAAGGACAAGGTCCTGCTGTCGTTGCGCGTCGACGGCGGCAGCCTGCTCGCGACGCGCGACGATCCGACGAAGGTGTCGCTCGCGGGTTCGCTGATGCTCGGCGGGCTCGAGGCGCACAGCCTCGACGACCTGCGATCGATCCTCGCGGGCAAGACGATCAGCCCCGTCTTCGGCAACTCGACCGATGCCTTTGGCGGTTCGGCGGTGACGTCGCCCGAGGATTTCGCGCTGCAGGCGAAGCTGATGGCCGCCTATCTGACGCACCCCGGCTACCGCGCCGACGGGCTGGCGCTGATCCGGCGCGTGCTGCCGCAGCAATATGCCGCGAACGACGCGACGCCGGCGGCGGTGCTCGGCCGCGACGTCGGGGGCATCCTTGCCAACGACGATCCGCGTTCGCAGACCCCGCCGCTCGACAGGGTGATGGCCCTCGACTGGGCGCAGCTCAAACCCGCGATCGCCGACAGCTTCGCGCATGGCGCAATCGAGATCGGCGTCGTCGGCGACATCGGCGAACAGTCGGCGATCGACGCGATCGCCGCGACCTTTGGCGCGCTGCCCGAGCGGCGCTCGGCGTTCGATCCACGCGCCGAAGCGCGGATACGCGAGTTCGCGACCGACCGCAGCGAACGCACGCTGATCCACAAGGGGCCCGCCGAGCAGGCGGAATTGCGAGTCTATTGGCCGGCGCGCGACGACAGCGACCTCGGCGAGGCGATGCGGCTGACGCTTCTGTCGCGCGCGATGCAGCTCATGCTCACCGAGGAATTGCGCGAGAAGCTCGGCGAAAGCTACAGCCCCGGCGCGGCGGCGAGCCTGTCGGACGAGTTTCCGGGCTATGGCCATCTCTTCGCCGCGAGCAACGTCGATTACAAGGATCTGGCGACGACACGCGCCGCGATCTTCGAAATCGCCAGGGAACTGCGCGACAAGCCGATCGACGCCGACCTGCTCGACCGCGCGCGCCGGCCGCTCCTCGAAGCGATGGTCAAATCGCGGCGCGAGAACAGCTATTGGCTGAACTATGTTGCGGAAGCGACGACCCACGCCGATCGCCTCGACCGCAGCCGTAAGGGGATCGGCGAGGTCGAGGCGGCGACGCCGGCCGAGTTGCAGGCGCTCGCGAAGCGCTATCTGGTCGATGACAAGGCGCTGGTGATCAAGGCGGTGAGCGACAAGGCGGGCAAATAGCGGGGTGCGAGGGGGTGGCGCGGAGGCGCCATCGTTTCGTTCGTCCGTTTGACCGGGCTGTACTTCACGCCGGTCCTGCCTTTTCCATTTCACCATTTTACCAAATCGGTTATTTTTCTTGACATCGTGACGCTGTTATGGCACAAGTGTCACATCATGAAGAATTGCGAGTCGGGCCGGCGCCTTTCCGATGCGGAGGGGTGTTCCGGCCCGATCGCGTTGGAGATGGGCGATGGATGAGGCGGTAAGCGGCATCAAGAACCAGTTACTGGCAAAAAGACGGCGGTCGCGGCGCGAGATTTCGCAGCGCAAGCGCGACGATTTCATCCAGCATCTGAGCGAGACCTGCAACGTGACGCTGTCGGCCGAACGCACGGGAGTCGCGATCACGACCTTCTACCGCATCCGCCGCCGCGACGCCGCCTTTGCCGCGGCCTGGCAGGGCGCGCTCGACGATGGTTATCGGCGGCTTGAGATGGGGCTGGTGCAGGCGGCGCTGGCGGTCGTCGAAGGGCGGCGCGCCGACGAGGGCGAAGGAGAAGTGCGGCCGGTCATCGCGCCGATGACGATGGAGCAGGCGCTGCAACTGCTGAAGCGGCATGAGGAAAGCGTTCGCGGCGGACGGTCCAGACCCAATCGGCGGGGGAAGGGGCCGATGCCGACCCCGGCAGAGACCGACGAGGCGATCCTGAAACGGCTGGCGGTGCTGCGCCGCCAGCGCGGCTGGGACAAGCTGTGACCGATGGCGCAGGCGGTGCGCGATGTCGTAGGCGACATCCTCGAACAATTGAGCACGCTGACCCCCGGGCAGCTCCGGCGGTTGATGCGCGACCTGTCGGGAAAGCATCTGCGCGAGCTGATCGAACGCTGGCAGGGCTGGGCGCAGGACGGGCAATGCGAGCCGCCGGGCGACTGGCGCGTCTGGATGATCCGCGCCGGACGTGGCTTCGGCAAGACGCGCGCGGGGGCAGAGTGGATCAGCGAATGGGCGCGCATGGAGCCGGGCGCGCGGATCGCGCTTGTCGCGGCGAACGATGCCGACGGGCAGCGCGTGATGATCGAGGGGCCGAGCGGGTTGCTCGCGGTCGCGCGGTCGGAAGAGGAACCGCACTGGATCGGCGGGCGGCGCGAGCTGCATTTCGAGAGCGGCGCGGTCGCGACGCTCTATTCGGCGGCGGCGGCCGAGAATTTGCGCGGGCCCGAACATCATGTGGCCTGGTGCGACGAGCTGGCGAAATGGCGACACGCCGATGCGGCATGGGACAATCTGATGATGGGGTTGCGGCTGGGCGATAATCCGAGGGTCCTGGTGACGACGACGCCGCGCCCGACCACGCTGATGCGGCGGATCATGGCGCTGCCGGGTTTTGAGGAAACGCGCGGCGGGACGAACGACAATCCCTATCTGCCGTCGAATTTCGTCGAGGCGATGGTCGCGAGCTATGGCGGCACCCGGCTGGGGCGGCAGGAGCTTGACGGCGAGTTGCTCGAGGATGTCGAGGGCGCGCTGTGGACGCGCGGGCTGGTCGAGCGTTGCCGGGTCGGGGCGGAGGGCACGGGCAAGCCGGTGCGCGTGATCATCGGGGTCGATCCGCCGGCGACGAGCAATGGCGATGCCTGCGGGATCGTCGTCGCGGCCTTGCTGCGCGACGGGCGGGTCGCGGTGGTGGAGGATGCGAGCGTCGACAATCCGCCGCCGGGCGTGTGGGCGCAGGCGGTGGCCGCAGCGGCGGCGCGCTGGGGCGCCGACCGGATCGTTGCCGAGAGCAATATGGGGGGCGAGATGGTCGAGGGCACGCTGCGCCAAGCCGATTGCACGCTGCCGGTGGTGCCGGTGCATGCGAGCGTGGGCAAGGCGCGAAGGGCGGAGCCGGTCGCGATCGCCTACGAGCGCGGCGATGTCGTGCATGCGGGAGTGTTCACGGCGCTGGAGGACCAGCTCTGCGGGTTGCAGGTCGGCGGGGGTTATGCGGGGCCGG
>NZ_JAEMQX010000052.1 GCF_016463645.1 Sphingopyxis sp. | reverse complement strand
GGAGCGACAGCACCGCGACTTCGGTCGTGCCGCCGCCGATGTCGACGACCATCGAGCCGATCGGTTCGGTGACGGGCATGTCGGCGCCGATCGCGGCCGCCATCGGCTCCTCGATCAGCCACACTTCGCTGGCGCCGGCGTTCGACGCGGCGTCGCGGATCGCGCGGCGTTCGACGCTGGTCGAGCCCGAGGGAACGCAGATCACGATCTCGGGGCTGCGGAATGCGTTCGGCTTGCCCCCGTGCACCTTGGTGATGAAATGCTTGATCATCTGTTCGGCGACGTCGATGTCGGCGATGACGCCGTCACGCAGCGGGCGGATCGCCTCGATGCTGTCGGGGGTCTTGCCCATCATCAGCTTGGCGTCGTCGCCGACGGCCTTTACCCGCTTGATCCCGTTCAGCGTCTCGACCGCGACGACCGACGGTTCGTTGAGCACGATGCCCTTGCCGCGCACGTACACGACCGTGTTCGCGGTGCCGAGGTCGATAGCCATGTCTTGGGAGTTGAATTTAAGCCAGCGAGAAAAGAAGGACATCGATACTGCTTCCTGTCATCGAAGCCGCGCCATGATGGACACGCCCCTGTCGTGATTTACCCGCGCGCCCGGCCGGCGACAGCTGCAATCAGGGGGAGATTCCGGCTCGTCCACAGGGGGTGGCTGGACAAAATGATCAGGGCTGTGCGGATGGGTCGCGATTTGCGTTCGACTGCGCTAGGAGAGCGGCCATGTCAATACGTCGCCTGCCGGAAAAGCTAGTAAATCGGATCGCAGCCGGTGAAGTGGTTGAAAGACCCGCCGCGGCGCTGAAGGAACTGGTTGAAAACGCTGTCGATGCCGGTTCGACTCGTATTTCGGTGCGAATCGCCGAGGGCGGGATTTCGCGGATCGAGGTCGAGGACGACGGGTGCGGCATGACCGCCGCCGACATGGCGCTCGCGCTCGAACGCCATGCGACGTCGAAGCTGCCGACCGACGCGATCGAGGACGTCACGACGATGGGCTTTCGCGGCGAGGCGCTGCCGTCGATTGCGAGCGTCGCGCGGCTCACTCTCGAAAGCCGGACCCACGGCGGCGACGGCTGGAAGCGCGTCGTCGACAATGGCGCGGTGATTGCCGAAGGGCCTGCCGCGCTGGCAAAGGGCACGCGGGTGCTGGTCGAGGATCTGTTCGCGCGGGTGCCGGCGCGGCGCAAGTTCCTGCGCAGCGGGCGCAGCGAATATGCCGCGTGCCTCGATGCCGTGCGGCGGCTGGCGATGGCGCGCCCCGACATCGCCTTCGTGGTGGAGCATGACGGGCGCCGCGTCCTCGACGTACAGGGCGGGCAGGACCGGCTGACGCGCGTCGCGGCGCTGACCCAGCGCGAGCTCGCCGCGAACAGCATCGGGGTCGACCTCGACCGCGGCGAGGTGCATCTGGGCGGCGTGATCAGCCTGCCGACCTACAATCGCGGGATCGCCGATCATCAATATCTGTTCGTCAACGGACGGCCGGTGAAGGACCGGCTGCTCGTTGGCGCGTTGCGCGGCGCCTATGCCGATCTGCTCGCGCGCGACCGGCATCCGGTCGTCGCGCTGTTCCTCGACGTGCCGACGAGCGAGGTCGATGTGAACGTCCATCCGGCGAAGACCGAGGTGCGCTTCCGCGATCCGCAGCTCATTCGCGGGATGATCGTCGGCGGCCTCCGTCGCGCGCTCGACGAGCATGGCTTTCGCAGCGTCCAGCGGCCGGCCGAGGCGGCGCTGGCGGCTTGGCAGCAGGAGCCGGTGGCGCCGCCGCCCGCGCCGACGCTGTTCGCGGCGCATCTGCCCTATCCGCACGCGCCCGCGACACATCTTTTCGGCGCCGAAGGGGATGCCGCGACGACCGCGCTGCTCCGCGACCGCATCGTCGATTTCGCGCCGCTGCGCGATGCCTTGCCGATGGGCCGCGCCGAACCCGCGATTGCGCCGGTCCCCGAGGTCGACGCGCATCCTCTCGGCATCGCCCGCGGGCAGATCGCGAAAACCTATATCGTCGCCGAGGCCGAGGACGGCCTTGTCATCGTCGACCAGCATGCGGCACACGAGCGGCTCGTGCTCGAACAATTGCGCCGCGGGATGAGCGGACAGGCCGTGCCCTCGCAGGGCCTGCTGCTGCCCGAGGTCGTCGAACTCGACGAGCCCGCGTGCGACCGGCTCGAGACCGCGGCACCGCAACTCGCCACGCTCGGCGTCGAACTCGAACGTTTCGGCCCCGCGGCGGTGATGGTCCGTGCGACCCCGGCGATGCTGGGCGCGATCGACTGCCACAAACTCGTCACCGACATCGCCGACGATCTCGCGGGTTATGACGCCGCGCTCGGGCTCAGCGAGCGGCTCGAACTGGTCGCCGCGACGATGGCGTGCCATGGATCGGTGCGCGCGGGGCGGACCCTGAACGTCGCCGAGATGAACGCGCTGCTTCGCACGATGGAGGTCACGCCGCATTCAGGGCAGTGCAACCACGGCCGGCCGACCTGGGTGAAGCTCGCGATGGACGATGTCGAGAAATTGTTCGGGAGGAAATAGGATGGGGTTCCGGATCATCGCTGCCGCATTGGCGTCCATTGCGCTTGCCGTACCCGTGTTGGCCGCACCGCCGGCAAAGGCAGGGGCGTGTCCCGCCACGCCGGTCTTGCCGGATGATCTGGCGGATTGGTCGCGCGACGCATCGGGCAAGACGATCTATGCCTATGGCGACGATCTCGGCGCCGATTGGTCGCCGCTCGGCGCGGCGCGAACCGCACTGCCGCTGCACAGGTTCGAAAGCCTCCGCTACGGCGTCGCGCCCGAACGCAAGCCCGATGTCCATAAGTTCGGCGGGATGATCCCGATCGAGATGAAGAAGGCGGGGCGGTTGATCGTCGCGCTCGATGCCGGCGCATGGATCGACCTGGTGCGCGACGGCACCGTGCTGAAGTCGGTCGCCCACGGCCATGGGCCCGCCTGTTCGGGCATTCGCAAGATGGTCGAATTCGACGTGATGCCGGGGCGCTATCAGCTTCAGATCGTCAATGCGCCCTCGGCATCGATCCATGCGATGGCGGTGCTCCGCTAGGCCATTTTGAGGCCGGCGGTACCCCTTTCGACGATAGCGGTCGCGCGCTTTGACAGCGTGTTCACCGGCGTCGTTACCTTGTCGACGACCATGAAATGCGTCTGCCACGCCTCGCGGCCGACTTCGCACACGACATAGCCGCGCTGATCGTTGGCGAATTTGAGTTCGGGGTTCAGCTTCAGCCAGTCGTCGGTCCCGTTGCGCCTGTCGCTGCCGTCGCCGCCCGAGGTGATCGAGGTCGCGACGAATTCGGCGCCGACGACCTTGTCCCGAAGGATCAGGTCGCCGCAGAAATTCTGATGCTCGTCGCCCGTCAGCACGACGCAGTTTTCGAGCCCCGCCATGCGCGACAGGATGCGTTCGCGCGGCGCTTCATATCCCGCCCAGCTGTCGAGATTGAGGATCTTTCCGGACTCGTCGGGTTTCCGCCGGCGGTCGAGCGACATCATCGTCACTTGCTGCGCAAAGGCGTTCCACGTCGCGCCGCCCTTCGACAGATTGCGCGCCAGCCACTCTTCCTGCGCCTTTCCGAGCACCTGGGCGTTCTTGTCGAACACGCTGGGGCAGGCGGGCTTGAAGCCGTCGTCGCACGGCTGGTCATCGCGATATTGCCGCGTATCGAGCAGCTGCATCGCCATCAGGTCTCCATAGCGGAACTCGCGGTTCATCGCGACCATCCCGCCGCGCGGCAGCAAGGCTTTGCGGACGGGCATATGCTCGTACCACGCCTGCATCGCCGCCTGCTTCTTGAGCATGAAGACCTCGGGCGGGGCGGCATCGGGGTCGTTGACGTCGAGCCCGAGCTTCCAGTTGTCGATGTCCGACACCCAGTCGTTGCGGATCTCGTGATCGTCGAAGCTCGACAAATGGGCATGGACAGACCGCACCGCCTGCTGGTCGATATCCATCAGGGTTTGCGCGTAGGCGCCGCGGAAATCGTCGAGGTCGAAGAGTGCGCGCTGCGCATAGCTGCGAACGGGACGGATCGGCAAGCCGCTGTCGAACAGATAGTCCTGGCTGTATTCGTAGATGAAATCGCCGTAATGATAGACGAAGGCGAGGTCTTCGCGCGCCAGATGGCGATAGGCGCCATAGAAGCCCGATTCATAGTGCTGGCAACCGGCGACGCCGAATTTCAGCGCGTCGACCCGGGCGCCGGGCGCGGGCAGGGTCCGCGCACGGCCGCGGAGGCTCCGCTCGCCGCCCGCGGTGAAGCGGTAATAATAGGGCCGGTCGGATTGCAGTCCCGCGACCTCGACATGGACGCTGTGCGCCAGTTCGGGTCGCGCGAGTTCGGTGCCCCTTGCGACGATGTCGCGAAAGCCGCCATCGCTCGCGACCTCCCACTCGACCGGAATGTTCGTCAGCGGCATCCCGCCGTGGCGTTCCATCGGTTCCGGAGCGAGGCGCGTCCAGATGACGAACCCGTCGCTCGCCGGATCGCCCGCCGCGACGCCCAGCTTGAACGGGAAATCGCGGAAGATGCCCTGCGCCCGGACGATCGCCGGTGCGGCGAGGCCGGCGAGAGTCGCCCCGGCAAGGAAATGGCGGCGGTTATACATGCGAAGGCTCCGTCGGCGGCGAATCGATGCCTCTCGATAGCGGAGCCCCGTGCTACATCAATGACGGATGCAGCGGGCGGTCAGAACCACATCCGCGCCATCCACAGCGCCATCGCGACCATCATGACGTTTTCGGTGAGCGAGACGAAGCCCAGCGGCACCTTGCTGCTGCCGCCGACGCAGGCGCATTTGATGTCGCGCCTGTCGATATAGACCGCCTTGAACACCGACGCGGCGCCGATACTGCCGATGAAGAGCGCGACGGGGATCGACAGCCAAGGGAGGGCGTGTGCGGTCATCAGCACGCCTGCGAGCCCCTCGGCAAAGGGATAGATGCTCGCATAGGGCACCCAGCGCCGCGCGAGCAGGTCGTAATTGAGGAACATCGTCGCGAACCTGTCGATGTCCTGCAGTTTCAGCAGTGCGAGCACGATCATGCTGAACGAGATGAACCATTCGGCGGCGCGGAGGGTGAAGGCGCTGCCCTCGACCGCGAAGCTGGCGGCAAGCGCCATCAGCGCCGTCATCGCGAAAAGCGCGACGACCGGCGTATAGCTCGTCGCGTCAGGATCGGCGACTGTCAGCCCGAAATGACGACGGAGGTCGTCATAGCCGCCGACACGCACGCCATCGATGAAGGTCTGCGGCGTCGTCTTGACGCCATGCTCGGCCTTGAACGCGTCGGTTTCCTCGCGCGTCGTCAGCCAGCGGTCGTCGACCGCGAAACCGCGGCTTTCGAGCAGATGTTTTGCCTTGAGGCCATAGGGGCAGATGTGCCCGGGCATGACCATGCGATGGAGGGTTGCCTGTTTCGTCATGCACCCCATATAGCTTCCGTACCATAGTACGGAGTCAAGCGATGCAACTGACGATCGGCAAATTGGCGGCGGCAGGCGCGGTCGGGGTCGAAACGATCCGCTATTATCAGCGCCGTGGCCTGCTCGACACGCCGGCGCGCAGTGGCGGCGACGGTTGGGGCGGGGGTGTCCGCCGCTATGGCGAGGAGGATCTTCGGCGCCTGAAATTCATCCGCTCGGCGCAGGCATCGGGTTTCACGCTCGACGAGATATCCGAGCTGCTGGCGCTCGAGGCGAGCGACGACCGCGCGCGGGTGCGCACGCTGGCGCGCCAGCGGATCGAGGTGCTCGACGAAAAGATCGCCCAAATGACGGCAACGCGCGCCGCCCTCGGGCGCCTCGCCGATCAATGCGCGGCGAGCGACAAGGGGCCGTGCCCGATATTGGCGGCGTTCGAGCCCTGATACTTGTCGAAACTTGTCACGGAATGGCCGCAGGCGACCGATTGCTGCCCGATCAATCATCGTCACCCCGGACTTGATCCGGGGTCCCGCTTGAAATCGAAACCTGCTCTTCCGCCATAAGAAGCGGGATCCCGGGTCAAGCCCGGGATGACGAAGCGGCGTGGCTTGCCGTCCGCTTCCCACCCCGCAGACGACATTCCGCCGAAGGTCTGTTACAGCCATCGGGGGCTGTCGGCGCCGGTCGCGCGAAAATCGTGAGGGAGCAGGGCGAGATGATGGAGAGTTTCGGAGCGCTGGTTGGCTGGACGCACCATGATGCGGGTGACCGCATCATGCTCCGGCTCGAAAGCGTGCAGTCTTCGGAAGCGGCAAGGAAGCACGATCCCGACCTGTTCCGGTTCCTCATGACCAAGCAGCAAGCGGCTATCCTGGGCAATTATCTGGTGCAGCTTTCCGGTCAGACGGCGGCCGTTCCGAAAAAGCGTAGCTGGTTTCGTCGTCGCTTCGGCTGACGCGCCTTCCGGTGGCGGCGTGAAACCGCCCCGGGATTCGGTTCGCTCGCCTCGCCCAAGGCACCGGGCGACCTTGCAATGACGAATTCGGATCAGCTGTGCAGAAAGTGCATCACGTCGCCATCGTGGACGACATAGGCCTTGCCTTCGGCGCGCAGCTTGCCGGCTTCGCGCGCCTTCGCTTCGCCGCCGAGCGTGACATAATCGTCATAGCCGATCGTTTCGGCGCGGATGAAGCCTTTCTGGAAATCGCTGTGGATCTCGCCCGCGGCCTCGGGCGCCGTGGCGCCGGTGTGGACGGTCCACGCGCGCGCCTCCTGCGGGCCGACGGTGAAGAAGGTGATCAGGTGGAGCAGTTCGTATCCGGCGCGGATGACGCGCGCGAGGCCGGTTTCGTGCAGGCCCATCTCTTCGAGGAACTCGAGCCGGTCGGCCATGTCCATCGTGACGAGCTCGCTCTCGATCGCCGCCGAGACGACGACCGCCTGCGCGCCCTCGGCCGCCGCCTTGGCGAACACCTTTCCGGAGAAGGCGTTGCCGTTCGCGGCGCTGCCTTCGTCGACGTTGCAGACATAGAGGACGGGCTTCGAGGTCAGAAGCTGCGCGGTGCGCAGGACGCGGGCTTCCTCGTCGTCCTTCGGCTCGACGAGCCGTGCGGGCTTGCCTTCACGGAGCAGGTCGAGCGCCTGACCGAGTACCGAGGAAGCGATCTTCGCTTCCTTGTCGCCCTGTGCCGCCTTCTTGGCGAAGGCGGGGACGCGCTTTTCGAGGCTTTCGAGGTCGGCGAGCAGCAGTTCGGTCTCGACCGTCTCGGCGTCGGCGACGGGGTCGACCCTGTTCTCGACATGCTGGATGTCGTCATCCTCGAAACAGCGCAAGACATGGACGATCGCGTCGACCTCGCGGATGTTGCCGAGGAACTGGTTGCCGAGCCCTTCGCCCTTCGACGCGCCGCGCACGAGGCCGGCGATGTCGACGAAAGCGAGCTGCGTCGGAATGATCTTCTTGCTGCCCGCGATGGCGGAGAGTTTCTCCAGCCGCGCGTCGGGCACCGCGACGTTGCCGATATTCGGCTCGATCGTGCAGAAAGGATAGTTCGCCGCCTGCGCCGCCGCGGTTTCGGTCAGCGCGTTGAACAGGGTGGACTTGCCGACGTTGGGCAGGCCGACGATCCCGCATTTGAAACCCATAAAAACTCCGTGAGGTCCGGCCTGCCGTCGAACGCGGCGGCTGTGTTGCAGCGCCCCTAGCGCCAAGTCGCGCGCGATGCCAGTCTTTGCCGTTGCGCGCCGTTCAGACTTGCGGCTTTATCGCACCCGCCATGACGAAACCGCGCTTTCTTGCTGCCGGCATGCTCCTGACTCTCGGTGCAACGGCCGCCGTTGCGGCGCCCAGCCGTTTCGAGGAAGGCGTTTTCATCGAACTCAACCGCTTCCGCAGCGACCCCGCGGCGTACACCGAATATCTGCGCGATTATCGCCCGCGCTTCGAGGGCAAGCTTCTGATCGGAGCCGACGACGGCGAAATCGACATCATGACGCGCGAGGGCGTTGCCGCGGTCGACGAGGCCATCCGCGAACTCCGGCACGAAAAGCCGCTGCCGACGCTGGAATGGAGCGACGCTCTGGCGCGCGCGGCGGCCGACCATGTCGCGGTGCAGTCGCGTTCGGGTGCGGTCGGCCATTATACGCGCGGGAACGGACCCGGCGAGCGGATGACGGCGCGCGGCGGCGGCCCCTATGTCAGCGAAGTCATCACCTATGGCCATCACACCCCCGAAGGGGTGGTCGACCAACTGCTGATCGACGACGGCGTACCCAACCGCGGCCATCGTTTCAGTCTGCTCCGCCCGACGCATCGCTACGCCGGCGTCGCATGCGGTTCGCACCCCGTACACCGGACGATGTGCGTCACGCTGATGTCGCCGACGCGCGACGGTTCGCCGCCGCCGCCTCCGCAAAGAAAAGCCCCCTGACAACAAGCGCTTGCGTGGTGTATTGTTATGATATAGCAGTGGCCATGTCCTGAGATGCGGAGATGGCGATGCGCGGTGGGAAACTGGCCTGGATACTGCCCTTGCTGATGGCGGTCCCCGCTGCGGCGGAGCCGCTTCCCGATACGGCGGCAATCGCGGGAACCGCGAAAAAGGCGATGACCGCAACCGGTGCGCGCGGTCTCGCCATCGCGACGATCGACAGGGGCAAGGTCGTGTCGGTGCAGGCGTTCGGCGAGCGCAATGCCGGGGGCGATCCGCTGACGCCGCAGACGATCATGTACGGCGCGTCGCTTACCAAGGCGGTCTTCGCCTATACAGTGCTGCGGCTGGTCGACGAGGGCAAGGTCGATCTCGACAAGCCGATCGCCGACATGCTCGCGAAGCCGCTGCCCGATTACGGCAATCTCGACGATTACGGCAATTGGGGCGATCTGGCGGGTGACGGGCGCTGGCGAGCGATCACGCCGCGCATGGTGCTGGGTCACAGCACGGGTTTCGCCAATTTCGCCTTCCTCGAACCCGACGAAAAGCTCCGCATCCATTTCGACCCGGGCAGCCGCTACGGCTATTCGGGCGAGGGGATCAGCCTGCTACAGTTCGCGCTCGACGAGGGGCTGGGGCTCGACACCGGCAAGGAAATCCAGCGCCTCGTCTTCGATCCGCTCGAAATGCCCAATTCCAGCCTGATCTGGCGCCCCGACTTCGCGGCCAATCTGGCCGATGGCTGGGAACTCGACGGCAAGGCGGTGCCGCACGACGAGCGCAGCCGCGTCCGCGCCGCGGGGTCGATGGACACGACGATCACCGATCTCGCCAATTTCGCCGCGGCGCTGGTATCGGGCGAGGGGTTGTCGAAGGCTGCGCGCGCCGAACTCCGGCGTCCCGGCCTCGCGATCGCCTCGCGCTCGCAATTCCCGACGCTGCAGGACGACGCGCCCGAAGCGGAGCGGCCCAAGGGGATCGCGGCGAGTGTCGGGCTGATCACCTTTACCGGACCGCAAGGCGCGGGCTTCTTTCGCGGCGGGCATAATGATTCGACGGGCAACACGCTCGTCTGCCTCGATCGGGGCGAGCGCTGCGTGCTGATCATGTCGAACGACGTCCGCGCGGAGGCCGCCTTTCCGATGATCGTGCGCGACATCCTTGGCGAAACGGGTGCGCCCTGGCGCTGGATCTTCGGCGATATGAAATTTGTCTGAAGGGGCCCGCGCGCTCCCCCGGGGCGGGAGAGCGCGCGGCGCGCCGATCAGTTGCCGACCGGCTGGTTGTCGGTGCGGCGCACGACGATCGTCGACGAGCGCGGCTGTTCGCCGGCAACGGGCCAGTTGCCCGTCGGGTGCTGGATGTTGACGAAGAAGGTGCGAAGGTCGGGCGTATAGGCGAGGCCCGTGATCTCGCAGCCGAGCGGGCCGACGAGGAAACGCTTCGACTGTTTGCTCACCTGATCGATATGGAACATCGCGTTATGCCCGAAGGCCTGGTCGATCGTCGTGCCGGCGACGCCCGAATTGCCGGGGACGCTGTGATCGGTCTGCACCCACATGCGGCCCTGCGGATCGATGCGGAGGCCGTCGGGGCTCGAGAAGGTGTCGCCGACGATATTGCCGACGAGGTTGCTGCCGCCTGCCGAAAGCGACTGGTCGCCCGCGGTCAGGAAGATTTCCCAGCTGAACTTCGTCGCCAGCGGCGAGTCACCTTCTTCGCGGAACTTGATGATGTGACCGTGCAGGTTGGTGACGCGCGGGTTGGCGGGGTCGGTGACGCGGCGGCCGCTGTTGTTCGTCAGCGTGCAATAGACCGCCTTGTTGTCGGGCGCGACGGTCAGCCACTCGGGGCGGTCCATCACGGTGCCGCCGGCGACGCGCGCCGCCGACTGGCAATTGAGCAGCACGTCGGCCTGATTGTTGAAGTTGACGGTGGTCGGCGCCGGCGGCGTCGCGCTCTGGCTGACGTTGCCCGGATCCTGCGCGCCGGCGGTCAGCCCGTTCTGCCCGACGACCAGTGCGCGCCATTCGCCGGTGCCGTCGGCGTTGAAGCGCGCGACATAGAGCGTGCCATCGTCGAGGAGATCGGTGTTCGCGGCGCGGTTCGTCGTGCTGTAGGCTTGGCTGGGGACGAATTTATAGATGCAGCCCGGCGTCGTATCGTCGCCCATATAGAAAGCGACCCGGTTGGCGCTGTTCGTCATATAGGCGACATTTTCGTGGTTGAAGCGGCCCATCGCGGTGCGCTTCGTCGGTTGCGCCAGTTCGCGCCGCGGGTCGATCTCGACGACCCAGCCATAGTCGGGATCGGGCTGCGACAGGTCGAGATAATTGTTCATCGTCTCTTCGCAGGTCAGATAGGTATCCCACGGGGTGCGGCCGCTGGAGCAATTGTTGAGCATGCCCTTGATCGTGCCGGAGGTCCGGCTGGCGGCGGGGCCGCCGGCACGATAGCCGGTGTTGCCCGTGTAGCGACGGTTGTAGGTCGACCCGGCCTGGATCGACCATTTGCCGTCGCTGCCCTTCGAGATTTCGACGACGCTGATGCCGACCGCCGAGAGGGCAATGGCCTTCTGATCCGCAGTCGCGGTTGCCTCATTATAGGTGCCGGCCATCAGGATATTGAAATCGGGCAGCTCGTGATTGATCGCGAGCAGGCCGCGATTATTGGCATCGACGCCCGGAAAGGCGAAATATTCCATACCGTCATGATTGCCGCCGGCCCATTTCTCGGCAATCGCGGGGGTCGCGGGAAAGCCGCCCGAATAGGGCGCGCCGGCTTCGACCGAATCGCCGGCCTTCAACAGCACGTCGACAGTATAGCCGTTCGGCACCGTGACCTTGTCGTCCTGGTTGGCGACGACCGCAGCAAAACTGACGGCAAAGCTCGGCGGTGTCGGCGTGGGGGTCGGCGTCGGGGTCGGCGTGGGCGGTACAACGACGCTCGGGTCGCCGCTCGTGTCATCGCAAGCGGCAAGCGCCATGACCGGGAAAACCGACAGCCCGAACAGGCCGTTCCTCAGCAGCGTGCGGCGCGTCGGATTTTGCGCAACGATGGCCTCGAGGCTGTCCGGCCCTGGCTCGCCGCCGCTTTCGCCACGAAAAGGCGCACGGGCTTCGTCGGTAAGATGTGACATGCAAATCCCCTGTTTCGGTTGAGTACCGGGACTCGGTCGCCCCGGTTTGGGTGGCGCACCGATTGCAGAGGTTGGTGTCAGCCGCGTTGCTCGAACGCGTCGAAATGCAATGACTTATGTGACGCTCATGTGACGGCGGTCAGCCGTTGAGGCGCAGCGCGAGGTCGCTCTGGAAGCGGACGTCGTCGCCGTCGGCGAGCCATTTCGCCTCGGCCGCGATCGCACCGAGGAGGTCGATGAGCGGCTCCATCTCGCTCTTGTGATAATTGCCGAGGACGTGGCCGGTCACGCGGTCCTTGTGTCCCGGATGGCCGATGCCGATGCGTACGCGGCGGAAATCCTCGCCGATATGCTGGATCATCGAGCGGATGCCGTTGTGGCCGGCCGCGCCGCCGCCCTGCTTCACCTTCACCTTCATCGGCGCGAGATCGAGCTCGTCGTAAAAGGCGGTGACGTCCTGCGGGGTCAATTTGTAGAAATCGAGCGCGGCGCGCACGCTGCGGCCGCTTTCGTTCATGAAGGTGCCGGGTTTGAGCAGCAGGATGCGCTCCGATCCGATGCGGCCTTCCTGGATCCAGCCCTGGAATTTCTTTGCCGGAGCGGGGAAGTCATAGAGATCGGCGATGACATCGGCGGCCATGAAGCCGACATTGTGACGGTGCATCGCATATTTGGGCCCGGGATTGCCGAGGCCGACCCAGAGCTGCATGAGACTGCCTTTCCCAGGGGCTGTCGTTGGCGGCCCCTTCCGGTCAGGGAAGGGGCCGGCCAAACGGGATCAGGCTTCGTCGCCGCCTTCGGCAGCAGCTTCGCCTTCGTCCTTCGTCGTGTCGCCGTCGCTCGACTTGAGCGCCGACGGGGCGACGATCGTGGCGATGGTGAAGTCGCGGTCGGTGATCGCGCTTTCGACGCCCTTGGGCAGGGTGACGTTGCTGATGTGGATCGAATCGCCGACGTCGAAGCCGGTCACGTCGATCGCGATCTCGTCGGGGATCTTGTCCGCGTCGCAGACGAGTTCCAGCTCGTGGCGAACGATGTTCAGCACGCCGCCGCGCTTCAGGCCCGGCGAGGCTTCTTCGTTCTGGAACGAGACCGGCACCGCGACCTGGACCTTGGCGTCCTTGGCGATGCGCAGGAAGTCGGCGTGGATCGGGCGATCCTTGACCGGGTGGAAGGCGACGTCCTTGGGCAGGGTGCGGATGGTCTTGCCACCCACGTCGATCATCACGACCGAGTTCATGAAGTGACCCGTCATCAGCTGCTTCATCAGCAGCTTTTCTTCGACGTGGATCATCAGGGGTTCTTCCTTGCCGCCATAGACAACGGCGGGGACGCGGCCGTTGCGACGCAGGTCACGCGAGGCTCCCTTGCCTCCGCGTTCGCGCGTCTCGGCCGTCAGCGTCAGCTGATCGCTCATGATATTTCTCCGAGAAACAGTTACACAGTTCCGCCACGCCTCCAGGGATGACCATGGCCGGAAGCGGGGGCGCATAGCGGGGAAGGTGCGGAATTGCAAGCGCGGTGCGCGCTATTGCACGCGCACGACCCTCAGGCCTTCGGCCTCGAGCATCGCCGGCATCCCGTCGGCGCCCACCAGATGCCCCGCGCCGACGGCCACCAGCACCGTTCCGGGGCGCGCCATCCGCCGCTTCGTCCATGCGCTCCATATCCGGTTGCGGTCGGTGATGATCGCCTTTCGTGCCGCGGGGACGCGGTCGACATCCTCGTTGATCACCTTTTCGAGCGCGGCGACGTCGCCGCGGCCCCATGCGGCGGTCAAGGCAGCCACGTCTTTCACTGCAGTGCCCGATTCTTCGGCCGCGCGCGTCAGCAGCGCACGTTGCGCCGCCGGATCGAGCGTTTCGAACAGCATCAGCTGGGCGCGCGCGGTTTCGAGCCCCCCGACCGGCTTGTCGGCCGCCTCGAATCTTTCGGTCAGCCCGGTCTCGACGCCGTCGGCGGGCGAAAGGCCGGCGTTTTGCGCGACCCGTTGTCCCATCAGGACCATGACCGCCCAGTCATCCAGCCCATCGGCGCCGAAAGCGCGGCCGCTCGCCTCGAGGGCCCGGTATCCGAGGAGTGCCTTGCCCTGCAGGCGGGCTTCGATCGCAAGCGGGCTCTTGCGCGGGGCAAGGTCCCGGAACACGTCGGCTGCCGCGGCGAGTTCGGCGGGCGGCAGTTCGAGGATCAGTTCGTCGGCAGCGTCGATCGCGCTCGCGACCTTGCCGCCGTCCCAGTCGGTGCCCGGCGGTAGCGCGTGCATCGTGCCGAGCAGATAGACGCGCGTGTCGTCATCCTCGATCAGCCACATCGCCGGCCGTGCCTGCGGGCCGGGGGCGGCAGTGCCGCACGCGGCGAGCAGCAAAGGCAAGAGGGCCGCCGCGAAGCGGCGACCCCCATGTCCGGCCCGGGGCACTTCGCGGTTCAATATTTGACCCGCTTCGCGGTCAGCCCGCGCGCCTTCAGATAGTCCTGCACGCTTTTCTCACCGGCCAGATGGCCCGCGCCGACCGCGACGAAGACCGTGCCCGGCTGATCCATCCGCGCCGCGAGCTGCTCCGCCCAGCGGGCATTGCGGTCCCACAGCAGCGTCTTGGCGAGCTCGGGCGTCGCCGCCATGCTTTCATTCATCGCGACGGCGAGCCCATCGGGGTCGCCCTTCGCCCAGAGTGCGACCATCTTGTCGAGCTGGGGACCGAGCTTGTCGAGATCCTTCACCACCGTGTCGAGGAAGGCGATCTGCTGCGTTTCGGGAAGGCCGTCGAAGAAGCCAAGCTGTTCGGTCAGCGTTTCGAGCCCCGCGACGGGCTTGCCGGCGTCCCTGGCAAAACGCGTCAGCTGCTTTTCCGCACCCTGTTCGGGATCATAGCCGAGCTTGGCGAGCGGCAGGACCGACAGGGTGATCGCGGGGAACCAGGGTTCGAACATGTCGAACTGCGCGGCGGGCAGGCCGACGCTCGTCATCGCCGCCTGATAGGCCGCGAGCTGTTCGGGGTTCAGCCGCGACGACAGGGTCTTTCCGCCCTGATCGATCGCGAGCGGCATCATGACCTTCAGCGCTTCGGCCTGGTCCTCCGGCATCACGATTTCGAGCATCAGCTGGTCGGATTTGTCGAACGCGGTCTTCACCGCCTCGTCGAACCAGCCGAGGCCGGGCTTCAGCACAT
The DNA here is from genome assembly GCF_016463645.1 of Sphingopyxis sp. Lineage (GTDB taxonomy): Bacteria > Pseudomonadota > Alphaproteobacteria > Sphingomonadales > Sphingomonadaceae > Sphingopyxis. The sequence goes on along the minus strand of NZ_JAEMQX010000052.1, from coordinate 9,801 downwards.
GGACGGTGCCGAAAAGATAGATGGTCGTGTCGTCGTCCTTTACGACCCACAGGGCAGGGTCGGCGTCGGTCGTCGGTGCGGCGGTCGCGGCCGCGGGTTCGGCGGCGTGGGCGGAAAGCATCGCGATGGGGGCAAGTGCGGCGATCGCACAGCCTGCCGCGAGCGTCTTGAACCAGTTCTTCATCGGAGAATTGCCTTTCTTGGGCAGCTAGAACATTTGCGGGAAAGCGGAAAGGTCAGCGGAACTTCAGCCACAGATAGACGATGCAGTTCACGACCAGCGAGAAGACGAACAGGATCATCGCCTCGGCGGGCGGCGCCATGCCGGCGCGGTGGAGTACCCACCAGACGGGTGCGGGAAAGATGAAGGCATACCAACCCGCCAGGCTCGCCCAGAGCCAGGCATGTTCCTCATGATCGTCGATCGCGCGGTGATAGATGATCATGCAGATCGCGAGGCCGATCACCCATGCTGCAGAGGCGCCCATGGCGAATCCCGGCGTCAGGGCGCCGCTGAAGATCGCCCCGATCGAATGCGGTGCATTCGCCTGGTCGGCCACCATCCAGCCGCCGACGATCCCGCCGATCACTCCCGCGAGCCCGAGCGAGGTCCAGTAGCGCTTTTGCCGGGGGGACATGCGGCGGCGGGGCTTCGAAATGTCGGCATCAGTCATTGTCGTTTCCTTCGTGGCCGTCGTCGAAGATATCCTCGATCGGCATGTCGAACAGGCGCGCGAGTTTGAAGGCGAGCGGCAACGACGGGTCGTATTTCCCGGTTTCGATCGCGTTCACGGCCTGTCGCGAGACATCGAGCCGGTCGGCGAGTTCCGCCTGGCTCCAGTTCCGCATCGCGCGCAATACTTTCAGCTTGTTGTTCATCGGCGCCTCGCCAGCATTTCCGTCCGAAGGATCATGGGCTTCCCATAGACATCAAAATATCGGGGAAGGGAATTATTTGCCGGATCCTTCGAACGGTCGGGGTTGGAGCAACAGACCGGACGGGCATTCGCCGGGGCAAGAGACTGGAGCGCCGTCACGGGGAGGGCGCTCCAGCCCAGGTCGCCAGCCGTCACCGGGGAGGTACGGCACGAACGAAACCGTCCCGATCCCTGACGTTACCGGGCGGTGCCGATCATCAGCAGCGCGAGCCGGGTGCCGCGTTCCGCCTGCGCGATGGCGTTCCGCGTCTGCGGCTCGGCCTGCGCGAGGGCGGCAGAAACGCATGCGGCGCGGCGGCTGTTCTCGGCGGCGCCGCGGGCCCCGGTCTGGCAGATGGAGCGCGCCGCGCTTTTGAGGCGGGTGTCGAGGCGCTCGCGACCGGTGGCGCGGCTCAGGTCGAGGTCGTCGATCCGGACGGCAGCGGTTTCGGTCTCGACCTGCGCGGCGGCGGGTACGGCAGCGGCGGTGAGCGAGAGCGCGAGGATCAGCGTGCGGGTCATCATGGTATTGCTCCTTGGATCGAGTGGTCTTGGTCAACTCAACCTGTCTTCATGTCAGGTATACATGACTATATGTCGCGATTCGCTGACCATGTCAACAACACCTTGCAAAAAGTTTTGAAAACCTGACCAAGCCGCATATTTTCGCGCCATGGCGAGCGGTCGGGAGCCTTGACCATGCGCCGCTGCTGGGCCAATGCGACGGCGATTTTTGCACCTGCGAAGGAATTGCGGCTGTGGCCGACGGGGCGGACAAGACACCACTCAGCTTTCAGGACATGATCCTGACGCTGCACAATTACTGGAGCGCACGCGGCTGCGCGATCCTGCAGCCCTATGACATGCGCGTGGGGGCAGGGACCTTTCATCCCGCGACGACGCTGCGCAGCCTCGGTCCCGAGCCGTGGAACGTCGCCTATGTCCAGCCGAGCCGCCGCCCGACCGACGGCCGTTATGGCGAGAACCCGAACCGGCTGCAGCATTATTACCAGTATCAGGTCATCCTGAAGCCGTCGCCGGCCGACCTGCAGGAACAATATCTGGGCAGCCTCGCCGCGATCGGTATCGATCCGCTGCTCCACGATATCCGTTTCGTCGAGGACGATTGGGAATCTCCAACGCTCGGCGCGTGGGGGCTGGGCTGGGAAGTCTGGTGCGACGGGATGGAAGTCACCCAGTTCACCTATTTTCAGCAGATGGGCGGCTTCGACTGCAAGCCCGTCGCGGGCGAGCTCACCTACGGGCTCGAACGCCTCGCCATGTATATCCAGAATGTCGACAATGTGTACGACCTGCGCTTTTCCGATGCGGTCGGCGATGTTCCGGCGGTCAGCTATGGCGACGTGTTCCTCGAGAATGAGCGTCAGTTCTCGAAATGGAATTTCGAGGTCGCCGACACCGATACCTTGTTCGCGGGGTTCAAGGCGGCCGAGGAAGAGTGCAAGCGCGCCATCGCGGCGAACGTGCCGCTCGCCGCCTATGACCAGGCGATCGAGGCGAGTCACCTGTTCAACCTGCTGCAGGCGCGCGGCGTGATCAGCGTGCAGGAACGCGCGAACTATATGGCGCGCGTCCGCGATCTCGCGAAGGGCAGCTGCAAGGCGTGGATCGACAGCCAGTCCGGGCGCTGGACCGAAAAATATCCGGGGTGGACGCTGTGACCGATTTCCTTCTCGAACTGCGCAGCGAGGAAATCCCCGCGCGGATGCAGGCCGGCGCGCGCGCCGAGCTGGAAAAGCTGTTCCGGGCGCAACTCAGCGCTGCGGGCCTCGAAGCGGGCGAGCTCACCATCTGGTCGACGCCGCGTCGCCTCGCGCTGATCGCAAAGGGTCTTCCCGAAGCGACCGCCGCGGTCAGCGAGGAACTCAAGGGCCCGCGCAGCAGCGCGCCGCCGCAGGCGCTCGAAGGCTTCCTCCGCAAGACCGGCCTGACGCAGGAGCAGATCGAAGACCGCGATGGCGTTTATTTCGCGGTGATCGACAAGCCCGGCCGCGCGACCGCCGAGGTGCTGGCTGAGGCGATCCCCGCGATCGTCCGTGCCTTCGCATGGCCGAAGTCGATGCGCTGGGGCAAGGAAAGCGCGAGCAGCGAGAGCTTGCGCTGGGTGCGCCCGCTGTCGGGCATCGTCGCGATCTTCGGCGAAGAGCTGATTCAGTGTGAAGTTAGCGGGATTTCGGCGGGTTTTGCGACGCGCGGCCACCGCTTCCACTGCCCGGGCGAGATCACCATCGGCTCGGCGTCGGACTATGCCGAAAAGCTGCGCGCGTGCCACGTCATCGTCGACCATGAGGAACGGCAGGCGATCATCCGCGACGGCGCCGCCAAGGTTGCGGCCGATGCGGGCCTCACGCTGGTCGAGGACGAGGGGCTGGTGATCGAGAATGCCGGGCTCACCGAATGGCCGGTGCCCTTGCTCGGCCGCTTCGACGAAGCGTTTCTGGAGGTGCCGCCCGAGGTCATCCAGCTCACCGCGCGCGTGAACCAGAAATATTTCGTCGTTCAGTCGTCTAATGGTAAGTTAGCCAACGGCTTCGTCTGCACCGCGAACATCGACGCGGTCGATGGCGGCAAGGAAGTCGTTGCAGGCAACCAGAAGGTGCTCGCGGCGCGTCTGTCGGATGCGCGTTTCTTCTGGGAACAGGATCTCGCGCATTCACTCGAATCCTATCTGCCCAAACTCGAATCCATGCTCCTTTACGAAGGGATGGGGTCGTTGCGCGAAAAGGCCGAACGTATCTCGACGCTGGCGGGCTGGATCGCCGAGCAATATTTCCCCGAGCGCGATCCCGATACCGCCCGTCGTGCGGGCCTGCTTGCGAAGGCGGATCTGGCGACTGGCATGGTCGGCGAGTTCCCCGAATTGCAGGGCGTTATGGGCGGCTATTATGCCGAACGCGGAGGTGAGAAGCCCGGTACGGTTTCCGCTCTCAACCAGCAATATATCGCTGCGGTCGAAGGTTGCATCCCGGCATGCGTCGCCCTCGCGGACCGGATCGATACGCTCACCCTGTTTTTCGCACGCAATATCAAGCCGACCGGCTCGCGCGATCCCTTCGCGCTGCGCCGGGCCGCGCTGCAGACGATCCAGACGGTGCTCGTCAATGGTACGCGCCTAAATCTGAAGCGCCTCGTGGAAAAGAGCCACGAAATCGCCAAGGGCAATACGTCTATCGCGGAACATATCGAAGTTTCGGACGGCGCAGCTCTTTCCGCCGATCTGCTCGACTTCTTCGCCGACCGCCTCAAGGTCCAGCAGCGGGAAGCCGGCGTTCGCCACGACCTGATCGACGCGGTGTTCGCGCTCGGCGGCGAGGACGATCTCGTCCGTCTGCTCGCCCGCGTGAAGGCGTTGCAGGCGTTCATGGCGACCGAGGATGGCACCAATCTGCTCGCGGGCTACAAGCGCGCGGCGAATATCCTGAAGCAGGTGGGCGAGGTGAGCGGCACCGCCGCAACGACGCCGCCGACCGATGCCGATGCCGCGCTGCTCGCCGCGCTCGACACCGCCGAACCCGCGGCTTCCGATGCGGTCAGCGAGGAGCGTTTCACCGACGCCATGGCGGCGCTCGCTTCGCTCCGCGCGCCGATCGACGCCTTTTTCGACGGTGTGATGGTCAACGACCCCGACGAGGCGGTGCGTGCCTGGCGCCTCGGCCTGCTCGCGCGATTTACCGGCGCGGTGCATGGCGTCGCCGATTTCTCGAAGATCGAGGGCTGACGCGGCGATTATGTGCCGCAGCTTATAATGAACGAAGTAATTCTGAATCGACCAATTGGCTTTGCATACCTACCCAGCCGCAACCTCCTCCCCGGGGCAGCAGGAGCATGACATGACGAAGATGGTGCATTTGTTCGGCGGCGCGGCCACGACGGCCGAACGTTCGAAGGAATTGCTGGGCGGCAAGGGTTCGAACCTCGCCGAAATGGCCTCGATCGGCCTGCCGGTGCCCCCGGGCTTTACGATCACTACCGATGTCTGCACCGCTTATTATACGAACGGCGAACAGTTCCCGGCGGGCCTCGTAGAGGATGTCGCGGCGGGTATCGCGCATATCGAGGGCATTACGGGCAAGAAGTTTGGCGATGCCGCCGATCCGTTGCTTGTCTCGGTCCGTTCGGGCGCGCGCGTGTCGATGCCGGGGATGATGGACACGGTCCTCAACCTCGGGCTCAACGATCGGACAGTGGTCGGCCTGTCCGAAGCCTCGGGCGACCCGCGCTTCGCGTGGGACAGCTATCGCCGCTTCGTCCAGATGTACGCCGACGTCGTCATGGGCCTCGACCATGCGGAGTTCGAGGAGGCGCTGGAAGTCGCCAAGGAAGACAAGGGTTTCTACCTCGACACGGAGATGTCGGCTGAAGACTGGCAGGCGCTGGTCAAGGAATATCAGGCGATCGTCGAGCGCGAGACCGGCGCGCCCTTCCCGCAGGAACCGAACGACCAGCTCTGGGGCGCGGTCGGCGCCGTCTTCGCGAGCTGGGAAAGCGACCGCGCGAAGGTCTATCGCCGCCTCAACAGCATTCCCGGCGAATGGGGCACCGCGGTCAATGTGCAGGCGATGGTGTTCGGCAACATGGGCGACACGTCGGCGACGGGCGTCGCCTTCACGCGCGACCCCGCGACCGGCGAACGCGCCTGGTACGGCGAATGGCTGATCAACGCGCAGGGCGAGGACGTCGTCGCGGGCATCCGCACGCCGCAATATCTCACCAAGATCGCGCGCGAGAATGCGGGGGCCAAGCCGCTCAGCATGGAAGAGGCGATGCCCGACACGTTCGGCGAACTCGGCCGCGTCTTCGACACGCTCGAAAATCACTATCGCGACATGCAGGACATCGAGTTCACCGTCGAACGCGGCAAGCTCTGGATGCTGCAGACGCGTAGCGGCAAGCGCACCGCCAAGGCGGCGCTGCGCATCGCGGTCGAAATGGCGGCCGAGGGGCTGATTTCGGAAGAGGAAGCGGTCGGCCGCGTCGACCCGGGCGCGCTCGACCAACTGCTCCATCCGACGCTCGACCCCAATGCGCCGCGCGACGTGCTGACCAAGGGGCTTCCCGCAAGTCCGGGCGCCGCATCGGGGAAGATCATGTTCGACGCCGACAGCGCCGAAAAGGCGGCGGGAAGGGGCGATGCGGTGATCCTCGTCCGCGTCGAGACGAGCCCCGAGGACATTCACGGCATGCATGCCGCGAAGGGCATCCTGACCGCGCGCGGCGGGATGACCAGCCACGCGGCGGTCGTCGCGCGCGGTATGGGCCGTCCCTGCGTCTCGGGCGCCGGCGGGCTGTCGATCGATGGCTCCGCGCGCGTGCTGCGCGTCGCGGGCCGCGAACTGCGTGAAGGCGATATCCTCACCCTTGATGGCTCGACCGGCGAGGTGATGGCGGGCGAGGTCCCGACCCTGCTCCCCGAACTGGTCGGCGATTTCGGGACGCTGATGGGATGGGCCGACAAGGTGCGCCGGATGAAGGTGCGCACCAACGCCGAGACGCCGCAGGATGCACAGGTCGCGCGGGACTTCGGCGCCGAGGGTATCGGGCTCTGCCGCACCGAGCATATGTTCTTCGACGCCGCGCGCATCACCGCGGTGCGCGAGATGATCCTCGCCGACAGCGAGGACGGTCGCCGCGCCGCGCTGGCCAAGCTGCTGCCCGAACAGCGCGGCGATTTTGCCGCGATCTTCGGCGTGATGGCGGGACTGCCGGTGACGATCCGCCTGCTCGATCCGCCGCTCCACGAGTTCCTGCCCACGCGCGAGGAGGATTTCGCCGACGTTGCCGCGGCTGCGGGGGTGGGCATCGAGGCGCTGAAGGCGCGCGCCAACGAACTCCACGAGTTCAACCCGATGCTGGGTCATCGCGGCTGCCGTCTGGGTGTGACCTATCCCGAAATCTATGAGATGCAGGCGCGCGCGATCTTCGAGGCGGCGTGCGACGTTGCCGCCGAAACCGGCGCGGCGCCGATTCCCGAGGTGATGATCCCGCTGGTGGCGACACGCCGCGAATTCGACCTGATGAAGGCGGTCGTCGATGCGCAAGCGAAGGCGGTGTTCGTCGAAAAGGGCCGCGAGATCGCCTATCTGGTCGGGACGATGATCGAGCTGCCGCGCGCCGCGCTGATGGCGGGCGAAATCGCCGAGAGCGCCGAATTCTTCAGCTTTGGCACCAACGACCTGACGCAGACGACGATCGGCATCAGCCGCGACGACGCTGGCCGCTTCCTGACGCAATATGTCGACAAGGGCATCTTCCTGACCGACCCGTTCGTCAGCCTCGACGTCGAGGGTGTCGGCCAGCTCATCGAGATCGCCGCCGATCGAGGCCGCAAGGCGCGCCCGCATGTCAAGCTCGGCATCTGCGGCGAGCATGGCGGCGACGCGCCGAGCATCCATTTCTGCGAACGGACGGGCCTCGACTATGTCAGCGCCTCGCCCTACCGTGTGCCTATCGCACGTCTGGCGGCAGCACAGGCGGCGCTGAAACGGGGGTAGGACGCGATGAAGAGCTGGCACCGCTATGCGATCACTCTGGTGGGCGGATTGGCGGTGGGGCTCGGCGCGGCGTGGGCGCTCACGGCCAGCGGCCTCGGCGACGGCGGAATCCGCAACGGTCCGTGGACGACCTCGCTCAGTTACGGTACCAAGACGACCGATCCGCTGACGCGCGCGATGGTAGCGCGCTCGGGGCTGCTTGCGCTGCCTGCGAAGGAAACCGTCTACTGGATGGCGAAAAGCGACGCGAGCGGTGCGCCGCTCGACGGCGATTGCCGCTACAGCCTGTCGGGAACGCCGCTCGACGCGCGCTGGTGGAGCGTCACGGTCTATGACGACAAGGGGTATCTCGTCGACAATCCGGGACGCATCTGGTCGGTGAACGGCGCCAATGTCGCGCTCGACGCGAAGGGCGAATGGCGCGTGACGATATCGCCCGACAGGCCGGCGGGCGGCGCGTGGCTGCCGGGGATCGAGCGGCAGCGCTTCCAGCTGACGCTGCGCATGTACAATCCCGGCAAGACCTTCCGCGCCGATCCGGCAAGGGCCGCGCTGCCGCGGATCGTCAAGGAGGGCTGCTGAGATGCGCCGCTGGCTCGGCCCGATCCTTTTCGGCCTGATCGTCGCCGCGGCCGCCGCCTGGGCCGCCATCCTGTACATTCCCTATGGGCTGATGAACGTCGCGATGGAGCGGCTGGGGCAGGGGGGCACCAATAGCATGTCCCACGGCAATCTCGCGACGCCCGAGCGCCAGCCCGTCGTGCGGCCGAGCCCCGATCTGGCCTATTCGAGCTGCCCCTATGACCTGTCGAAGGGACCGGTGGCGATCGACGTGACCCCGGTGCCGGGCCGCTACAGCTCGCTCAGCCTCTTCGACGCGGCGACCGACGTGATTTTCGTCCGCAACGATGTCGAAGCGGGCGGCAAGCCCTATCGAATCATCGTCGCGCGCGAAGGGCAGGCGGTGCCCGCGGGCGTCGAAACCGTTCGTACGAATCATGATCGCGGGATCGCACTGATCCGGCTTTTGCTGAAAGACCCCTCGGAAATCAGCGCCCTCGACACAGTTCGCCACCAATCGTCGTGCCGGACGGTCATAAATCCGAAATAGGGGGTTGCGCGCCCGCGCGGCGGGTCCTAAAGGCGCCTCTCCACGCACCCGTAGCTCAGCTGGATAGAGCATCAGACTACGAATCTGAGGGTCGGACGTTCGAATCGTTCCGGGTGCGCCATTTCCCTCCCCATGACGCGCAAAGCCGCCCCGAGGCAGGGATTTTCCTTTAATTGCCGTGGTATATCGACCGGAGGTCGCGGCGCTTCTGCGCGTCTGCGCGGGCCGGCGATTCCGGGCGGCGGCGCACCGCCGCCCGTGCCGATCAATGGCGACCGAGTTCCTCTCGGCCGACCACCATATAATGGACCTCGTCGGGGCCGTCGGCGAAGCGCAGATGCCGCACGTCGGCATAAAGATCGGCGAGTGGGGTCCAGTGCGAGATCCCGGTCGCGCCGTGAATCTGGATCGCCTGATCGATGATCTGGCAGACGCGTTCGGGCACCATCGCCTTCGCCATGCTGACCCAGACGCGCGCCTCGCGGTTGCCGAGCAGGTCCATCGCCTTTGCCGCCTTGAGCACGATCAGCCGCATCGCCTCGATCTCGACGCGTGCGCGGGCGATCACCTCGAGATTCTTGCCGAGCTGCGACAGCGGGCGGCCAAAGGCGGTGCGCGAATTGCCGCGCTTCACCATCAGGTCGAGCGCGACCTCGGCCTTGCCGATCGTGCGCATGCAATGGTGGATGCGACCCGGCCCGAGGCGCATCTGCGAGATCTCGAAGCCCCTGCCTTCGCCGAGCAGGATATTCTCGCGCGGGACGCGGACATTGTCGAAACGCATGTGCATGTGACCCTGCGGCGCATGGTCGGCGCCAAAGACGCGCATCGGGCCGAGTACCTCGACGCCGGGCGTGTCCATCGGCACGAGGATCTGCGAATGCTGCCCCTTGCGCGCGGCCTCGGGGTTGGTCTTGACCATGCAGATCAGGATCTTGCAGCGTGGATCGCCGGCACCGCTGATGAAATATTTTTCGCCGTTGATGACCCATTCCTCACCTTCGAGGCGCGCGCTCGTCTCGAGATTGCTCGCGTCGGACGAGGCTACGCCGGGTTCGGTCATCACATAGGCGGAGCGGATTTCGCCGTTCAGCAGCGGTTTCAGCCAGCGCTCCTTCTGTTCGGGCGTGCCGACCATCTCGAGCACTTCCATATTGCCGGTATCGGGCGCCGAGCAGTTCAGCGATTCGGACGCCAGCGGCGATTTGCCGAGTTCGGCGGCGATATAGGCATAGTCGAGGTTGCTGAGCGGCGTTCCCGT
>NZ_JAEMQX010000171.1 GCF_016463645.1 Sphingopyxis sp. | reverse complement strand
GACATGACGAATAGCAGCAACCTCGACCGGGTGCTCGTGCTCGAAATGGTGCGCGTCACCGAAGCCGCGGCGATCGCCGCCGCGAAGCTGATCGGCCGCGGCGACGAAAAGGCCGCCGATGCCGCAGCGGTCGAAGCGATGCGCACCGCGTTCAACACGCTTTATATGGACGGCACGATCGTCATCGGCGAAGGCGAGCGCGACGAGGCGCCGATGCTCTATATCGGCGAGAAGGTCGGCAACGCGCCGGGCAAGGGCCCGAAGATCGACATCGCGGTCGATCCGCTGGAGGGCACGACGATCACCGCCAAGGCGGGACCCAACGCGCTCGCGGTGCTCGCGATCGCCGAGGAGGGCTGCCTGCTCAACGCCCCCGACGTCTATATGGACAAGCTCGCGGTCGGCGCCGGCTATTCGCCGGACATCGTCAATTTCGACAACAGCGTCCGCGAGAATGTCGAGGCGGTCGCGCGCGAGAAGGGCTGCAAGCCCGAACAGATCATCGTCTGCGTCCTCGACCGCCCGCGCCACGAGGCGATCATCGCCGAGCTGCGCCAGATCGGCTGCGGCGTCGCGCTGATCCCCGACGGCGACGTCGCCGGCGTGATCGCGACGACCAACCCCGAAACCAATATCGATATCTATATGGGGTCGGGCGGCGCGCCCGAGGGCGTGCTCGCCGCGGCGGCGCTGCGCTGCGTCGGCGGCCAGTTCAAGGGCCGCCTGCTGTTCCGCAACGACGACGAGCGCAAGCGCGCGAAGAAATGGGGCATCGAGGACCTCGAGCGCGTCTATGATCTCGAGGATCTGGCCAGCGGCGACGTGATCTTCGCCGCGACGGGCGTGACCGACGGATCGCTGCTGCGCGGCGTCAAGCGCCGCCGCGACGGGGTGATGACGACCGAGACGGTGGTGATGCGCGCCTCGTCGGGCACGGTGCGCTGGGTCAAGGGCGAGCATCGCCCGCACTGAGGCGCGGGCAGAGAGCGAAGGGAAAGATTTCACGCGGAGACGCGGAGACGCGGAGAGGAAGGGGGAGGCGGCGCAGCCGCGCATCAACAAACCCCCTTCATTCCGACGCCCCGCAGCCGCGCGCCGATCCCCTCCGCGTCTCCGCGTGAACCGGATATTCCGCGGCCCGCGCGCGCGTTTCCCGTTCTCGAAGGAACAGGCTGGTCCCGGATCAGCCGGACGAACCGCGTGCCTCGTTCAAGCGTGACGAAAGTCCGGGAACGACCGATTGCGGACGTTCAGTCCGCGAGCATTTTGCGCCGTTCCAACAACGTCAGGGTGATCAAGCATACGCTGGACGCGACACAGGACAAAGCGACAGCATCAAGCAAGCTAGCGCCGTCAATTGCCCACCAACTACCGCAGACGACGATAGGTCCTAAGATACAGAACGGAATGATGTATCGGTCTAAGGCATTCGCTCTAAACCAAACAATAGCGAGAACCGCCGCGATCCAAGGAAGCGACAATATCGCACCGACAAACGTGCCGACAAATGCTCCCGCGCCAAAGCCACCCGAGGTTCCAATCGTTCCGTAGAACCCGACGACCAACAGGCCCACGAGGTGAGCGATACCGAGACGCACTGCCAAAACTTGTCGACGACTGGGGCTTGCCATTCCCGGATCATAGCTTTTGGAGCTTTGCGAGGCAACGACCGCTCCCCACCCCGAAGCCGACGCCGTCCGCCGGTCGCTATTGATATTCGACCGTCACCGGAATGCGTCCGCGATAGTCGCCGTCGTCCTGCGCCGCGACCTGCAGGCGGCCGCCGAAGCGGAACGTCAGGCGGCCGTCGGGACCGAGTCGCGGCGCGGCGGCGAGGTCGGTGACGAGCCCGGTGACGCGCGCGGTGCGGCCGTGGCCGCTTTCGAGATCGACGCTGGCGGGCAGGATCACGCGGACCCCGGCGCCGGGCTCGCCGCGCACGGTGACGGTGCCGCTGAGTGCGAAGCCGCCCAAATCGACGACGTCGCCGCTGAGGCGGCGCGCGCCCGATGCGGGATCGATCTCGACCGCGCCGCCCATCGCGCCGACCGCTATGCGCCCCATGTCGAGGCGCGTTTCGACATCGATGCGGAGCGGCGCCCCGGCCGTGCCGACCGCCGCGCCCGCCGCCTTGTCCGGCGCGCACAGCATGCACTGCGCATCCGCCGCGGGCACAGCGCCCGACGCCAGCGCAAGGCAAAGGAAAAGACGCGATTTCACACCCGTCACGATAGCCCCGACGTGGTTAAGCTGCCGTAAAGCCGGCGCGGCGCTAATCGCTGGCCTGTTTCCCGCTTTTCGGCCACATGTGCGCGATGACAACACCCCCGCCGTCCCCCCGGCTCAACGCCCTCGCCACGGCGGTGCCGGGGCACGATATCCATCAATCCTTCATCGACTGGGCGACGCCGCGGCTGAGCGACGAGCGGGCCCGCGCGATCTTCACGCGCATGGCCGCGCGGTCGGGGATCGCGCATCGCTGGTCGGTGCTGCCGCCGACGGCCGACGGCGGTTCGCCGGTGGCGGCGGGCGGCTTTTACGACGTACCGGGCCTGCCGCCGACGTCGGTCCGCATGCGCGCCTATGCGGACCATGCGCCCGAACTGGCCATGCAGGCGATCGCCGGACTGGGGGATATGCTCGATCCCGCGCGGATCACCCATCTGGTCGTCGCGAGCTGCACCGGCTTCGTCGCCCCGGGGATCGACCAGATCATCGCGCGCCGTCTTGGCCTTTCCGTCGCGGTCGAACGCGTGCTGATCGGCTTCATGGGCTGTTACGCCGGGGTCACGGCGCTGCGCACGGCGCGGCATATCGTGCGGTCCGAGCCGGACGCCGTGGTGCTGGTGGTCAGCGTCGAGCTGTCGACGCTTCACCTCAGCCTCGCCGACGAGCCCGAACCCCTGCTCGCGATGCTGCAGTTCAGCGACGGCGCGGCGGCGGGCATCGTCTCCGCCGCGCCGCACGGGCTCGCGCTGGGCGAGGGGCGCAGCCTCGCGCTCGGCGCCAGCGAGGATCTGATCCGCTGGGACATCGGCGACAGGGGCTTCGAGATGACGCTGTCGGGCGAGGTGCCCGGGCGGCTGCGCGAAGCGCTGGCCGACGGGCCGGTCCAGCGGGCGCTGTTCGGCGATGGCGGACCGCCGCCGCTGCTCGCGGTCCATGCCGGCGGGCGGTCGGTGCTCGATGCGGTCGAGCATGCGCTGGGCGTCGCCCCCGAGGCGCTGTCCGACAGCCGTTCGGTGCTCGCGCGGTTCGGCAATATGTCGTCGGCGACGATCCTGTTCGTGCTCGCCGACATGATGGCGCGCGGCGCGAAGGGGCCGGGGATCGCGATCGCCTTTGGCCCCGGGCTCGCCGCCGAAGCGATCCGGTTCGGGGCATGAACCCCTTCGCGAGTCTCCGCGTCCCGATCGCGCGCGAGGAGGAGATGGACGCGGCCGGGCTGCCGCCCGCGCGCTATGCGAAGGTGCTCGCCGACCTGTCGCGGATCAACGCGCTGACGCTGGCGCCGCGCCCGACGCTGGGCTTTCTCGATCGCGTTCGCGCGCGCGGCGCCGGAGACCGGCCGTGGCGCATCCTCGACGTCGGGTTCGGCGCGGGCGACATGCTCGCGCGGATCGCGCGCTGGGGCGAGCGGCGCGGCGTCGCGCTCGATCTGGTCGGCATCGACCTCAACCGCAAGAGCGAGGCGGTCGCCGCGGTGCGGCTCGGCGACCGGGCCCGGCTGATCACCGGCGATTACCGGGATCTGGCGGGGCAGGGGTGGGACATCATCCTTTCGAGCCTCGTCACCCACCATATGACGCCGACCGAGCGGACCGGATTTCTGCGCTTCATGGAAAGCGAGGCGGCGCGCGGCTGGCTGGTCAACGACCTCCATCGCCGGCGGCTGCCCTTTGCCGGTTATCCGCTGCTCGCGGCGCTGGCACGGGTCGACCCGATCGTGCGGCGCGACGGGCAATTGTCGGTCGGGCGCAGCTTTCGCCGGAAGGAGTGGCGGGCGATGCTGGCCGAAGCGCTGCCGGACGGCGCCGACGAATGCCGCATCTTTCGCAGCTTTCCCTGGCGGCTGTGCGTCGAGCGGATCCGGTGAACGATGCGGTCGTCGTCGGCGCCGGGCCCGCCGGATCGGCGGCGGCGATCGGGCTGGCGCGGAGCGGCGCGGCGGTGCTGCTGATCGAGCGCGCGCGCGACGTCGGCGATGCGCTGTGCGGCGGTTTTCTGAGCTGGCAGACGCTGGCGCGGCTCGAGGCGCTCGGGGTCGACCGCGCCGCGCTCGGCGGGCAGCGTGTGACGCGCGTGCGGCTGTTCGCGGGGTCGCGGCGAAGCGAGACGATGCTGCCGGGCGAGGCCTGGGGCGTGTCGCGCCATCGGCTCGACGGCCTGTTGCAGGCGGCCGCGGTCGCCGCGGGCGCGGGGCTCGAGCGCGGCGTCCATGCGACGACGATCGGGGGCGGCGCGGTGCAGACGCGCGACGGCGCGCGGCTCGTGGCCCCGTCGCTCTTCCTCGCAACCGGCAAGCACGGCTTTCGCGGCTTTCCGCGCGAACCCGCCGCATGGCAGCGAAGCGACCCGGTCATCGGCCTGCGGCTGCGGCTCCCCGCGCATCCCGTGCTGGCCCGGCTGGTCGGCGACGCGGTCGAGCTGCATCTGTTCGATCGCGGCTATGCGGGGCTGGTGCGGCAGGAGGACGGGAGCGGCAACCTGTGCCTTGCCGTCCACAAGTCACGGCTCGACGAGGCGGGAGGCGAGCCGGCGGCCTTGCTGCGTCTGCTCGGCGATACGCTGCCGCATCTCGGCGAGCGGCTGGCGTATGCCGACCGGTCGCGCGCCGTCGATGCGATCGGCCATGTTCCCTATGGCTGGCGCGCCGTCGATACGGCGCCCGGCCTGTTCCGGCTCGGCGACCAGGCGGGGGTGATCCCGAGCCTTGCGGGCGAAGGCATGGGGTTGGCGATCGCGAGCGCCGCAGCGGCGGTCGCGGCGTGGCGGCGCGGCGGCGGCGACGCGGCACCGGGCTTTCAGCGCGGACTCGCGGCGCGCACGGCGCGGCCTTTCATGCTCGCCAATCTGGTCTGGCGGCTGGGCGAAAATCCGCGCACGGCGGGGCCGATGACGGCGGCGGCGTCACTTTTTCCGCCCCTGGTGCGAATAGCCTCCCGCGCGACGCGCATCGGCGGGCGCTGACGCCCCGGTGTCCCGGGCCATACCCCTTGCAGCGGCGCGCGCGCCGACCGATATCATGGACAAGAGCGGCGCCCGCGGGCCCCGCGGACAGGAGATAGTCCCATGACCGACCCGACCACCCGCAAGGATCTGGACCCGATGGCGCACCATGTGCTGCGCGAAGGCGGCACCGAGCGCGCCTTCACGGGCAAATATACCGATCACAAGGGCGACGGCGTCTATCGCTGCGCCGGATGCGGCGCGCCCCTGTTCGACAGCCGCACCAAGTACAACAGCGGATCGGGCTGGCCGAGCTACACCGCGCCCGCCGGCGATGCCGCGGTGACCGAGCATCGCGACGCGAGCCACGGCATGGTCCGCACCGAGGTGCGCTGCGCGAAATGCGAAGGTCACCTCGGCCACGTCTTTCCCGACGGCCCCGGGCCCGAGGGGCTGCGTTATTGCATCAACAGCGCGGCGCTTGACTTCGCGGACCGCGGGCAGGATGAGGCGCAGACGGGCGAGAGCTGAAACCCAGCTGCGCCGACTGACGCATCAGGGGCGCAGTGAGGGAAGGAATACGGGCTTTGCGCCGCGAGAGACAGCAGGCTTCGTCGAATAAATCGTCATCGTCCAGCAAAGGCAGCGGCTCGCCCCGTGGCGCGCCGCAGGGCTGGCGCCTGTGGCTGCGCCGCGCCTTGCGCTGGGGGATCGGCCTCGCGGTCGTCGGCCTCGTCGCGCTGGGCGTCGCGGTCGGCATCGCGGTGCAGCGCATGCCGAGTTTCGAGGAGCTCAAGAAATCGCCGGCGGGGCAGACGATCCGCGTCCGCGCCGCCGACGGCACCGTATTCCTGTCGCTCGGCCCCAATTACGGCCGCTGGCTGACCCTCCGGGAAACGCCGCAGGTGATGCAGGACGCGATGGTCGCGGTCGAGGACCGGCGTTTCCGCTATCATCCCGGGGTCGATCCCGTCGGCATGGCACGCGCCGCCGCGATCGCGCTGCAGAATCGCGGCAGCGGCCGGCGCCTGCAGGGCGCCTCGACGATCACGCAGCA
>NZ_JAEMQX010000268.1 GCF_016463645.1 Sphingopyxis sp. | reverse complement strand
ACTTGTGAAAGAAAATTTTCATCCGGCATAGTCGCTACCGTTGCGCGCCGCGCCCGTATTTGGCAAGAGGCGCGCTCCATAAACCCGCAAACACAGGGATTTCTTGCATGTCCGCTCCCGCCTTCACTCATCTGCCGCACCCCGATCTGATCGCGGACGATGTACGGGCGGCGGCAATCGCCGATCCGGTGTTCGGGCGTGTCTTTACCGATCATATGGTGTCGATCCGCTATTCGGACGAGAAGGGCTGGCACGAGGCGCAGGTGATGCCGCGCGGCCCGCTGTCGCTCGATCCCGCGACCGCGGTGCTCCATTATGCGCAGGAAATCTTCGAAGGGCTGAAGGCCTACCGGCTCGACGACGGCTCGATGGCGCTGTTCCGCGTCGAGGCCAATGCCGCGCGCTTCAACGCGAGCGCGCGCCGCATGGCGATGGCCGAACTGCCCGAGGAGATGTTCATCGCGGCGGTGAAGGAAGCCGTGGCGGCCGACGCCAGCTGGTTTCCGCCGGTCGACGGCGGTGCGCTGTATCTGCGCCCCTTCATGTTCGCGAGCGAGGTGTTCCTCGGCGTCAAGCCGGCAGCCGAATATCGGTTCCTCGTCATCACCTCGCCCGTCGGCAATTATTTCAAGTCGGGCGCGCCGGCGATTTCGCTCTGGGTGTCGGAAGATTATACCCGCGCCGCGCCCGGCGGCACTGGCGCCGCCAAATGCGGCGGCAACTATGCTTCCAGCCTCGTTGCGCAGCGCGAGGCGATCGCCAAGGGGCACGACCAGGTCGTCTTTCTCGACGCCGCCGAGCATCGCTGGATCGAGGAACTCGGCGGCATGAACATGTTCTTCGTCTTCGCCGACGGCAGCATCGTCACGCCGCCGCTGACCGGCACGATCCTGCCCGGCATCACGCGCGACGCGATCATCACGCTGGCGCGCGATGCCGGCCTGACGGTGCGCGAGGAACCCTATGCGATCGACCAGTGGCAGGCCGATGCGGAAAGCGGCAAGCTGACCGAAAGCTTCGCCTGCGGCACCGCCGCCGTAGTGACTCCAGTCGGCAAGGTGACGCGGGGTGAGACGGCCTTCACGATCGGCGCGGGCGGTCCGGGGCAAGTGACGACGAAGCTCAAGGACAAGCTAGTCGATATCCAGCGCGGCCGCGCCGCCGATCCGCATGACTGGGTAACGCGCCTCTGAGGCTCGCCTTGCCAACGCATCCCAAGACGCTATAGACGCGCTCGCACCGGCCCGTTGGGGCGTCGCCAAGTGGTAAGGCAGCGGCTTTTGATGCCGCCATTCGCAGGTTCGAATCCTGCCGCCCCAGCCAGCCCGAATTCTCGAAGATTCGGCTGAAAACCAACGATTGCCGGTGCAGATATGAGGTCCGGCGATGCTCGATCGGGCCTTGCGGCGAGTGTTTGAGGTAGAATTTATTGGCGTAGGGAGCGTCGATCCCCTTCGCCATGTATTTTGCGAATCTGCTGGTGTTCGTCGCCGACTGCACCTTAAGGCACCGGGTCGCCATATTGGGGGCCAGCCTTTCTAAGGCACGACGTATCCGCTTGTCGAGGTCATCGCGGTCAAGCGGCGTCAATGT
>NZ_JAEMQX010000051.1 GCF_016463645.1 Sphingopyxis sp. | reverse complement strand
GCGGTCAACCCGATGATCAAGATCACCAATATCGTGGCGATCCTGCTCCTCGCGGCGCTTGCACACGGCGCGGCCTAGGCTGCGCCGCCCTCGCGGGCAAAAAAGGCCCCGCCGGAGCGATCCGGCGGGGCCTTTACTTGTCGGTCGGTGATTTTAGCGCTGCGCCTTCATCTGTTGCGCATAACCGGCCTGCACCATCGCGCTCATCCGGTCGAACAATGCGTCGGGATCGCTGCGGCGCAAGGCCGCGATCGCCGCTTCGGCACCCTCGGCGACGACCAGTTCGCGCGTGCCCGCATCGACTGCGGCAAGCATCTGCGCCGCGGCATCGTCGGGCGACAGGCCGTTCTCGATCGCCGCGTCGCTTTCCCCGCGGACGCTGCCGTCGGCGTTGAGCGCATTGCGGCTGACGTTGGTGCGCACCGATCCCGGTGCGACGACGAGGACCCTGAGGCCCAGATGCTCATTCTCGGCCCGCACCGCGTCATGATAGCCGATGATCCCGTGCTTGGCGGCCGAATAGGCGCTGCGCAGCGGCACGCCGGCGATACCCGCGACGCTCGATATCGCGATGATCTGCCCGCCGCCCGCGCCGATCATGCGCGGCAGCAACTGCTGGGTGAGCGCGATCGGCGCTAGGAGATCGACGCCGATAATCTGCTGATAGACCGGAAAGTCGGTCTCGATGGCGAGGCTGCGTTGCGAAATGCCGGCGTTGTTGGCGAGCCCGTCGACGCGGCCCTGCCACGCCCAGGCCCGCTCGGCGATCGCGGGAAGGGCAGCATAGTCGGTCGCCTCGAATGGCAGGATCAGCGTTTCGCCTTCGCAGTCGGCGGACACCGCCTCGAGCGCGGCAACGTTCCGGCCCGACAGGATGAGCTTCACACCGCGTGCGGCCAGCGCCCGCGCGAGCGCGGCACCGATGCCCGATGACGCGCCCGTGACCCACCAAACTTGATCCTGCATACCGGCTCCCTACCTATGTTTCGTTTCAACCTGAAACGGGTGTGAGGAGCCGTCAAGGTGCCGACCGACGCATTTCTGCGGAGGGCTGGCAATTTTGTTGCGAATCTGTTATAATAAATATCAACACGCCGACACTGTGCCTCTTCCCGCCGCCGGGCTGGGGCATCCTTGGCGTACCGATGGAGCCACATCCCTTGTCACTCTGATTGGCTAGCGCCGCCCTGACAGCCCGATCCCCCTCCAGCAGAGGGCCGGATATACCGCTGTTCACGCGCTTTCCCTTCCTCCGACAAGGCCACTGAAAGGAACTTGAATGTCCGCAAGCACTCCCGTCTTCGAAGTCGGTGACTATGTCGTTTATCCGAAACATGGCGTGGGGCGCGTCATCGAGCTGCAAAAGTCCGAAATCGCCGGCATGCAGCTGGAACTCTATGTTCTCCGCTTCGAAAAGGAAAAGATGACCCTTCGCGTTCCGACGAACAAGGCCGAAGGCGTCGGCATGCGCAAGCTGTCGTCGGACAAGACGCTGAAGGAAGCGCTGCAGGTCCTGACCACGAAGCCGAAGGTCAAGCGCACCATGTGGTCGCGCCGCGCGCAGGAATATGAAGCGAAGATCAATTCGGGCGATCTCGTGTCGATCGCCGAAGTGACCCGCGACCTGTTCCGCGCCGACGATCAGCCCGAGCAGAGCTATTCGGAGCGCCAGATCTTCGAAGCGGCGTCGAGCCGCCTTGCGCGCGAACTCGCCGCGATGGAAGAGAGCGACGAAAAGACCGCGCAGGCGAAGATCCTCCAGATCCTCAACGAGCATGCGCCGCTTTACTACGCCGAAAAGGTTTGATCGCGTCCACTGCGATGAAGGAAAGGGCGGTCTGGTAGGGCCGCCCTTTTTCGTTCAGGGATAGGTTGCGCCGACGAAATAGAGCCCGTCGGGCGGCGCGTTGAGTCCCAGCGCGTTGCGGTCGGCGGCATCGAGCGCCGCCTTCAGATCGCGCGCCGACCATTTGCCATGACCGACCAGCGACAGGCTGCCGACCATCGAGCGCACCTGGTGGTGGAGGAAACTGCGCGCCGCGGCTTCGACGATCACCTCGTCGCCGTGGCGGCTGACCGTCAGCCTGTCGAGCGTCTTTACCGGACTTTGCGACTGGCAATGCGCCGAACGAAAGGTCGTGAAATCGTGGAGCCCGACCAGTTGCTGCGCGGCGGCGTGCATCGCGTCGGTGTCGAGTGGCCGCGCGACCTGCCACGACAGCCCCTTGTCCCAGGTCAGCGGCGCGCGGCGGTTGACGATGCGATACTCATACGACCGGCCGATGCAGGCGAAGCGCGCGTGCCAGTCGTCGGGCACGATCTCGCATCCGACAATGGCGACAGGAGCGGGGCGGAGTTGCGCATTGAGCGCTTCGGTCAGCTTGAATGGCGTCAGCGGCTTTTCGATATCCACGTGCGCGCGCATCGCGATAGCGTGGACGCCGGCGTCGGTGCGTCCCGCGCTCAGCACCTGCACGTCCTCGGCGGTGAAGCGGTGGATCGCTTCCTCGATCACCTGCTGGACGCTGGGGCCATGCGCCTGCCGCTGCCAACCCATATAGGGGCGGCCGTCATATTCGATCGTGAGGGCGAAGCGGGTCATGCGAGGCGCGTTCCGGCCGGGATTGCGCGCCCGCGGAGCAGTTCGGCGGCGTCCATTGCGGGCTTGCCCGCACGCTGGACGCGTGTCGCGCGGATCGCGCCGGGGTTGCAGGCGATTGTGAGCGCGTCGTCGAGCGTTGCGCCGGGGGCGGCGCCCGCGATGGTGTCGGTCGGAGGCACAACCTCGGCGGCGAGAATCTTGTATCGCTCGCCTTCCAGTTCGAAGAAGGCGCCGGGCACCGGATTGAACGCACGTATCTGTCGTTCGACCTGCACCGCGCTGGTCAGGAAATCGAGCCGCGCCTCGCTTTTGTCGATCTTCGCCGCATAGGTAACCCCGTCCTCGGGCTGTGGCTCGGGTGCAAAGGCGTGGAGTTCGCTCAGCACGCGCCGCATCATCAGTGCGCCCATCTCGGCGAGTTCGTGCGTCAGCACGCCCGCGCTCTTGCGCCCCATCGGGGTCGTCTCGATCAGTCGCATCGCGCCGGTGTCGAGCCCCGCATCCATCTGCATGATCGTCACGCCCGTTTCAGTGTCGCCCGCGAGGATCGCGCGCTGCACCGGCGCCGCGCCGCGCCAGCGCGGCAGAATCGAGCCGTGGACGTTGAGGCAGCCTTCGCGCGGCGCGTCGAGGATCGCCTGCGGCAGGATCAGGCCGTAGGCCGCGACCACCGCGACATCGAGATCGAGCGCCGCGAATTCTACCTGCGCCTCTTCGGTCTTCAGGCTCTTCGGCGTACGGACGGGCAGGCCATGTTCCTCGGCCCACACCTGCACCGGGCTTTTCTGCAACTTCTTGCCGCGCTGCGCGGGACGAGGCGGTTGGCTGTAGACCGCGACGATCTCGTGCCCCGCCGCGTGGAGTGCGGCGAGCGTCGGCACCGCAAAGGGCGGCGTTCCCATGAAGGCGATGCGCATTGTCATTTCTTGCGCGCCGCTTAAGACCATCCGTCATGGCATCGCAAGAGATTGAAGCGCTCGTCCAGCAACTCGCCCGCCTGCCGGGCCTCGGCCCGCGCTCGGCGCGGCGCGCGGTGCTGCACCTGATGAAGAAGCGCGAGAGCGCCTTCGCGCCGCTGCTCGCGGCGCTCCAGACGGTGTCCGAACGGCTCGTTACCTGCGGGATCTGCGGAAATGTCGACACGCGGGATCCCTGCGCGATCTGCGCCGACCCGCGCCGCGACGCGCGCAGCCTGTGCGTCGTCGAGGAAGTCTCCGACCTCTGGGCGCTCGACAAGTCGCGACTCTTTCCTGGCAAATATCACGTCCTCGGCGGGCGACTCTCGGCGCTGGAAGGCGTGCGTCCGCAGGACTTGAGCATCGACACCCTCGTCGCCCGCGTAGCTGCGGGCGGGATCGACGAGGTGGTGCTGGCGATGAATGCGACGCTGGAGGGGCAGACGACCGCGCATTATCTGGCGGAGCGGCTCGAGGGTTACCCGGTACGGCTGACGCAGCTCGCGCATGGTTTGCCGGTGGGCGGCGAACTCGATTATCTCGACGAGGGAACGCTGGCGCAGGCACTTCGGGCAAGGCGGCCGGTCGGCTAGGAGGAGGAATGAATTGAAGCGTAAGTTTGCTGTTGCAGCGCTGATCATCTGTTCCGCATGTTCATCCACCGCCGACTTTCGGCCCGACGAAGCTGAAATTGCGAAGCTCGAACGCAAGCTCTCCGCCGTCCATTGCGTGGGAAATCTCGACCTGTGGCAGCGAGCCTATGTGCGCAAGGAGTCGATTTCCGAAAATGAGGCAGGAATGTTTGACCGCAGGATGATCGAATTCACGTTGCAGAAAGCGGACGGGAAAGCGGTGGTTTCCGGCCGGAAATCAATGAAGCAGTATGAAGATTGGGCGATTGCCGGTGGTTGTCAGGAACCAGACTGTTTGTTTGGCGGCTATGTCATCCCAACCGACGAATTGATCCTCGAATGCGAGGCGCCGCCAGCCCCTTGACCCCGCGCCCGCGCGATCATACCTGCCACCCATGGCCATCCTACCCATCATAGAGACCCCGGATCCCCGGCTGCGCGTCATTTCGAAGCCCGTCGAAACCTTCGACGCCGAGCTGAAGACGCTGGTCGCCGACATGTTCGAGACGATGTACGACGCGCCCGGCATCGGGCTCGCCGCGATTCAGGTCGGGGTCGCGAAGCGCATCCTCGTCATCGACCTGCAGGAACCCGATCCCGACGATGAGGAAGGCAAGAAGGTCATCCGCGAACCGCGCGTCTTCATCAATCCCGTCTTTTCGGACGAGAGCGAGGAGCATAGCGTCTATCAGGAAGGCTGCCTGTCGGTTCCCGAGCAATATGCCGAAGTGACGCGCCCCGCCGAGGTTACCGTCGACTGGCAGGACGAGGATGGCAAGCATCACCAGGAACGCATGACCGGGCTGATGGCGACGTGCATCCAGCACGAGCACGACCATCTCGAAGGCATTCTCTTCATCGACCATCTGTCGCGGCTGAAGCGCGAAATGGTGCTGAAGAAGCTGGCAAAGCTCCGCAAGGCGGCGTGACCGGCAGTTAACCGGCAAAAGGAAACCCCGGCTTTCACCGGGGTTTCTTTTTGTCTGCGATATCGCTGCCGGCGGTTACCCCGCCTTGGCGACGCCCACCATCGCGGGGCGCAGCAGCCGATCCTTCAGCATATAGCCCGCCTGCATTTCCTGCACGATCGTGCCGGGCGTCTTGTCGCTCGGGATTTCGAGCATCGCCTGATGCTGGTTCGGGTCGAGCGGCAGGCCGATAGCCGCGATGCGGGTGATGCCGTTGCGTTCGAAGACGCTGAGCAATTCGCGCTCGGTCGCCTCGAGGCCGGTGATCAGCGGCTTGATACCCTCGTCGGCGCGCTGTTCGTCGCTGAGCGCGGCAAGCGCACGGCCGAGATTGTCGGCGACCGACAGGATGTCGCGCGCGAATTTGGTCGACGCATAGGCATGCGCATCGGCGATTTCCTTGTCCTTGCGGCGCGTGACATTCTGGGTCTCGGCGCGCGCATAGAGCAGGTCCTGCTGAAGCGCGGCGACCTGTTCGGCGAGTTGCGCCAGCTCTTCATTCTCGCCCTGTGCGGGCGCGGCGCCTTCGGCGGTGTCGGTTTCGGTGTTCGCGCCGTCGTCGACCGGCGTGTCGTTTTCAATGTTCGTCATAAACCTATCGTATCAGTCTGGAGAGCGATTGTGCGGTGAAATCCACCATGGGAACGATCCGGGCATAGTTCAAGCGCGTCGGGCCGATCACGCCGACCACGCCGACGACGCGCCCGTCCGACCCGCGATAGGGTGCCGCTATCACGGACGAGCCTGAAAGCGAGAATAATTTATTCTCCGACCCGATGAAAATCCGGGTGGCGGCGCCTTCGCGCGCGCTGTCGAGCAGCCCTGCTATTTCCTGTTTGGTTTCGAGTTCGTCGAGAAGCTGGCGTACACGGTCGAGGTCGCCGACCGCGCTGTCGTCGAGCAGGTTGGCCTGCCCGCGCACGATCAGCACCGGCCGGTCGGCACCGTCGGACGACCAGACGGCGAGACCGCGGCTGACAAGGTCCTGCGCCGCGCGGTCGATCGCGATCCGTTCGGCCTCGATCTCGCTACGCACGCGTGCCATCGCTTCGGTCAGTGTCAGGCCCGACAGCGTTGCCGAGATATAATTGCCCGCCTCGACGAGCGCAGACGGGTTGAGCCCCGCCGGAATGTCGATGACGCGATTCTCGACCGTGCCGTCGCCGGCGACGAGCACGACGAGCGACTGGTTCGCCGACAGGGGGACGAAGGCGAGCTGTTTCAATACGCGTTCATGCTTGGGAACGAGGACGAGCCCCGCGCACGCCGACAGCCCCGACAGCGCCGAGGTCGCGTGCGCGAGCGCGCTTTCGATCGGGCCGCCCTCGGACAGGCTTGCTTCGATCTGCGCCCTATCCTCCGCCGATGGTTCGGCGACCTGCATCATCCCGTCGACGAAAAGGCGAAGGCCTTGCTCGGTCGGCAGGCGCCCCGCGCTGGTGTGCGGGCTGGCGAGCAGGCCATATTCCTCGAGATCCTGCATCACGTTGCGGATCGAGGCGGGCGACAGGTTGAGTGCCGCGAGCTTCGACAGCGTGCGCGACCCGACGGGCTGGCCGGTTTCGAGATAGGCATCGACGACCAGCCGGAACACGTCGCGCGCGCGCGTGGTCAGTTCGGTGATCGGCAGTGTTGTCATGCCATGGATTTAGGGAGGGTAAGGCGCGGGGGCAAGCTACGCTCTGGCCAAGCCTTGCCTCGGCGGCTAAGCGCGCGTGCGTACAGCCACAGGAGATTCCCATGCGCCCTTCCGGCCGCGCGCCCGACCAGATGCGCCCTATCGCGATCGAGACCAATTTCACTATCCATGCCGAGGGCAGTGTGCTCGTCAGCTTCGGCAACACCAAGGTTCTGGTGACCGCCAGCGTCGACGAGAAGGTGCCGTCGTGGATGCGCGGCAAGGGCGCGGGCTGGGTGACGGCCGAATATGGCATGCTGCCCCGCGCGACGCACACGCGCGGCAGCCGCGAAGCGGCGAAGGGCAAGCAGTCGGGCCGGACGCAGGAAATCCAGCGGCTTATCGGTCGCAGCTTGCGTGCCGTCGTCGATATGAGGAAGCTCGGCGAGCGCCAGATCGTCATCGACTGCGATGTGATCCAGGCCGATGGCGGCACGCGCACGGCGTCGATCTCGGGCGCGTGGGTCGCGCTGCGGATCGCGGTCGACAAGCTGCTCGCGGCGAAGACGATCGCCGAGGATCCGATCGAGGACAAGGTCGGCGCGATCTCGTGCGGCATCTATCAGGGCACGCCCGTGCTCGACCTCGACTATGACGAGGATTCGGTCGCCGAAGCCGACGGCAATTTCGTGCTGACCGGCAAGGGCCGGATCGTCGAAGTGCAGGCGAGCGCCGAGGGCGCGACCTATGACGAGGAAGGCCTGCTGCGCCTGCTCCGCCTTGCGCGTATCGGTTGCGGCGAGATCTTCGCGGCGCAGGACAGGGCAACGGGGCGCTGAATGATGCGCAGGCTCGCTCCCGGCAAGCTGGTGATCGCCAGCCATAATGCGGGCAAGGTGCGCGAGATCCGCGCGCTGCTCGAACCCTATGGCATCGATCCGGTGTCGGCGGGCGACCTTGGCCTGCCCGAACCAGAGGAGACGGGGACGACCTTCCGCGAGAACGCGCTGCTGAAAGCGCATGCGAGCGCGTCGGCGGCGGGGCTTCCGGCGCTCGCCGACGACAGCGGGCTCGAAGTCGCGGCGCTGTCCGGCCGCCCCGGCGTGTACACCGCCGACTGGGCCGAGCGCCAGTGGTTCGAGGGCAATCCAGGCCGCGACTGGTATATGGCGATGGGCAAGGTCGAAGGACTGCTCGCCGAACAGGGGCCCGACGCCGACCGGAGTGCGCGCTTCATCTGCACCCTCGCGCTTGCCTGGCCCGATGGTCATGCAGATGTCTATGAAGGTGCTGCGGAAGGGAGTCTGACCTGGCCGCCGCGCGGCAAGCTGGGGTTCGGTTACGATCCGGTCTTCGTTCCGATCGGCAAGACATTGACTTACGCCGAAATCGACCCGGTCGAGAAGCATGCGATCAGCCACCGCGCCGATGCTTTTGCCAAGCTGGTGGCGGGGGCGTTCGAGCAGCGGTAATTTTACCCGGGTGTTATTGACTATAATTTTACCCGGGCATAAATGCGGAGCATGACTCAGGATCATGCCACCGTCACCGCCTTCCTCGGCGACACGCAGCTTGTCTCCGGAAGCCGCGAGACCGTCACCCGGACGATCGAGGATTGCTATCCCGCCGATCTCGGCGCGATCCTCGTTTTCGACGATGCCACCGGCCGCCTTGCCGACCTCGACTATTGGGACGCCGCCAGGACGATGCCTGCGCCGTCGGCGGGGCGCCCGCGGCTGGGGGTGAAGGCGCGCGAGGTCACCTTGCTGCCGCGTCATTGGGACTGGCTCGCCGCGCAGCCCGGCGGTGCCTCGGCGGCGCTGCGGCGACTGGTCGAGACCGCCAGCAAGGGCGCGCCCGATACGAAGCGCCGCCGCGACGCGGCCTATAATTTCATGAGCCATGCCTGCGGCGACCGCCCGGGCTATGAAGAGGCGCTGCGCGCTCTCTACCGCGACGACGATGCCGGCTTCGCCGGGCTGATCGCCTGCTGGCCCACCGATATCCGACAGCATATCGCCCGATTGCTGGAAGGCGGCTGACATCGGCGCCGCAGCCCCTATATCGCCCCGCATGGCCGAACCGCTCGCCCTTTACGTCCACTGGCCGTTTTGCGTCAGCAAATGCCCCTATTGCGACTTCAACAGCCATGTTCGCGAGAGCGTCGATCAGGCGGTTTGGCGCGAAGCCTTGCTGACGGACTTGCGGCATGAGGCGGCGCTGCTGCCGGGGCGCCCCGTCGGCTCCATCTTCTTCGGCGGCGGGACGCCGAGCCTGATGCCGCCCGAAACCGTCGCGGCGGTGATTGCGGCGGCGGAGAGCGCGTGGGGATTGACCGACGACGTCGAGATCACGCTGGAAGCGAACCCCAATTCGGTCGAAGTTGCCGGTTTCGCCGATCTCGCCGCCGCCGGGGTCAACCGCGTTTCGATAGGCGTCCAGAGCTTCGATTCCGAAGTGCTTGAATTTCTGGGGCGCGCTCACAGCGAGGATGAGGCCCGGCGCGCGATCGCGATGGCGCAGGAGCATTTCGCGCGCGTCAGTTTCGACCTGATCTATGCCCGGCCGGGGCAGACGATGGCCGCGTGGGAAAGCGAACTGGCCGGAGCGCTGGCGTTCGGAACCGATCATCTGTCGCTCTATCAGCTTACCATCGAGCCGGGCACGCGTTTCGCGACGCTCGCCGCGAAAGGCGACCTGGTGATTCCCGACGGCGACACCGCCGCCGATCTGTTCGACGCGACGCAGGCGATAACGTGCGCCGCGGGTCTGCCGCGCTACGAGGTATCGAACCACGCGCGTATCGGGCAGGAAAGCCGGCACAATCTCGCATACTGGCGGTACGCCGACTATGCGGGCATCGGCCCCGGAGCGCATGGCCGGCGGCTCGGGCAGGCGACCGAGCGGCACAGGAAACCCGAGAATTTCGTCGCGGCGGTTGAGCGTAACGGCCACGGGTTGAAGGTCGAGGCCGATCTGCCCGCGCACGAGCGCGCGACCGAGGCGATGCTGATGGGCTTGCGACTGACCGAAGGGATCGACCTGACGCGTATCGAGGCGCGGACCGGGCTGGCACGCGGCGCGTTCGTCGATGCGGATGCTGTCGTCCGCCTTGCCGGGCAGGGATTGATGCGCGAGGATGGCAACCGGCTGACGGTGACCGATGATGGCATTCTCCTGCTCGACTCGATCCTTTCCGAGGTCGTCCGGACCGGCTAGTCTCGGTGCGAAGCGAGGCCGATTTGAACGATAATCCGATCCGCGACTGGGACGACCATCTGGCGCACGAAAAGCGCCGGTCGGAGCATACACGGCGCGCCTATATCGCGACTGCGGAGCGTTTCAGCATGTTCCTGTCGCGGCATCGCGGCGGTGCGGTCGATGCGCATATGCTGAAGACGCTGACCCCGAACGATCTTCGCGCCTATCTGGCGGAGCGGCGCGCCGGGGGGCTGGGCAACGCTTCGGCGGCGCGCGAGCTTTCGGCGCTGCGCACCTTCCTGCGTTTCGTCGGCGGATCGAACGCGAGCGTGCCGCAGATGCGCGGCCCGCGCGTCAAGAAGGGGCTGCCGCGTCCCGTCGCGCCCGCCGAGGCCTTGCGGCTTGCGCAGGATGTCGAGGAGAATGCGCGCGAGGGCTGGGTCGGTGCGCGCGATTTCGCGCTGTTGCTGCTGCTCTATGGCGCGGGACTGCGCATCGGCGAGGCGCTGTCGCTGACCGGCGCGGTGCTACCGCTTGGCGATGCGCTGCGCGTGACCGGCAAGCGGAACAAGACGCGGATCGTCCCGATCCTGCCTGCGGTTGCAAAGGCGGTCTCGCGCTATGTCGATGCCTGCCCGTACCCGATTGCAAAGGAAACGCCGCTCTTCCTCGGCGCTCGCGGCGGACCGCTCCAGCCCGGCGTGATACGCGCAAGCGTGCGCTTGGCCCGGCGCGCACTCGGATTGCCCGAGCGCACGACGCCGCACGCGCTGCGCCACAGCTTCGCGACGCACCTGCTCGCCAGCGGTGCCGATCTCCGGAGCCTGCAGGAGTTGCTTGGCCACGCCAGCCTCGCCTCGACGCAGGTTTACACGGCGGTCGACGCCGCGCATCTGCTCGATATTTACCGGTCGGCGCATCCGCACGCATGACGTCTGCTAGGGGTGGGAAGCAGATAGCCCGCTCCAGGCGATCAAACGGAAACAACTGATGTCGAGCGAGACTCTCTCGAGGCGAAGAGGGCTACTGGATGACTGCCTCGATATTATTGCCGTCTGGATCGAGTACGAACGCAGCAAAATAACGATCGTGGTATTGGGCGCGGGGGCCAGGCGGCCCGTTGTCGCGACCCCCGTTTGCTGTAGCTGCCTCATAAAAGGCCGCAATGGCATCATGATTGGGCGCGACGAACGCAACATGTGTTTGGGATGGATGACGATCCTGTTGTGCGATCCAGAAAAAAGCTTTCCCGTCCCGCCCATATCCAGCGGCGCTCTCCCCATCAGCAAATAATCTGACAATGCCGAGGGGTGCGAGTGCCCGATCATAGAATGCACGGGACCTTGCGAAGTCAGTGACAGCGACTGTGACATGATCGAGCATCAAAGTAATCCATTCAGACCGCTTGGATGATGTCCGTTTTCGGACTCATCCACAAGATCGGTGAATGGTCGTAACCGGTCGTCAGCCACCGGCGACAGCTCATTTCATTCGCCCCTCGTCTTCGGTTTCCACGTCACGACGCGGTAGATATAGACAACTACGAGCGATCCGATGGCGAAGAGCGCCACCGGGCCGACGAAGGCGTCGAGGTTCGCGAATTGCCCGCCGAACCAGTTGCCCGCGCCCGCGAGTGCCGCGATCCAGATCGTCGAGCCGGCGGCGGTCCAGATCAGGAACTTCGCCTGGTTCATCTTCACCATGCCCGCGGGCAGCGACACCATCGTCCGCGCGACGGGCATGAAGCGCGCGACGAAGACGATCGCGGGACCATATTTGAGGAAGAAATTGTGCAGCCGCTCGACTTCGGCCCAGTCGAGCGTCAGCCAGCGGCCGTGACGGTCGATGAAGGGTTTGAGCCTTTCATAGCCGATCCACCGCCCGATCGCGTACCAGATCCAGTTGCCCGCGGTCGTGCCCGCGACCGCAACCGCGACGAGCGTCCAGAAATCGAACCGGCCCTGCGCGACGGCGATCCCGCCGAGGCCCATGATCACCTCGGACGGAATCGGCGGAAACACATTCTCGAGGAACATGAGGATGAAAATCCCCGCATAGCCCCAGCTCTGGATCAGATTGAGAATGAAATCGGTCATGGAAGGGAAACGCGCCGGCGGGTCAGCCGATGCGTCGCTTGATCGCATCCCAGATCATGCCCGCCGTATCGCTGTTGTTGAAACGGTCGATCGCGACGATCCCGGTCGGCGAGGTGACGTTGATTTCGGTCAGCCATTCGCCGCCGATCACGTCGATGCCGACGAAGACCAGGCCGCGCTCGCGCAGTTGCGGGCCGAGGACGTCGCAGATTTCCTGCTCGCGCGGCGTGAGTTCGGCGGCCTCGGCATAACCGCCGACCGCGAGGTTCGAGCGGAACTCGCCTTCGCCGGGCTTGCGGTTGATCGCGCCCGCGACCTCGCCGTCGACGAGCACGATGCGCTTGTCGCCCTTGCTGACGCTCGGCAGGAATTGCTGGACCATGAAGGGTTCGGGCCACACCTGTCCGAACAGCTCGACGAGCGCGCCGAGGTTGCCGCCGTCGGCGTCGATGCGGAACACCGCCTTGCCGCCATTGCCGTGAAGCGGCTTGATCACCACGGCGCCATGGCGCGCCTGGAAATCCTTCACCGCGTCGAGGCTGCGCGTGACCATCGTCGGGGGCATGAATTCGGGGAAGTCGAGGACGAACACTTTCTCGGGTGCGTTGCGGACCGAGACGGGGTCGTTGACGACGAGCGTCTCGTGTCCGATGCGCTCGAGTAGCCAGGTGCCCGTGAGATAACCGAGATCGAACGGCGGGTCCTGCCGCATCAGCACGACATCGACGTCGCGGCCGAGATCGAGCAGCACCTCGTCGCCGAACCTGTAATGCGCGCCCGCCTCGCGCTGCGCTTCGAGAATGCGATTTGCCCTGGTCGTCAGACGCCCGGCCTCCCACGTCAGCCCGCGCACGTCGTAATGATAAAGCTCGTAGCCGCGTTCGAGCGCCTTCAGGATCAGCGCAAAACTGCTGTCGCCCCCGATGTTGATACCGTCCATCGGGTCCATTTGTACCGCGGCGCGCAGGGTCATTCGATATTCCTCAGGGTTGCCAGACGTGGACCAGATGGCGCGGCAGGCGCCACGGCGCAAGGAGCATCACGTCGATGCGGATATCATCGTGCGGCCGGGCGAAGCGCGGGGCGAGCATTCCTGCGGCCGCGGCGACGCGGCGCAGGCGGTACTGGTCGATCGCGAGGTCGAGGTCGGCGGGGCGGTCGCGCCATTTGACCTCGATGAAGGCGATCGTGCGCCCGCGCCGCGCGACGAGGTCGACTTCGCCGGCCGGAACGCGCAGCCGCTCGCCGATGATGCGCCAGCCGTGGAGGCGCAGCCACCATGCCGCGCGGCGCTCGGCCTTGCGTCCGCGCGCTTCGGCGGCGGCGCGGTTCAAGCCTGTTCTTTCAGGGCGAGGGCGCGGGCGTAGACGTCATGGCGGTCGCGGCCGAAGCGTTTCGCGACCGCCTTCGCCGCCTGCGCAACGGGCTTCCCGGCCATGGCCTCGCGCAGCGCGGCGTCGAGCGTCGCATCGTCGGCCTCCTCGGCGGCTTCTTCGCCGGGCGGGCCGACGATGAGGACGATCTCGCCCTTCGGCGGCGCGGCCTTGTAGCGCGCGGCGAGTTCGCTCAGGGTGCCGGTGACGCACTCTTCGTAGAGCTTGCTGATCTCGCGCGCGACCGCCGCCTCACGGTTCCCGAGGCCTTCGGCGAGCGCTGCGAGCGCGGCGGCGAGGCGCGGGCCGCTTTCGTAGAAAACGAGCGTCGCGCGCAGCCCCGCGAATTCGGCGATCGTGTCGGCGCGCGCCTTCGCCTTGTTCGGCAGGAAACCCGCGAAGAGGAAGCGGTCGCTCGGCAGGCCTGACAGCGTGATCGCGGCGATCGCGGCGCAGGGGCCGGGCAGGGTCGTGACGTGGCGCCCCGCCGCGCGTGCGTCGCGCACCAGCTTGTAGCCCGGGTCCGAAATCAGTGGCGTTCCCGCGTCCGACACCAAAACGACAACTTCCTGCTCCATGCGCGCAACCAGCGCGGCGCGTGTGCGTTCGTCGCTGTGATCATGATAGGGGGTCATCGGCACACGCAAACCCAGATGCGACAGGAGCTTCGCGGTCACGCGCGTATCCTCCGCGGCTATCACGTCGGCGGAGGCGAGCGTTCTGGCCGCGCGCGCGCCGATGTCGCCAAGGTTGCCGATGGGCGTCGCGACGATATAGAGACCGGGCAAGGGAGAATCTGAGATGTTCGAATCTGGCATGACGCCGAAAATGGCAGAAACTGCCCCCGACTGCCATGACGATGCGCGCCGGAATAATGCGTCGCCGCGCCGCCGGATGTTGCGCGGGCTCGGCGTGATGGCGATGGCGGGGCTGCTCGCGGCCTGCCAGATGGTGCCGAAGGCGAACGGTCCGGCCACCCCGCCGCCGCCGACCAATCCCGACGACAATGTGGGGCCGGGCCTTCCCACCGACACCGATCGCCACCGCGTCG
The DNA here is from genome assembly GCF_016463645.1 of Sphingopyxis sp. GTDB lineage: Bacteria > Pseudomonadota > Alphaproteobacteria > Sphingomonadales > Sphingomonadaceae > Sphingopyxis. The sequence continues at coordinate 10,654 of NZ_JAEMQX010000051.1, read as the reverse complement.
CGCTGCTCGTGCCGCAGACCGGCGCAAATGCCGACGTCGGCACCGCGATCGCCAACGCGACGACGCTGGCGCTGCTCGATTCCCGTACCGAACGCGTGCGCATCACCACCTATGACACCGCGCTCGGCGCCGCCGCCGCGGCGCGCCAGGCGATCGCTGACGGCAACAAGCTGATCCTCGGCCCGCTGCTCAGCGAGGACGTCGCCGCGGTCGCGCCGATCGCGCGCGACGCGAAAGTTCCGGTGCTCAGCTTTTCGAACGACAGCGGCGTGGCGGGCAACGGCGTCTTCATCATGGGCTTCGTCCCCGGCCAGTCGGTCGAGCGCGTCGTCGCCTTCTCGCGCGCCAGGGGGCATCAGCGTTTCGGCGCGCTCGTGCCGAAGAATGTCTATGGCGACCGGTCGGCCGCGGCCTTCCGCGCGGCGGTGGCGCAAGCGGGCGGCACGCTCGTCGCGGTCGAAAGCTACGACCGCAGCGCGACCGCGCTGTCGGGCGCCGCGCGGCGGATCGCCAATGCGGGCGCGATGGATGCGGTGCTGATAGCCGACAGCGGAGGCAATGCGATCCGCGCGGTGCCGGTGATCAAGGGAACGGGGAACAAGCAGATCCTCGGCACCGAGCTCTGGAACACCGATGCCGCGCTCGGCGGCAATGCGGCGATGCGCGGGGCGTGGTTCGCCAGCGTTTCGGACGGACTCTACGGTCAGCTCGCGACCAAATATCGCACGCGTTTCGGCAAGGCGCCGTACCGGCTCGCGAGTCTCGGCTATGATTCGGTGCTGCTGACGGTGCGTATCGCGCGCGACTGGAAACCCGGAAGCAATTTCCCGACGAACCGCCTGCTCGCCGCCGACGGTTTCGGGGGGATCGACGGCATCTTCCGCTTCAACAATCGCGGCATCGCCGAACGCGCGCTCGAGGTCAGCGAAATCGGCGCCGGCGGCTTTCGCGTCGTCGACCCCGCGCCCACCAAATGGTGAGCCGCGGCTGACAGTGGCAGAGCGGCCACAGTTGGCCGAAAACCGGTATCGGAAAAGCGGGGTGGCCTTTACGGCCGCCGCGCGATCACTATATGACAATCGCGCGTGTTCCGGCGTTGATTCCGCACGCCCGTTTTAAATGTTTCAGGAGATACAGCTATACCACCGCCCATGACCCGTCGCCCGATGGCACCGATGCCGCCCAAGAACGGCCCGCGATACAATGAATTCATCGCCTCCCCGAAAGTCCGCGTGATCGACGAGGAAGGTGAAAATCTGGGCGTGATGCTGACGGCCGAAGCGATCGAGCAGGCGGCCGAGGTCGGGCTCGACCTGGTGGAAGTATCTCCGAACGCCGATCCGCCGGTGTGCAAGTTCCTCGACGTCGGCAAGTTCAAGTACGAGGCGCAGAAAAAGGCGAACCTCGCACGCAAGAGCCAGAAGACGCAGGAAATCAAAGAGATCAAGATGCGTCCGAACATCGACGATCATGATTTCGATGTGAAGATGAAGAAGGTCTTCGACTTCCTCGAGGAAGGCGACAAGGTCAAGATGACCATGCGCTTTCGCGGCCGCGAGATGAGCCATACGCAGCTCGGCCTCAACGTGCTCCAGCGCGTCGCCGAGATGACCGCCGAGGTCGCGAAGGTCGAGGCGCACCCGCGCACCGAAGGCCGCCAGATGCTGATGGTGCTCGCGCCGAAGTAAGCTGCGGCGGCTCAGCCGATGCGAAATTCGAGGGCGGTCGTTCCGACGGGACGGCCGCCCTTTTCGTATCGGCGCTCGGTCATCGTGGCGGTGCCGTCCGCCGAGATCTGCACGAGCGTCGAGGCCCGCGTGCCGTAGACGTCGCCGCGCAGAAAGAGCGCGGGGTCATCCTCTGCCATCAGTGTGTCGAGCAGGTCTGCCGGATCGGCGCCCGTTCCCACGGCTTCCTCGAGCGCGATGCGCAGCCGTTCGGCGCGGGGGCAGGGGGCATCGACCGGTTCGTTGGCGAGCGCGTGGACGCCGGGTTCGAGCGACATGATCAGCGGCACCGGCCGGTTGGTGAGCAGCCGCCCCGCGCCGCCATCGACGGCGAACAGGTTGAAAGCGTTGAAGCGCGGCAGGTCCTCGGCCGTGGGGCGGGCGAAGCTCCCTTCGCCGCGCAGCAGATCGGATACAAGCGCGCCGCGCGACTCTTTCGCGGGATCGGGCATCGCACCCCGGACATTGGTGACGACGACGGCGCGTCCGCTCGGCTGGTGCACGCCGAGCCATGTTCCGCCCGCTTGCAGATCGCGCCCGGCGACGATGCCGCTGCCGTCCCATATATGGAGCGACGCGGCGGGGCGCGCGTGGAACTCGTCGCGATTGCCGATGAGGATGAGCGGCCAGTCGGGATGGGCCTGATGGGCGAGGGCGACGACACACATGGGAGGCATATCGGATCGCGGAGCGCGCTTGCCAAGCCTCTTGACAAATTGGTTGGTTGAATGTTCAATCAACTCATCTTGACGAGGGAGGACGCCGATGGCCGACGAATTCGCGAAGATGGGCGAGACGCTGCGGGCGAAGACCGGCAAGGGGCTCGACGAATGGGTGGCCATCGCGCGGGAGACCGGGATCGCGGGCCATATGGCGCTGGTGAATCACCTCAAATCCGGACATGGGCTCGGCCATGGCTATGCCAACATGATCGTCCATGCGGCGAACGCCTCCTCGTCGCTGTCGCAGGATGACGACGCGCTCGTCGCGGCGGCTTTCGACGGCGCGAAGGCGCATTGGCGCCCGCTCTACGACCGGCTGGTCGCGCTCGTGCAGGGGTTCGGCGACGACGTCGGGCTGGCGCCGAAAAAGGGCTATGTCAGTCTGCGCCGCAAGAAACAGTTCGCGCTGCTTCAGCCGTCGACCAGGGATCGCTTCGATATCGGCCTCGCGCTGAAGGGCGAGGAGCCCGCCGACAAGCTCGAGCTCGCGGGAAGCTGGAACGCGATGGTCTCGCACCGGGTGCGGATCGCCGCGGACGGGGACGCGGACGATGAGGTCGCGGGCTGGCTTCGCGCCGCCTATGACCGGGCGGGATAAGCGTGAACGCGGCAGACACCCGCCAGCGCATCCTGATGACCGCGATGGAGCTGTTCTGGGAGAAGGGCTATCTCTCGACCTCGGTCTCCGACATCCTCTCACGCAGCCAGATCCATTCGGGCAGCCTCTATCATTTCTTCCCGGGCAAGCAGGATGTCCTTGTCGGCGTGCTCGAACTCTATCGCGACGGAATCGGCGAGATGCTGCTCGCGCCGAACTGGGACGGCGTCGATGACCCGATCGACAGGGTCTTCGCGCTGCTTGCGGGCTACCGCACGCACCTGATCGTCACCGACTGCACCTATGGCTGCCCGATCGGCAGCCTCGCGCTCGAGATCCATGAGCCCGACCCCGTGGTTCGCGACCTGATGGCGGCGAACTTCACCAACTGGTCCACCGCGATCGCCGGCTGTTTCGATGCCGCCGCCGACCGTCTGCCGCCCGGCACCGACCGCAAGGCGCTCGGCGAATTCGTGCTGACGGTGATGGAGGGCGCGGTGATGCAGGCGCGCACCTATCGCGACATCGGCTATTTTGACCGCAACATTGCTGTATTGCGCGACTATATCACCATATTGCTGGCGACGGCAAAGGATGGTAGTTTCGCCTGATCTTTCTGGAGGGGGAGACAATATGACCGAAGCCGTCAAAACGCCGTGGCACCTGTGGGTGGTCGGGGCCGTGTCCTTGCTGATCAACGCCTTTCCGGCCGCCGATTTCACGCTGACCAACATGCAGAATGAATTCTGGCTGTCGCCGTTGAACGACGCGCAGCGCAGCTTCATCCTCGGCGCGCCCTTATGGTCCGATGTCTGCTGGGCGCTCGGCGGTTTCGGAGCCTTTCTCGGGTCGTTGCTGCTGTTGCTGCGGTCGCGCCACGCCGTTACCGCCTTCATCGTGTCGATCATCGGGCTCGCGGGTTCGACGCTTTATCAGCATGTGCTGAATGGCGAGACTACCAGGGCGCTGTTCCAGAATATCGCGCTCTATGTGACCCTCACCATATGGGTGATCATGCTCGCGCTGCTGTTTTATGCGCGCGCGATGCGGGCGAAGGGCGTCTTGCGCTGAAGACACCGGCTCGGGTGTTCTTTGGCCGCACCGGCGAGGAGCGCTGCCCGGGCGTTCACCCTCGAATGAACAGATTGCGGATCCACGGCGACCGCCCGCGGGTCGCTTCGCGCCAGTCGCCGTCGTCGCCGGCATCGGGCGCGGCGCGGCTGGGGTCGAGCAGCTTGATCCGCGTGCCGCGAAACGCCGCCCCGCGATAGGTGACCAGCGTCAGTCCATGCTCGAGGGCGGTCGCCGCGAGCAGCGCGTCGCGGTCGTGATCGAGCGGCATCGCCGCGCGGCGACGCGCGATCGCGGCGTCGACCGGCAGGATGCGGCCCTCGAATGCCGGCAGCAATTGCGCGTCGATCCAGTCGCGCCACGCGGTGCCCGCCGCCTTGCTCGCCTTCGCAGCCAGCGCGGCCGCATTTTCCAGCTCGACGAGCGACAGGGCCGACAGGAACATCGATTGTCGCGACGTCCGCTGCGCCCATGCTGCGAGCGCCGCATGTCCGCCGTCGTTCGGGGCGTGACGCAGGTCGAACAGGATTTCGGCGTCCATCAGAAACATCAGCCGCGTCCGTCCAGCGCCTTGCGCAGATGGGCGCGATCGAGCGCGACATCGCCGGGCGGGGCGGCGAGAAGCTGCGCCATATTCTCCCGCTCGCCGCTCAATTGCCGCCACGCATCGATACTGATCAGCACATGGGTCGGGCGCCCGCGGTCGGTCACGAAGACGGGTTCGATCAGCGCGAATCGCTTTGCGCGGCTGACGTCCTGATTGAGTTCGCGGCTCGTGACGCGCTTCATGAACACCCTTCGCCCATGCGAAATCGCTGCATATTGTGATCGTTCACATGTAGGTATGTTACTACACTGTGACCGCCCCGCAACAAAAATGAGCGGGCGGGCGGAAATCGACCGCAGCGGGCGCGCCCAATCGCGTTACGGCCATTGCGCCGATGCCGCTTTCATGTCTCCTGATGCCGGGAACAGGCGAATAGCGGCCGGATCGAGATCGCTGGCGCCGCGGTGGGAGAGGGAAATTGGTATCAGATATGTTCGATGAGCTGCTCCGTGCGATGGGCGATGTGATCGGAGCGCACGGACCGGCGGTCAGCGCGGCACAAAGCTATGCGCCCAGCGACTACAGCATCCATTTTTTCCTCCAGATCGCCGTGATCCTGCTCGTCTGCCGCGTCGTCGGATGGATGGCCAACCGCTTCATGGGCCAGCCGCAGGTGGTGGGAGAGATGATCGCGGGGGTCGTCCTCGGCCCTTCGCTGTTCGGGCTCTTTTTTCCCGAATTCCAGGCCGCGCTCTTCCCCAGGGAGACGCGCAACATTCTCTACGTGGGCGCGCAATTCGGCGTCGGTCTCTACATGTTCCTCGTCGGCACGACGCTGCGTCTCGACCATTTCCAGTCGAAGGCGAAAAGCGCGGTCGGCGTGTCGGCGGCGGGCATCGTCGCGCCCTTTCTTTTCGCCGCGCTGATCACCCCCTTCCTGCTCGATATCCCGGGCCTGTTTACCGAAGGGCTGAGCCGGGGCGGCGCGACGCTCTTTCTGGGCGCGTGTATCGCGCTGACGGCTTTCCCGATGCTGGCGCGGATCATCAACGAACGAGGGCTGGCCAACACGTCACTCGGTACGCTGACCCTCACCGCGGGCGCGTTCGACGATGCGGTCTCGTGGTGCGTACTCGCGCTCGTTCTGGCCACCTTCGGCGCCGGGCCCGGCGTGGCGTTGCTGGCGGTCGTCGGCGGCGTCGGCTTCGCTCTCTTCATGTTCTTTGTCGGACGCAAGCTGCTCGTCCCGCTCGGGCGCGCGGTCGAGGCGAAGGGCGAGCTGACCCACACGCTGCTCGCCGTCGTCCTGATGCTCTACGCCATGTCGGCCTTCTTCATGGACGCGGTCGGCATCCACGCCGTGTTCGGCGGCTTCCTTCTCGGCGCGTGCATGCCGCGCGGGCTGCTCACCGAAGAAATCAGGAGGAAGATCGAGCCGATGACGGTCGTTTTCCTGCTGCCGATGTTCTTCACCTATTCGGGCCTCAACACCCAGCTTACCACGGTGAACAGCCTGACCCTGCTCGCCATCGCGTTCGGCATCCTGCTCGTGTCGATCGCTGCGAAATTCGGCGCCTGCTGGCTCGCCGCACGGCTGGCGGGCGAGGACAACCGGACCGCGATGGGGATCGGTGCGCTGATGAACGCGCGCGGGCTGATGGAACTCATCATCATCAACATCGGGCTGCAAAAGGGGATCATCGGTCCCACCCTGTTCGCGATCATGGTGCTGATGGCGATCGTCACCACGGTGATGGCGGGGCCGCTGTTCGAGATCGTCTATGGGCGGAAGGCACGCGAGACGGGCGAACTCGGCCAGCTCGGCACCGACGGGCCGGACGACGCGCCGCACAGAAACGAACTGGCGGCGAAGCCCGCCTGAAGGTCAGGCGATGCCCGCGCCCGCGTTGATCTGGTCGATCATCGCCCGGTGCGCGGGCAGTTCGCTCGCGGCGCGGTCGCCGAAGCTCTGAATCCGCGCAAAAATGCGTTCGGCCTCGGCGATGTCGGGAAAGTCCTCGCGGACCGGGGACAGGTCGGTGCGGTACTCCATGCCGTAGAGGATATATTGGTAGTTGAAGAAGGCGAAGCTTTCGAGGTCGAGGATGAAATCGAAGCGGCCGGGCGGGCGATAGCGCCATTCCTCGAGCAGGTCCTTCAGCCGGTCGGGGATCGATGCCGGGTCGCTATTGTCGCGCCAGAAGGCCTCGCTGCGCTGGCTGAGGCAGTAATGGAGTTTCAGGAAGTTGATATTATTCTCGTAGCGCGCGGCCATCAGCTCGTTGAAACGCCGGGCGGGCGCCGCGACGGGGCCATTGAGCGGAAACATCTCGGCGATCATCGCCGCCGCGGTTTCGATCATGACGAGCCCCGTCGATTCGAGCGGTTCGAGGAAGCCGCCCGACAATCCGACCGCGACGCAATTCCTGATCCATGATGCGGGGCGGTAGCCCGCCTCGAACGGGATCGACCGGACGGCGACGTCGTGGCTGCGCCCGCCGGTGTAGTTCGCGAGGATTTCGGCGGCGCGCTCGTCGCTCAGATGGTCGCCCGAATAGACGCAGCCAATCCCGCGCGCGCCGGCCAGCCCGATATCCCATGTCCACCCGGCCTCGTGCGCCGCGGCGATCGTATAGCTTTCGAGCGGCGTGTCGGGGCGGTCGTAGGGCAGCTTGCACGCGAGTGCGCGGTCGGTGAACAGCTTGTCCTTCACGCCCCGGAACGGAGATTGCAGCGCGCCGCCGATCAGCTCGGCGCGAAATCCCGAACAGTCGATATAAAGGTCGGCGGAGAGCGTGCCATGTTCCGCGGTGACGATATGGTCGATCGCACCGTTCACCGCGTCGAGCCCGACGCCGGTCAATGTGCCGCCGAGATGCGTGACACCCATCGCGCACGCTTCCGCCGCCAGCACCTCGGCCAGCCGCGCCGCGTCGAAATGATAGGCGTAGGTGAGCGGGCCGCTGAACGCGCCTTCGCCGGCGCGCTTGGGCGCGCGCTGCGCCTCGGCGACACGGTTCTGGATCGTCATCGCCTCGGCGAAGGGCCGCCGCACCTTTTCATCCTGCAGCAACCAGTAGGACACGAGGCTGTGCCCGTCGCCATGATAAGGCGCCTCGAACGGATGGAAGAAGTGACTCGAGCAGCCGTCCGCGGGCGTGCGGACCCAATCGTCGAAGCGGATGCCCTGCTTGAAGGTGGCGGATGCCCTGCGCACGAACGCGCTCTCGTCGATGCCGATGAACTGCAGTGTGTTCCGGATCGTCGGAAAGGCGCCTTCGCCGACGCCGATGCTGCCGATCTCGTCCGATGCCAGCAGCGTGATCGCGAGGCGCGGATTGCGCGGCAGGTCGAAGAAGCGCGCGAGATAGGCGGCGGTCAGCCATCCCGCGGTTCCTCCGCCGACGATCAGGATCGAACGTTTCGCCACCTGGAACGCTATCGAGCCGCAAAGCGCTTTCAACAAGCGCTATTTTGCGGCACCGGAAAGCGGCCATGTTGAAAAGCCTCCGCCCCTATCTGATCTGGTTCGCCGCCGCCGTTCTCGTGACCATCGGCGCGATTCTGGGCATGCAGTGGGCGCGCGACCATCCCGAGCATTTTCCGGGCGCGCGTTTCGAGCTGGCGCACCCGCAGGGCTGGGCGACGCACGGCAAGCTCGTTGCGCTCGCCGGCGATGACACCGGCTGTTTCGCCGCCTTCGACCGCGCCGAGGCGGGGTATCTGCGCCGGCCCGCGATCGGGAGCGGCGCCTGCCGCGCGAGCCAGCGGATGATCCTGACCGGCGATCGTCTCGTCCCGACGATGCGCCCCGCGAACGTCGCCCCCGGCTGTGCGGTGACCGCCGCGATGGCGCTATGGAACCGCGACGTCGTCCAGCCGCTCGCGCATGAATATTTCGGGCAGAAGGTCGTCGAGATGGAGAATCTCGGCAGCTATAATTGCCGCAAGATCGCGGGCGAACAGGCGCAGAGCCAGCATTCGACCGCGAACGCGATCGATATCTCGGCCTTCATCCTCGCCGACGGCACGCGAATATCGCTGATCAACGACTGGGCGCCGGGCGACAAGCGCAGCGAGTTCCTGCACGCGGTGCGTGACGAGAGTTGCGGCCTGTTCAGCACGATCCTGTCGCCCGACTATAATCGCGCGCACGCCGACCATTTTCACCTCGACATGGCGGCGCGAACCGCGGGCTGGACGGTCTGCCGCTAGCGCCCTCCGATCCGCGGGACGAGCATGCCGACGCGCCGGCGATAGCTGACATAAGCCTCGCCGAAGACGTCGATCAGGTCGCGCTCCTCGAACCTGATCGCGATCAGCATATAGACCGAAAGGCCCACCGCGAGCAGCAGATGGCCGGCGGTCATGGCTGGTGTCGCCCAGAAGGCAAGGAAGAAGCCCGCATAAAGCGGATGCCGGACGAACCGGTAGAAGAAGGGCTGACGCAGCACGGGTGGCGCGGCCGCCCGCTCGCGCAGTGCGAACCATGCCTGCTGCAGCCCGAACAATTCGAAATGATTGATCAGGAAGGTGCTGGTGAAGACGATCAGCCAGCCGAGACCGAAGAGCGCCCACAGGATGGCGGCGCCGACCGGCTCGGTCACCGTCCAGACCGGCGTCGTCCATTCATGCCAGAACAGCATGAGGATGATCAGCGCGATGCTGGCGAACAGCACATAGGTGCTGCGCTCGATCGGTGCGGGGACGATGTGCGTCCACGCCGCCTCGAACCCCGGGCGCGCCATCGCGCTATGCTGGACGCCGAACAGCGCGATGAGCGCCGAGTCGATCAGCAGGGTTCGCCCGGGCGGTGCTTCGCGCGCGAAATCGACCGTCGGCTGGACGACCGGAAGATTGCCGACGAAGGCAATAAGATACAGGAATGTCGCGAAGAATATCGCGTAGCATATCGCCGCATAGGCGAGGTAGAAGGCACGAACCATCGCAATGCCCCTGCTTCAGGCGGGGCATTATAGCAGGTTTTTCGCGGAAATGCGCGCTTTAGACGGTGAAGCTTTCACCGCAGCCGCACGCGCCCTTGGCGTTCGGATTCTCGAACACGAAGCCCGCGGCGAAATCATCCTCGACCCAGTCCATTATGCTGCCGATCAGGTAGAGCACCGACGCGCCGTCGATATAGAATACGCCGCCGGGCGTTTCGATCTTCTCGTCGAACTTCTGTTCCTCGGTCACATAGTCGACCGAATAGGCAAGCCCGGAGCAGCCGCGGCGCGGCGTCGACAGGCGAACGCCGATCGCGCCGTCGGGTGCCGACGCCATCAGCTTGGCGATACGCTCCTCGGCGTTGGCGGTCAGCGTGACCGCGGCCGGGCGGGCGCGGGTTTTCGTTTCGGTCATCACAGCATTCCCAGTTCGAGCCGCGCTTCGTCGCTCATATTCTGCGGCGACCATGGCGGATCCCAGACGAGATTGACCTCGGCGTCGCCGACGCCGGGCACCGCGCCGACGCGCAGTTCGACCTCGGCGGGCATCGATTCCGCGACCGGGCAGTGCGGCGTCGTCAGCGTCATCGTGACCATCACATGCCCCTCGTCGATCTCGACATTGTAGATGAGGCCGAGGTCATAGATGTTCACCGGGATTTCGGGATCGAAAATCTCCTTGAGCGCATCGATCACGGCTTCGTAGAGATCGCCGCCGACCGCGCCGGGCTCCACCGCCGCGGGCTTGGCGGCAAGGAAGCCTTCCAGATAGTCGCGCTTGCGCTCCAATTTCTCGGGCGCGCTTTCCACGTCCTCGACGCGCGCCTTCGGCGGCGCTTCGACGCTTTCCACTTCCTCGATCCGAATTCCGTTCTCGCTCATCCGAAAATCCTCTCGACGCGGGCGAGGCCGTCGATCAGCGCCGCCACGTCGTCGTCATTGCTGTAAACGCCAAAACTCGCGCGCGCGGTCGCGGCGACGCCCAGATGCTCCATCAGCGGCTGCGCGCAATGGTGCCCGGCGCGGATCGCGACCCCGCTTTC
>NZ_JAEMQX010000170.1 GCF_016463645.1 Sphingopyxis sp. | reverse complement strand
TCCTGTCGTCGGCGATGGACACGGTGACCGAGGCCGACATGGCGATCCTGATGGCACAGATCGGCGGTATCGGCGTGCTCCACCGCAACCTGACCGTCGAGGAACAGGCGGCCGCGGTACGGCAGGTCAAGCGCTTCGAAAGCGGGATGATCGTCAACCCGATCACGATCACCCCCGACGCACCGCTGTCCTATGCGACCGCGCTGATGGATCAGCACCGGATTTCGGGCATTCCCGTCGTCGAGACCGGCGGCAAGCTCGTGGGCATCCTCACCCACCGCGATGTGCGCTTCGCCGACAATCCCGGCCAGCCCGTGCGCGAACTGATGACCGCCGAGAATCTCGCGACCGTCCGCGCCGGGGTCGGGCAGGAGGAAGCGCGCAAATTGCTTCACCAGCGTCGCATCGAAAAGCTGCTCGTCGTCGACGACGATTATCACTGCATCGGTCTGATCACGGTCAAGGACATGGAAAAGGCGGTCAATTTTCCTGACGCGACAAAGGACGGGAATGGCCGCCTGCGCGTCGCCGCGGCGACGAACACCGGCGATAGCGGTGTCGAGCGCGCCGAAGCGCTGCTCGATGCGGAGTGCGACCTGATCGTCGTCGACACCGCGCACGGTCACAGCAAGGGCGTCGGCGCGACGGTTGAACGCATCAAGAAACTGTCGAACCGCGTGCAGGTTCTTGCCGGCAATGTCGCCACGGGCGACGCGACCAAGGCGCTGATCGACGCGGGTGCCGACGGCGTGAAGGTCGGCATCGGCCCGGGCTCGATCTGCACCACCCGCATCGTCGCGGGCGTCGGTGTACCGCAGCTCACCGCGATTCTCGACAGCGTCGAGGCGGCGTCGAAGCTCGGCGTGCCGGTGATCGCCGATGGCGGCCTGCGCACCTCCGGCGACGTCGCCAAGGCGCTTGCGGCGGGCGCTTCGAGCGTGATGGTCGGATCGATGCTCGCGGGCACCGCCGAGGCGCCGGGCGAGACCTTCCTCTATCAGGGGCGCACCTATAAAAGCTATCGTGGCATGGGCAGTGTCGGCGCGATGGCGCGCGGCTCGGCCGACCGCTATTTCCAGCAGGATATCAAGGACCAGATGAAGCTGGTTCCCGAAGGCATCGAGGGTCAGGTTCCGTTCAAGGGGCCGGCGAAGGACGTCATTCACCAGATGGTCGGCGGCGTGAAGGCCGCGATGGGTTATACCGGCAGCCGCACGCTGAAGGATTTCCGCGAGCGCGCGAAGTTCGTGCGCATCACCAATGCGGGCCTGCGCGAAAGCCATGTCCATGACGTCGCGATCACCCGCGAGGCTCCCAACTATCCGGCGGGCTGAGGCCGGCCGATGACGCCTGCTGCGCGCATTCAGGCGGCGATCGAGATCCTCGACGCCATCGCCGCCGCCGCGCGCGAGGGCGGGGCGGCGGCTGACGCGATCTTTACCGAAGCGATGCGCGCGCGCCGCTATGCGGGGTCGAAGGACCGCCGCGCGATCCGCGGCCATGTTTATGACGCGATCCGCGTTGTGCGCTCGGCGCCCACGTCGGGCCGCGCCGCGATGCTCGCGCTCGCCGAAACCCAGCCCGATCTTGCGCTGCTCTTCGACGGCTCTTCCTATGGCGCCGAACCGATCGCCGCGGACGAACCGCGCGCCGAAACCGGGCTGGCGGCGGAGGCTTTGATAGAGCTGTTCGATCCGCTCGTCGGCGAAGGCGAATATGACGCGATGCTCGCGCGCGCACCGCTCGATCTCCGCGCAAATCGCATCAGGTCGAAGGCCGCCGATCTCGCCGCGCTTTTCCCCGAAGGCGGAACGATCCCAGGCGCGCCCGACGGCTGGCGCCTGCCACCCGAAACCGCCGCCGTCCAGCATCCCGCCTATGCCGAAGGCCGTTTCGAGGTACAGGACGCCGCGAGCCAATATGCCTCCGCCGCATTGGACCCTCGCCAAGGACAAGCGATCGTCGATCTTTGCGCCGGTGGTGGCGGCAAAACGCTTGCGATCGCGTCGCTGACCGGTGACGATGCCGACATCCTCGCCTGCGACACCAACCGCGCGCGCCTCCAGCAACTCCCGCCGCGCGCCGAGCGCGCCGGTGCGACCCGCATCGAGACGCGGCTGCTCAATCCGGGGCAAGAGCCCGCGATGCTCACCGGCTGGCAGGGCAGGGCCGACCGGGTGTTCGTCGATGCGCCTTGCTCGGGCAGCGGCACCTGGCGACGCAGCCCTGAACTGCGCTGGCGCCTGACCCCCGCGCGGCTCGAACGTCATCTCGCCGATCAGGCCAGGCTGATCGACATCGGTGCCGACCTTGTGGCGCCGGGCGGCAAACTGATTTATGCTGTCTGCTCGATCATCACGCGCGAGGGGCGGGCACAGGTGGACGATTTTCTGAACCGGAATCCGGGCTGGACGGTCGACGTCCGCTATCTGCCGGATGGCATCGGCCGCGCTGCGGGCTGCGGCTATCTCCTGACTCCGGCGCATGATGGCTGCGACGGATTTTTTCTCGCGCGGCTGACCGCGCCATGTTAGCATTCCCTGCAATGAAGCGATGGGAGAATGCGATGCGTGTCGGCTTTCTGGCTCTTTCTGCGGGGTTGATCCTCGCCAGCCTGCCCACCGCATCCGACGCGCAACGCGCCGACAACGACATCTTTCCCCGCTCGATCGCGCTCCAGCAGGAAGGGCACAAGGCGCAGGAAGCCGGCGATCTCGATCAGGCGATCGACTTTTATGAATCGGCGCTCGCTGCCGACCCGCGCAACCGCTCGGCGATCATCGCGTTGGCGCAGGTCGCCCGCGCGCAGGGGCTGCCCGGCAAGGCGATCGGCCTTTATCGCGAGGCACTGGTGCTCGAACCCAACGACATCGTCGCGCTGACCGGGCAGGGCGAAGCCCTCGCAGACAAGGGTGCGCTCGAACTCGCGCGCGAAAAGCTGGCCGAGGCGCAGCGTGTCTGCAGCGACAAATGTCCGCAGGTCGCGGCGCTTGAAAAGACGATCGCATCGAGTGCGTCGAAGCGCGTCGTCGCCGCAGAAGTGCTGGTGCCGAAGCCGGTAGTCGCGACCGTCGGTACGACCAGTAGCCAGAACTGATTGGGGTCAGGCGCCCAGCGCGCGGGCCAGCTCCACCCACTCGTCGACGCTGACCGTCTCGGCGCGCCGTGTCAGATCGATTCCGATCGATTCCGCCGCCGCAACGGCGCCTTCGGCGCCCTTCAGACTTTGCCGCAGCATCTTGCGCCGCTGGCCGAACCCCTTTTCGGTGAGTTTCGACAGCAGCCTCGGATCGACGCCTTGGGGCTCGGCGCTAGGCGTCACATGCACGATCGCCGACATCACTTTGGGAGGCGGTGTGAAGGCCGAACGATGCACCTTCATCGCGATCTTCGCATTGGACCGCCACTGTGCGAGGACCGCCAGCCGCCCATAGGCGCCCGTCCCGACCGGGGCGACGATGCGTTCGGCGACTTCGAGCTGGAACATCAGCGTCAGCGATACCCATCGCGGCGGCCACGCCGCGGGCTCGAGCCAGCGCGTGAACAGCGCGGTGCCGACATTATAGGGCAGGTTCGCGACGATATGATAAGGTGCGCCGCCGATCAGCGCGTCGACGTCGACCGCCATCGCATCACCGGCGATCACCGTCAGCTGCCCCGGAAAGGCTTGGCCCAGCTCGGCGAGCAACGGCAGGCAGCGGTCGTCGCGCTCGACCGCGATGACCTTTGCTCCCGCCCGCAGCAGCGCGCGGGTCAGCCCGCCCGGGCCGGGACCGACCTCGAATACCGTCGCTCCGTCGAGATTGCCCGGCAGTGCGGCGATCCGGTCGAGCAATTGCTCGTCGAACAGGAAATTCTGCCCGAGCGCCTTGCTCGCCGACAGGCCGTGCACGCGCACCGTTTCGCGCAGCGGCGGCAGCGGAGTGCGCGGCTGGATCGTCACTTTGCCGGCGCGCAGCTGCGCTCGCGGGCAGCCGCCATCCGCGCCGCCATCGCGATCGCGGCGATCGTAGGTCCCGGGTCGGCGCGACCGGTCCCCGCGATATTGAACGCCGTGCCATGGTCGGGCGAGGTGCGGATGATCGGCAGGCCGAGCGTCAGATTGACGCCATCGTGGAAATGCAGCGCCTTGAACGGTGCCAGCGCCTGATCGTGATAGCCGCAAAGCAGCGCATCATACTGGTCGCGGATACCCGGTGCGAAGAGCGCGTCGGCTGCCACCGGCCCGTCGACGATGATACCGTCCTCGGCAAGCTGGGCGATGGCGGGGGCCATGACCCGCTCTTCCTCGCTGCCGAGTTGGCCGCTTTCGCCCGCGTGCGGATTGAGCCCCGCGAGCGCGAGGCGCGGCGTCTCGATTCCGAAATCGCGCCGCAGCCCGCGCGCGACGATCCGGGCCTTGGCGACGATCAGCTCGCTCGTCAGCCGCTCGGGTACCTCGGCGAGCGGGATATGCACGGTCAGCGGCACGACACGCAGGCTCGGCCCCGCCAGCACCATCACGGCATTGGTCGCGGTGACGCCGCAGCGTTCGGCAATGAATTCGGTCTGCCCCGGATGCGTATAACCGATGCCGTGCAGCGCATATTTCGACACCGATCCGGTGACGAGCGCCGAACTCGCCTGGTTGCGCGTCAGCCCGATGCCGGTTTCGAGCGCGTGGAGCGCACAGGTTGCGCCAGCCGGCGTCGGCTGGCCGGGGATCAGCGGTCCGCTGTCTTCGAGATGCCATACGGGAAGTGCGGTGTCGAACGCCCGCCCGACCTCGTCCATATCGCCCACTCGCGCGACGGGACCGTCCCAGACGGCCTCGATAGCCGCAATGTCGCCGATCGCCACGAACGGCGGCAGGTGGTTTTCGCGGCGCGCGGCCCAGGCGCGGGCCGTGACTTCGGGGCCGACGCCGGCCGGGTCACCCATGGTGACCGCGATCGGGCGGCGCGGGTCGTCAAAAGTCATCAGCTATATTCGATCACCGCGTCGCGGCGCAGGTCGCGCAGATAGCGCTGGGCCCGCTTGTTGACCTTGTCCTCGAGCAGCTTTTGCTCGATCTGCTCGAGATTCGGCGCGGTTGCGGTCTGCGGCATATCGCGGCCGCAAAGCACGAGAACGCTGACGCCCTCGTTGGCCGAACCGAACGGCTGCGTCGTCTGTCCGACCTGCAGGTTCGCAAGCGTCGCCTGCAGCGGTGCCGGCAGTGCGCGCATTTCGATATTGTCGCGCGATACGACGGCCGCGCCAAGGCTCTGCGCCACCGCGTCGGCGGCACCACAACCGGCGATCGCCCGCGTCGCTTCGGCGAACTTGCTTGCGAGCTCGGAAGCCTTTTCCTGCGTCGTGCCCGCCGGGAAGTCCAGCGAGAGCTGCTTGAGGCTGAGGACCGCATCGCGCGGGTCGGCGGTCAGCACCTGGCGCCGGTCGATCATCAGCATGATCGAGATGCCGCCCGGCACCTCGATCGGGCCGACGAGTTGGCCCGGCTGCATCTGCGTTGCAGCCTCGCCCATTGATCCCGGCAACTGGCCGGCTTTCACCCAGCCGAGATCGCCGCCGACGACGGCGGTCGATGCTTCCGAAAACTGGCGTGCATAAGCGGCAAAGCTGCCGCCCGCCTGCAAGGCCTGGATGATCTTCTTCGCATTTTCAGTCACCGACGCCGCATTTTCGGGCGTCGCCGACAGATAGATTTCACCGAGGTGGAATTCGTCCTGACCCTTGGTCCCCATCATCTGGTCGGCGACGATCTTGACCTCTTCGGTCGACACGTTGGTCGTCGACTGGATGTTACGCGACAGGAGGCGATCCCACGCGAACTCTCCGCGAATCTGCTGTTTTACCGCCGCGGCTGACGAGCCCTTCGACGCCAGATACTTGGAAAATTGGTCGGGTGTCTGCTTGAAACGCGTCGCCAGGCGGGCGAACTGATCGTTGACGACATTCTCGTCGATCGTAATCTCGGCCGCCTTGGCTTCCTGGATCTGCAATTTTTCGTCGATCAGGTTGCTGAACACCTGATTGCGCAGCCGCTGTATTTCCTCGGGCGGCAGTTCGACATTGTTGTTGGCGATCCGGATCAGCGCCATCCGCTGTTCGATGTCGGTCGCGGTGATGATCTCGCCATTCACCGTCGCGGAGGGGCGATAGACGTTCGGCTTGGCATCGCCGTAAAGCTGCACATTGCCGGGAATGTTGAGGCTGGTCGTCGGCACTTCGCTATCGGCGACGGTCTGGGCCAGCACGGGCGTCACGCCGACGGCGGCCAAGGCGATCAGGCCGGTCATGGTCGAAAATTTGGTCATCTTTACCCTATTCGAGAAAGTCCGGACGCTCCGTATCAGCGGA
>NZ_JAEMQX010000050.1 GCF_016463645.1 Sphingopyxis sp. | reverse complement strand
TCGTCGTCGGCGCCGCCAAGGGCAGCATCGAATCGATCGCGATCATCCGCGCCGTGGTCGCGCTTGCCGACAGCCTCGGCATGCAGACGACCGCCGAGGGCGCCGAAACCGAGCTCGAGGTCGAAACGCTCCGCGGTTTCGGCTGCAGCAATATCCAGGGCTATTATTACGGCCGGCCGATGCCCGCGGGCGACGTGCTGACCCTGTTCCGTCGCCCCGACGATGTGACGACCGAGGCGGCCTGACGGCGCCCAGCCGAGCGCACCGCGCGACGAATTGAACAGCTTAACAAAAGGTTCCCCCGTCCACCGCATCATCGGCGCGACTCGTCGCTAGACGGGTGGTGGGCCGCGCAGACCGTGGCAAAGACGCTCCAACGCTTGAAGACAAGCCATCGGGGGGTCGCTTTCCATGCTTTATCGTCGCTATCTGGCAGCCGCCATCGCGTCTGTGATGACGATCACCGGCCTGCTCGCCAGCGCCCCCGCCGCGGCGCGCGACTATCTGCAGTGCGTCCCCTTCGCCCGCGCCGAATCGGGCGTCGAGATTCGCGGCAATGCCAAGACGTGGTGGTCGCAGGCCGCCGGCACCTATCAGCGCGGCGAAGAGCCCCGCAAGGGCGCCGTGATGGCCTTCGCCGGCACGCGCGGTATGCCGCTGGGCCATGTCGCCGTCGTCAAGAAGATCGTCAGCGACCGCGAAATCCTGATCGACCATGCCAACTGGTCGCCGATCAACGGCCGCCGCGGCCAGATCGAGCGCAACGTTCGCGTCGTCGACGTCAGCGACGACGGCGACTGGAGCATGGTCCGCGTCTGGTACGCGCCGATCGGCGACCTTGGCCTCCGCGCCAATCCCGTACAGGGCTTCATCTACGCCGACGGCGAACCCGATGCACCGAACGGGGCGCCGAGCTTCAAGGCGCCGGTCTGGGCGCAGAACGACTGGAAGCCCGGCAACGGCCTCGAAACCATTGCCGCCTCGCTCGGCCAGTAAGCCGCAAAAACAATCGGCAATCGCCGGTGCGCGCATAAAGAAAGCCCCGGATCGCCTCCGGGGCTTTCTTTAGGCGTCGAGACCTCGCAGCGTCAGGCGTCGCCACCTTCGTCGGCGACATCCTCGAACCAGGCCTCGACTGTACCCGACAGCTTGATCGTCATCGGCTGGCCGAAACGATCCTTCGACTTGCCCGCGGCGACGCGGATCCAGCCTTCCGAAATCGAATATTCCTCGACATCGGTACGTTCCTTGCCGTTGAAGCGGATCCCGATGCCGCGCTGCAACGTCTCCATATCGAAATGGGGCGAGCGCGGATTGGTCGACAGATGGTCGGGGGGCGTATCGGTCATGAACTGTTTTCCCAAAAAATGATGGCGCGGCCCTAGCGGGACCGCGCCACCATCGTCAATCGTTGAGCGGGCCGGTACCGCAAGTCCCCTCAGAAACCGGCCTTCAGCGTCACGAAGAATTGCTGCGGCGCGCCCGCGAGCAGGGTCTGCGCGTCGCCGCTGTTGGCAAAGCCGTTGGTGCCGATGGTCGACACATATTCCTTGTCGAACAGGTTCGTCGCATTCACCTGGATCGAGATGCGGTCGTTGAGGCGATAGCCGATGCTGGCGTCGACGATGACGAAACCGCCGACCTCGGCGTCATTCTCGTACGAATAATAGCGCTTCGACGTATAGTTCGCGGCCGCCCGCACGAAGAAGCTGCCCATGTCCCAGGTGATTTCGCCCTTCGCGAGATGCTTGGGCGAATTGACCACCGTCTTGCCCGCCGTCGCCGCCACCACCGCGCCCGCCGCGGTCACGACATCGTCCTGATATTGGGAGTCGTTGTAGGCGTATGACGCGAAGAGCGAGAGTTCGGGGGTGACGCGGAACGTCCCCGCCGCCTCGACTCCCCACGAGCGGACGTCGCCGACATTCTGCAGGATCGCCGGGTTGCCCTGAATGCCCGACCCGTTGGCAAAGGCGATGATGCGGTCCTTGAAGTCGACATAATAGCCCGCGATCACGCCCTGAAAGCGGGGCGACCTGGTACGGAAACCGATTTCGTAGGTCGTCGACGTCTCCGGCTTCAGGTCGAGTGCGTCGAAGCCCGCCTGCGTCGTCGCGAACGGACCGCCGGTCGCCGACGATTCATAGGCGCGCATATTCTCGGTATAGCTCGCGAATACCTCGTTATCGTCGTTGAGGCGATAGAGCAGGCCGGCCTGCGGCAGGAACCAGTCCTTCGCCTCGGTCTTGCCCGACGCCAGCCCGCCGCTGACGATCGGGGTAGCGAGGTTGGTGACGCGGAGGCCTTTCCAGCCGCCGTTGATCTGGAAGCTGCCGAGATCGAGCGTGTCCTGCACATGATATTGCAGCGTCTGGGTGTTGAAATCGAAATCCCACTGAGTCGCCAGCGGATCGGTCGGGAATGTCAGGCTGCCCCGGCTCGGTGCGCCCGTCGTGTCGTCGAGGCCATAGAAACGGCGCGCCTGGTTGAAGTCGTTATCCTCGTACCACATGCCGATTTCGAACTTGTTCGCGCCGACCTCGAACAGGCTGGAGGCGACGATGCCATAGCGTTCGATCTCATATTCGGTGGTGCGGATCGTCATCGGCGCGCCGCCCGGCGTGGTCACATAGGGGGTGAACCACAGGCCACGACCTTCGTTGCCGTGATAATAGCCGCTCGCCTTGAAGGTCCAATATTCGCCGAGCGGCGCTTCGACGCCGGCGCCGGCCAGCCAGTCCTTGCGCAGGCCCGCGGCGTCATAATAGGCGTCGTCGACGGTCGCGACCGGCGCGGGAAAGCTTTCGCCGATCCCGGCATAGGGCGCGACGAAGGGCGTGCCGAGCGGCAGCGACCCGTCGGCAACCGCCGCGTTATACGCTGCCCGCGCCGTCTGGTTCTGATAGATTTTGGCGACCTGCACCGCGAGATCCCAGTTCTTCGCGTAATTGTCCCAGTTGTAACCGAGGCGACCGATCATCTCGGCGCTGAGATCCTGATAGTCGTTCTCGCGGCGGTTCGAGTAGTTGACGAAACCGAAGAACTGGCCGTCGCCGACCGGCTGGACGATCCGCGCATTGACCTGATCCTGCCGCTGGACGCCGTTGCCCTTCCATTTGTCGGCGTCCTGCCAGGCATAGCTCAGCGACAGGCGCGGGCCGCCGGGCGCGATCTCGCCGCTGTCGACGCGGATGAAGGCGCGCTTGGTATCGTCGCTGCCATAGGTGCCCGACGCCTCGACACCCGGTTCGTCGGCGGGTTCGCGCGAGAAGAATTCGATCGTGCCGCCGAGATTGCTCGTGGACGCCGCGGCGAGCGAGCCCGCGCCCTGCGCGACTTCGACCTTGCCGATATTCTCGCTGATGATCGCGCGGCTGATGTGCAGGCCATTGTGATTGCCATAATTCATGTCGCCGAGCGGGATGCCGTCGAGCGTGAAGCCGAGCTGGTTCTGCGAAAAACCGCGGATCGAGATGCGCGCCGACCATTCATAGGCACCGAACGGGTCGGCCGCCTGAAAATTGACCCCGGGCAGCTTGTCGATCGCCTTCAGGGGGCTGATCCCCGCCACCTCGAGCGCGATGTCGGCGGCGCCCAGTTCCTGCACCTGCCGCGCCTGCCCCTGGCCGAGCACGACGATCTCTTCGACACCGGCGCCATCGGCGGCGTCGACCGCGACCTCTTCGGCGAAGGCCGGCGTCGCGGCGAGCATGGCGATCAAGGCGGCTCCGGTCCGCAGTCGGCCCCTGAATATGGTGGTCATTCGGTGAATCCCCTTTTCCCGGCACCGAAATGGCGCCCGGGTCGCGCGGGGATTAGGCGGGCGATATTGCGGCGCAGCGGCGAAGGCGTGACAGCGCAATGACGCAATGAAGAAAGATCGGCGGCAAATCGGTCATCGGCGAAGCGTCGCCCGGCCGTGCACCCAAACCGTTCCACAAGGGCACAGGTTCTCCGATTGTTGATCGAGGTTCAAAAAGAACCGAATATATATTCTAGTTAATATCGAGAATCAGAAATCGACAGATTTCCTAGAATACATCTAACTTACTAGTTTACATATCTGGTGAACGACAAAAAATACCAAAAAGTCGGGAACTTTTCTGTTTGCATGAGAATATCGGGCATCGGGACCAGAAGTGTAGGAAGGGGATGTCTCATGCCTTTGTCTCGTTTCGCAATCCATCCATCTCATCTCATCCTGATTCCGGCGTGCCTTGCACTCGCGGCGTGTGAATCGTCGGGCAGCTACCGTGTCGGCAGCGTCGGCAGCGGCGGTGCAACCGGCGCTGCGGGCCCTGCCGGACCCGCCGGCCCTACCGGAGCGACCGGGCCCGCCGGACCGGCAGGTAGCGGCCTCGGCCTCGGCGATGCCGGCGCGCTGGCGGTCGGCGGTCTCGTCGGCCCCGGCGGCATCGCGGGAACCGGCCTGCTCGCCAACACGGGCGATCCCGCCGCGACCAATCCGGTCATCGGCAATGTGCTCGTCAAGACGGGCGGTCTCGTCAATGTGATCGCCGACAAGAGCCTGTTGCTCGCCAGCGCGGTCGACAGCAAGGTTCCGGGCGACGCCAACCTCGTCGGGACCGTCGTCGGCGTGGTCAAGAACACCGGCGTCGCGCTCGTCCAGACGGGGAACGGCCAGCAGTATCTGGTCGACGGTCTTGCCGCCGCGCCCGGTCAGCTGATCACCGCGACGATCGGCGAGGCGACCGCGATCGGCAGCCCGACCGCCTCGCCGCTGATCGGCGCGAGCATCCTGTCGCCCGGGCAGACGGACGGCAGCCTGCTGACCGTCGGCGTCGGATCGGCGGGACAGCTCGTCACGCTGCAGCCCGGCACGGGCGGCAATCTGCTCGGCGGCGTTACCGGCGGGCTGACCGGCGGCACTCCCGGCAACCCGACCGGAACGCCCGTCACGCTGGTGAGCAATGTCGTCACGACTGCAACCGGCGCGCTCGGTCAGGTCACGAACGGCCTGACCGGCGGGACGACCGACGGCGGCGCGACCGTCGATCCGGTAACCGGCCTCGTCACCGGGGTCACCGGCACCGTCGGGGGCGTCCTCGGCGGACTGAAACCGAAACGCGGCAACTGAAGCAGCACCCGATGCGCCCATTGCGCAGCGCCTGTGCCGCGGCGGTCGCAGGAGCCCTGCTCCTCCCCGCCGCGGCGCTCGCGGCCCAACCGGCGGAGACGCCGCTCGACGGCCGTCCGCCCCTTGCCCCCGATCGCAGCCGCGACCCGCTTCCCGATCCGGAGGCGAAGCCACTTTCGCTCGGCAAGGTCGAACTCGGCGCGCAGTCCGACGTCACCGTCCGCGAGATCCGCTTCGTCGGCGCGGGGGTGCCTGCCAATGTCGCCCGCGCGGCGCAGCGCTTCGTCGGCAAGCCCGCTTCGTCGGAAAATCTCGCGAAACTCGCCGCGGCGATGACGCGCGCCTACAACCGGTCGAGCGTCGCGCTCTTCACCCTCGTCATTCCCGAACAGGATCTGTCCAGCGGCGTCGTCACCGTCGCCTCGGCCGAAGGCTATATCGGGTCGGTTACGCTGAGCGGCGAACGCGAGAGCGGCCCCGCGCCGCTCGTTGCGAAGATGGCGGGCGGCCTCGCCGGCCGGCGCCCGCTCCCCCGCGCCCGCTTCGAACGTGCGCTCGGCAATATCGCCGACCTTCCTGGAGTCACCGTCACCCCCTCACTCGCGCTCGGCGGCGAGCAGGGCGCGGTCGCGCTCGACCTCGCTGTCGACGCGAAAAAGCCGACCGTCGGGCTCGGCTTCACGACACGCACCAGCCAGTTCGTGAACGACGGCATCGTCGAGGCGAACGCACGCGGCACCAGCCTCCTGCGCAGCGGCGACGAAACGCGGCTCACCGGCGCCGCGGCGCTCGATTTCAGGTCGCTGCTCTATCTCGCGGCAAGCCATTCGACCCCGATCGGCGCCGACGGCACGCGCGCCGAGCTTTCGGGCGCCGCGCTGCGTACCCGGCCCCAAGGGCTCGCAATCGACGGCGAGGCGTGGAGCGCGGGCTTCGGTGTCAACCATCCGCTGATCCGCGCGTCGCGCCGCAATCTCGTCGCGTCCGGCCGCCTCGATTATCTCGATTCCAGGAATGCGCTGTTCGGCTCGACGATCGCCGCCGAAAAGACCTGGACGGCAAGCGGCAGCCTCGCCTTCCGCCTCAGCGAAGACCGTACCGTCATCGGCGCGCGCGTCGGCGGTGCCAAGGGGCTCGACTTCGCCGGCGCGCGCGTCGACCCCGGCGTGGGCGAGGTCGGCTTCGCCTATGCCGACGCCGCGATCGAGGCGAACCAGGCGATCGGCAAGGCGTTCGTGGTGCGAGCGGCCGCGACGGGACGCTGGACGCGCGACCGCCTGCCCGCGGCGCAACGTTTCAGCGTCGGCGGTGCGACGTTCGGCCGCGCTTTCGACGACGGGCTGGTCAGCGGCGACCGCGGCTATGCGGCGTTCGGCGAATTCGGCTTCCGTCCCCTGCGCGGCGGGCGCTTCTCGAAAAGCGAAATCTACAGCTTCATCGACTATGCCGACATCACCCTGGTCGGCCGCACCGCGATCCCGCGCACCGGCTTCGAGCTCGGTAGCTGGGGCGGCGGCATCCGCGTCGCCTATGCCGAGAATGCGACGATCGGGCTCGAACTCGCCGACCCGTGGAAACAGCCGGTTCCGGGATATGATCAGGGTCTGCGCGTCGCGTTCAGCTGGAAATTGTCACTTCGTCCGTGACCGGGGGGCCGAGCGCGGCGGCAGCGGCGTAAAGCTTGTCGACGAGCGGATAGAGTTCGCGCTCCTCGCGCTCGACCCGTGTCGCCAACATGCTGAAGATCGCGACGGTCTCGCGGCGGAATTCGGGCCAATGGGCGGCGACGCGCGCCGCCGTCCATTGCTCGTCATACGCGACATATTCCGCAGCGAGATCGCCCATTTCGAGTTCGAACTCGCGCGTGACGTGCATCAGCTCCCGATCGCCGGTCGCCCTCAGCCGCGGATAGAGAATCCAGTCCTCGCATTTCAGATGCCGTACCAGCGTCTCGCGAAGCAGCGCGCGCGCCGAAGCCAGTTCGGTCAGTTTCGACGGTTCGGGAGCCCTGATCAATTCGGTCACAACCCGCGCCAGCGCGACCAGCGCTGAATGTTCGGCGCGCAGTCGTTCTATTTCGCGGCTCAGGGGCATGGCTGCTCCATCGATACGAGCGGTCCCTCACCGCTGTTTTGAAGACACGGCAAAAGGAAATCAAATTGTTATTTGATAACGCCCGCGACGAAGAAAGGGTCCCGCATCGGAAATGCGGAGCGTTCGTTTCGGGCCTGCGTCGGGCTGGCAGCCGCTCATCGACCGGGCGATCGAACGCTTCGCGGCGGCATTGCATCGTCGAGGTGCCCGCGATGGCCCATTCGATGGCATAGCTGGCCCGAACGGCGGGGTTTGCCGGGTAAATCCGGTTGTCAATTTCGGGGTCACGCCATAGGGCGCTATTGATTTTTCTTCGCAATAGCAGCAGCCTCTCGACATGCAACGCGCGACCATCCGGACATGGTTCCTCATCCACAAATGGACGAGCATCGTCTGCACCGCCTTTCTGCTGATGCTGTGTGTCACCGGCCTGCCGCTGATCTTTCACGACGAGATCGACGAACTGACCGAAGAAACGCCGCATTATGGCATGCCCGGGGTCGGATCGTCGGGCGAGGCCCCTGGCCTCAGGCCGCTCGACGAAATGCTGGCCAAGGCGCTCGCGGCGCGGCCGGGCGAAGTCCCCGTCTTCATGGCGTTCGACAATGAACAGCCGTCGATGACGGTCACCACCGCGCCCCGCGCCGATTCGCCCGCCACCGACATGACGATCCAGATCCTCGATCGTTCGACCGGCGCAGCGACCTCGACCGTCGACGAAAGCGGCGTGATGCACTTCCTGCTCCAGCTCCACACCGACATGTTCCTCGGCCTGCCCGGCATGCTCTTTCTCGGGCTGATGGGGCTGTTCTTCGTGATCGCGATCGTCTCGGGGGTCGTGCTCTATGCGCCCTTCATGAAAAAGCTCGACTTCGGCACGCTGCGCACCTCGCGCAGCCGCCGCGTCAAATGGCTCGACTATCACAATCTGCTCGGCATCGTCGCGCTCGCGTGGATGACGGTCGTCGGCGCGACCGGGGTGATCAACGCGCTCGCGACCCCGATCTTCGAATATTGGCAGCGGACCGAGCTGGCCGAGATGACGAAGGCCTATGACGGCAAGGGCGCGGTGCCCCCCGAAAATTACGGCTCGATCGACAAGGCGATGGCGGCGGCGCGCCGGGAGATTCCCGGCAACAATCCGCAGTTCATCGCCTTCCCCGGCGGCGCGTTCAGCAGCAAGCATCATTATGCCGTCTTCTTTCAGGGCGACACGCCGCTCACCGAACATCTGCTCACCGCGGCGCTGATCGATGCCGAGACGGGCGCCTTCACCGACGCGCGCCCGATGCCCTGGTATGCGAAGGCGCTCGCGCTGTCGCAGCCGCTGCACTTCGGCGATTATGGCGCGCTGCCGCTCAAGATTCTCTGGGCGATTCTCACTCTCTTCACGATGATCGTCCTCGGCTCGGGCCTCTATCTCTGGCTCGGCAAGCGCCGCTTCGGCACCGACGCGCTGGTGCGCGAGGTCGAGAGCGGCGGCACGCTGGTTCCCGGCATTGCCGGAGCACCCGCCGAATGAGGAAACGCCAAGGCCTCCGCGCGATCTTCGCCGTCCCGCTGCTGCTCGCACTCGCCAGCCTTGTCGGCCTCGTCGTCGCGCTGACCGGCGATGGCTGGCGCGACGCGATCTCATGGGCGCTGCTCGCCATACCGATATTGGCCGCCGGCTGGGCGATGCGCGCCCGCCGCACCTGAAATGTGACGCGCGGGGTAGGACCGCGCCTGAAAAGGGGAATATCCGTGACCACATCGACCTTCCGCACCGCGCTCGGCCTCTCCGCAGCCAGCGCCGTGCTCATCCTCGCCGCGCCCGCCATGGCGCAGGACGCGAGCGCCGCCGACGATATCCTCGTCACCGCGCAGCGCAATAACCGGACCGAGGTCACCGCTGGCGGTAACGTCGGCATCTTCGGCGCGAAGGCGGCCGAAGACGTCCCGTTCAACATCCGCAGCTATAATGAGGCGCTGATCCTCAACCAGCAGCCCGACACGCTCGGCGAGCTGCTCGAAAACGACCCGACGATCCGCACCACATTGGGCTTCGGCATTTCCGGCGAGGTCTTCGTGATCCGCGGCTTTGCGCTCAGTTCGGACGATGTCGGTTTCGACGGCCTCTATGGCATCACCCCGCGTCAGCTGGTCGTGCCCGAGCTCTTCTCGTCGGTGCAGGTGATCAACGGCGCCAGCGCCTTCGTCAACGGCGCGGCGCCAAGCGGCGGCGGCATCGGCGGCAGCGTCAATCTGATCCCCAAGCGGGCGGAACGCGACCTGTCGCGCGTCACGCTGGGTTTCGTCGGCGATTCGCAATTCGCCGGCGCCTTCGACGTCGCCCGCCGCTTCGGCGATAACGACGCTTGGGGCGTTCGCGTCAACGGGTCGGTGCGCCGCGGCGACATCGCGATCGATGACGAATTCCATTCCTCCTATGTGCTTGGCGGCACCGTCGACTATGACGGCGGCGCCTTCCGCGCCTCGCTCAACGTCAATTACCAGCGGCTGCGCCAGTCGAACTGGCGGCCCAAGATCACCGTCAGCACCGCCATCCCCAAGGCCCCCGGCGCGAGCGTCAACTATGCCCAGCCGTGGGCCGCGATCGAGACCGAGGATGTCTTCGGCTCGCTCAGCCTCGAATATGACATCGCCGACAATGCGCTGCTCTATGCCCGCTTCGGCGCGCGCGACGGGCGCGAGGACCAGATCACCAGCTCCTTCACCCTGCTCGACCCGGTGACCGGCGCGGGCAGCGGCACCGGCTCCTGGGTGCCGCGCACCGATAATAATGAATCGGCCGTCGCCGGACTGCGCGTCAACCTCGAAGCCGGCGGCATCAGCCACGAGATCAATTTCGGCGCCGCCGCGAGCTGGCAGGTCAACCGGAACGCGTTCGACTTTTTTTCCGGCACTTTCGCCAATAACCTTTACGATCCCGTCGACGTGCCGCGCCCTGCGACCGGCTTCGTCGGCGGCGACATCGACGATCCCTTTCCGATCGGCCGCACGCGCGTCGCCAGCCTGTTCGCGTCGAACACGATCGGTTTCTGGGAGGACCGCATCCTCCTGACCGGCGGGCTCCGCCTCCAGCAGATCCGGACAAAGGGCTATGCCTATAGCGACGGCCCGGGCGTCCAGGCAGGGGACCTGACCAGCTCCTACAAGGAAGATGCCGTGACCCCGGTCGTCGGTCTCGTGATCAAACCGGTCGAAGGGCTCTCGCTCTACGCCAACCGCATCGAAGGGCTCGAACAGGGCCAGACCGCGCCGCCGACCGTCGCCGACCCCGCGGGCGGCCCCGACATCATCGTCACCAACGGCGGCGAAGTGCTGCCGCCCTATGCCTCGGTGCAATATGAAGTCGGCGGCAAGTTCAGCTTCGGCCGCTTCAACGCCGCGCTCGCCTGGTTCCAGATCGATCGCCCCAATTCGGACTACCGCGTCAATCCGTCCGCGCCGGGCGAACTGATCTTCGGCCCCTTCGGTGTCCAGCGCAACCGCGGGGTCGAATTCACCTTCGACGGCGAGCCGGTTCAGGGCCTGCGGCTGATCGGCGGCGTCGCCGTCAACGATCCGAAGCTGCGTCGAACCCCCGGCGAGACCAATCAGGGCAATGACGCGCCGGGCATCCCCGAATGGACCGCCAACGCCAACATCGAATGGGACCTTCCCTTTGCACCCGCGCTGACGCTGACCGGCCGCGTCGTCCACACCGGCAAGCAGATGGCGAACCAGGCGAACACGCTCGAACTCGGCTCGTGGACGCGCTTCGACCTTGGCGCGCGCTATGTCGCGGTGGTCGGCGACAAGCCGCTGACATTGCGTTTCGGCGTCGATAATGTGGCCAACAAGCGCTATTGGGCGTCGGCGTTCAGCAGCTTCGGCACCCAATTGCTGCAGGGCACCCCGCGCACTTTCAAGGCGTCGGCATCGATCGACTTCTGACGGGGCCCGCATGGCATAAGCGCCATCGACGGCGCCACCGCCTCGAAGCGATCCCCGCCCACCGGCCACAAGGCACGCTGGACGGAACCCCCACGCCGCCCCGAACATTTGGACTCCGACTCCGAATGAGGCAGCGAAAGGGAGTGCCATGGCCGCACGCGCCTATTGGAAGGGACAGATCCGGCTCGCGCTGGTGTCGATCCCCGTCGAAATCTATGCCGCGACCAGATCGGGCGCCGCGATCAGCTTTCGCCAGATTCACGAACCGAGCGGCAAGCCGGTCAAATATGAGAAGGTCGTGCCCGGCATCGGGCCGATCGACACCGACGACATCGTCAAAGGCTATGAGATGTCGAAGGGCAATTATGTCCTGCTCGACGAGGAGGAGATCGAGGCGGTCAAGCTCGAGAGCAAGCGCACGCTCGAGCTGCTCCAGTTCGTCGACGCGGGCGACATCGACATCCTCTATTATGCCAAGCCCTATTATGTCGTCCCCGCCGACGAACTCGCCGAGGAAGCCTATATCGTCCTGCGCGAGGCGCTGAAGCGCACGAAGAAGGTCGGGCTCGGCCAATTGTCGATCCGCGGGCAGGAACAGCTCGTCGGGCTGCGCCCGTGCGGCAAGGGCCTCGTGCTCGAAGTGCTGCGCTATGCCGACGAAGTGAACAAGGCGGCCAATTATTTCCGCGACGTCGGCACCGGCAAACCCGACGCCGACCTGCTCGACCTCGCCGAAACGCTGATCGACAAGAAATCGGGCAAGTTCGACGCGTCGGACTATCACAATCATTATGTCGATGCGATCAAGCGCGTGATCGCGAAAAAGGCAAAAGCCAAAGGCAAGCGCGTGCTCGAGGATGTCGAGGAGCCCGGCCCGGTCGGCGGCGGTTCGAACGTCATCGACCTGATGGCGGCGCTGAAGGCGTCGGTCGAGGGCAGGAAAAAAACGTCCGCGAGCGACACGAAGAAAGCCCCCGCGAAAAAGACCCCGGCGAAAAAGGCGCCGGCCAGAAAAACCTCCGAACGCAAGCGCGCCTGATGGAGCTCAACGACGCCCTGTGGCTGGAAACGATCGACACGCAGGTGCTGCTGCGCCTCGGCGTCGCGACGCTCGTCGGACTCGTCCTCGGGCTCGACCGCGAGCTCAAGGGCTATGACGCCGGGCTGCGCACCCACGGGCTCGTCGCGCTGAGCGCATCGCTGATGACCGTCGTCGCGATCGCGCTCTATTACCAGCTCGGCGGCCCGCAATCGCGAGTCGACCCGCTCCGCGTCATCGAAGGCATGGCGGCGGCGGTCGGCATCATCGCCGCGGGGCTGATCATCGTCAAAGGCGGCGAGGTACGCAACCTCACCACCGCCGCGCATATCTGGCTGACCGCGGCGATCGGCATCGCGAGCGGGGCGGGCTATTTCGCGGTGGTGCTGATCGGCGCGGCGCTCGCGCTCGTGCTGCTCGTCCTGCTCCGTTTCGTCGAGCGCCGCCTGCCCGAAGTGGAGGACGGCCCGGAGAGGAGTGAGGATGCGCCGCGCTGACCCCCTTGCCCAATATAACGCCAAGCGCGATTTCAAGCTGACCCCCGAGCCCGCGGGCAAGGTCGAGAAGGGCGCCAAAAAGGACAAGGGGGGCAACCGCTTCATCGTCCAGAAGCACGACGCGACGCGGCTCCATTACGACTTCCGGCTCGAAGTCGATGGCGTGCTCAAGAGCTGGGCGGTGACCAAGGGCCCGAGCGCCGATCCCGCCGACAAGCGCCTCGCGGTGCGCACCGAAGATCATCCGATGAGCTATGCCGATTTCGAAGGCGTGATCCCCAAGGGCGAATATGGCGGCGGCACCGTGATGCTCTGGGACCGCGGCACCTGGGCGCCGGTCGAAGGCAAGAGCGCGAAGGACATCGAAAAAGGCCACCTCCATTTCACCCTCGACGGCGAGCGGATGAAGGGCGAATGGCTGCTCGTCCGCATGAAGCCGCGCGGTGGCGAGAAGCGCGAGAACTGGCTGCTCCGCAAGGTCGACGATGCCTTCGCGGGCGGCACCGACGATCTCGTCGGGCGCCAGCTCACGAGCATCCTCACCGGCCGCACCATGGCCGAGATCGCCGCCGACGCGGGCGGCGAGCAATCGCTGAAGGGCGCCAAGGGCGAGGCCTTCGCAAAGAAAATGACGGCGGCCGCCGCGCACAACCGCAAGGTCGCCAAGGCGAAACCGAAAGCCAGGCCGCCCGCATTCCGTCCGCTCCAGCTCGCGACGCTCGTGGACGCGGTGCCGTCGGGCAACGGCTGGTTCCACGAGATCAAATATGACGGCTACCGCGCCCAGATCGCCGCATCGGGCCGCGACGTGCGCGTCTACACCCGCAGCGGCCTCGACTGGACCGACAAGTTCGCCCCGCTCGTCCGCCACATCGCCGCGCTGGACCTGCCGCCCTGCCTGATCGACGGCGAGATCGTCGCCTATGACGGCGAGGGCAACCCCGACTTTTCCTCGCTGCAGGCGGTGCTGAAACGCGGCCACGGCGCGCAGGACGAGGCGACCGCGCTCCATTTCTTCGCTTTCGATCTCATTGATGAAGGCGGCAAGTCACTCGCGAAACTTGGCAATCTCGAACGCAAGGAACGGCTCGAAGCGCTGCTCCGCAATGCCAAGGCGCCGATCGCGGTCGCCGATCATGTCATCGGCGCCGGCGAGACGCTCTACAGTGCGATGTGCGGCGCCGGGCAGGAAGGCATCATCTCGAAACGCGCCGACGCCGCTTACGTCGGCCGTCGCACCAAAAACTGGGTAAAGGTCAAATGCACGCGCCGGCAGGAATTTGTCATCGTCGGCTGGAAACCGTCGTCGACGAAGGCGCGCCCTTTCTCTTCGCTGCTGCTGGCGCAATATGAGGGCGATACGCTCGTCTACAAAGGCAATGTCGGCACCGGCTTCGACGGCGGCAGCCTCGCCGGTCTTGCGAAGACCTTCGCGCGGCTCGAACGCAAGACCGCGCCCCTCGCGGTCGACAAGGTCGCCGCGCGCAAGGTCCATTGGCTCAAGCCCGAGCTCGTCGCCGAGATCGCCTTCGCCGAAATCACCGC
Organism: Sphingopyxis sp.; assembly: GCF_016463645.1. Taxonomy (GTDB): domain Bacteria; phylum Pseudomonadota; class Alphaproteobacteria; order Sphingomonadales; family Sphingomonadaceae; genus Sphingopyxis. The sequence continues at coordinate 11,052 of NZ_JAEMQX010000050.1, read as the reverse complement.
GGGCGGATCGGTGCGCCATGCGAGCTTTCTCGGGCTCAGGAGCGACAAGGAGGCGAAGCAGGTGACCCCCGAAGTGAAGCAACCCGCCCCGGAAGCGGAAAGCGATGTGAAGATCAGCAGCCGCGACCGCGTGATCTTTCCCGAAGCGAAGGCGACCAAGGGCGACCTCGCCGACTATTATGCCGCCGTCGCCCCGCTCATGCTCGCGCATATGGCGCGCCGCCCGGTCAGCCTCGTTCGCTGTCCGCAGGGACGCGCGAAGAAATGCTTCTTCCAGAAGCATGATTCGGGCTCGTTCGGCGATCATGTCCGTCACGTCCCGATCAGGGAGAAGGACGGCGGGCACGAAGATTATATCTATGTCGAGGACGCCGACGGAGTGCTCGCCTGCGTCCAGATGGGGACGATCGAATTCCACGGCTGGGACAGCCATGTCGATGACGTCGAAGCGCCCGATCGCATGGTGTTCGACCTCGACCCCGACGAGGGGCTCGATTTCGCCGATGTGAAGAAGGCCGCGCTCGACATACGCCGCCAGCTCGCCGACATCGGCCTCGTCAGCTTCGCGATGCTCTCGGGCGGCAAGGGCGTGCACGTCGTCGTGCCGGTGGGTCCCGGCCACAGCTGGGACGCGCACAAGGATTTTTCGAAACGCTTCGCCGAAGCGCTGAGCCTTGCCGAACCCGACCGCTATGTCGCGACGATGAGCAAGGCGAAACGCAAGGGAAAGATCTTCATCGATTATCTGCGCAACCAGCGCGGCAGCACCGCGATCATGCCCTGGTCGGCGCGCGCACGCGAACAGGCTCCCGTCGCGGTGCCGATCGGCTGGGACGCGCTTGCCGACGTCGAAAAGGCGGGGCAGTGGACGATCGGGGACGCCGACGAACTGCTCGAACGCGCCGCGAGCGCCGACCTCAAGGGCTGGGGCTTTGCCAACCAGCCATTGCCCCGGTTCTGACCCGGTCAGGCGCGAGTCGCCGCGTCCGAATTGGTTAGCAACCTACTAAGCATTCTTATAATACCAATTAGGTACCAAAAATACCTATGCGGCGCCTTGAACGGATATAAATTCGCGACGGAGCGATATTGACCGAAAAATTGGTCCGTATAAATTCCCCTTCAAATCAGCAGATATAGTTGATTGGCATCCATGAGGAGGGATTTTTATATGACCAATGCCCGATATTGGCTCGCTTCGGCGAGCATTGGTACGATGCTTCTTACAGCATCCGCGGCGCAGGCGCAGACCACATCCCCCGCCGCCGATGCGGCGGCCGAGAGCGAAATCGTCGTCACCGGCATCCGCGGCTCGCTTCGCGAGGCGATCGACGCGAAGCGCGACCTGTCGGTGATCGCCGACGTTGTCACCGCCGAGGATGTCGGCAAATTCCCCGACAAGAATGTCGCCGAGGCGCTCCAGCGTGTTCCCGGCATCGTCGTCAACCGCGAGTTCGGCGAAGGCGAGCGCGTCTCGCTGCGCGGCACCGCGCCGAACCTCACCAAGACGCTGCTCAACGGCCACAGCGTCGCGACCGCCGACTGGTTCATCCTCGATCAGGTCGCCTCGACGCGCAGCTTCAACTATCTGACCCTGCCCGCCGAGATCATCGGCCGGCTCGAAGTCTACAAGAGCCCGCAGGCCGACGTCGAGGAAGGCGGGGTCGGCGGCACGATCAACGTCATCACGCGCAACCCGCTCGACCTCGACCCGCTCACCCTCTCGGCGTCGGCGCAGGCCGCCTATTCGGATCTCTCTGGCAAGGTCGATCCGCAGCTCTCGGGCCTCGTCAGCTGGAAGAACGCCGACGAGACCTTCGGCGTGCTTTTGGGCGCGATCTACCAGAAGCGGCGCACGCGTCGCGACGGGCTCGAAATCTTCGGCTACCGCTCCTTCCCCGTCGGCGGCGGGCAGGACGCGCTCGTCCCGACCCTGATCGGCTCGACGATGTTCGAACAGGACCGCGAACGCTACGGCGCCAATATCGGCATCCAGTTCCGTCCCTCGGACGAGCTCGAAATCAATATCACGGGCCTCTATTCGCGCTTCAACGCCGACAATTTCAACCAGAATTACATCGCCTGGGGCGAACAGGCGCTCGGCGGCGGCGGGACGATCAGCAATGCGGTCGTCCGCGATGGCGTCGCGGTCTCGGGCGATATCGCGTCGGCGAACGGCGGCACGACGGGCTTCGGCGTCGTTTATGACGCGATCGACCGGCAGGCGGTCGCCAAGACCGTGTCGGCCGACCTCGACCTGACGTACCGCCCGACCGACAGCCTGTCGGTCCATTTCAAGGCAGGCTGGACCAAGGCGAACGGCGACACGAGCAACGAGAATTTCATGGAATTCGCGGGACCCGGCGCGTTCAGCTACGATCTCACCAGCGGCCGGCCCGAAGTGAGCTTCGCGAATCCCGACCCGCTCGATCCCGCGGGCATCCGCCCCGACTTCGGACGCATCCAGTCGGTCACCAACGACGATGAAGAGAAATATGTCTATTTCGACGTCGAGAAGGAACTCGAATGGGGGCCACTCACCGCGCTCAAATTCGGGTTGAAATATACCGACCACGACCGCGTCGCCGAACGCTTCGCGACCAACGGCGGCGTCTTTACCCCCGGCCTGCGCTGCAACGGCGCGCCGTGCACCGCGGCCGATTTCGCGACCGGCGGCGGCATGCCCGGCGATTTCCTCGACAATATCGCATCGCCCGGCACGCTCACCGATTACTGGCGGGTCGATCCCGCGAAGCTGCGCGCGATCTATGGCGCGTCGACGTCGCCGGGAAACGATCGCTTCCTCGTCCCCGGCAACAGCTATTCGATCAATGAAAAGGCGTGGGGCGGCTATGGCCTCGCCAAACTCGGCGGCGACGGCTGGCGCGGCAATGTCGGCGTGCGCGTGATCGAAACGAAGCAGACGTCGGACGGCTTCATCATCGGCGGGGCGAATCCCGAATTCACCAACCCGTTCGGCGGCTTCACCCCGTCGCGCGCGAAACGCTCCTACACCGACATTTTGCCGAGCGCGAACCTGTCGATCGACCTGTCGGAGCAGATGGTACTGCGCTTCAGCGCGGGCAGGACAGTGACGCGCCCCGATTTCGTAGACATCACACCCGGCGTCGACCTCAACGGCACCTTGCTCACGGGCCGCGGCGGCGACCCGAACCTGAAACCCTTTCGCGCCAATCAGCTCGACCTGTCGTTCGAATGGTATCCCGACCGCGAGACGATCGTCGCGCTCGCCGCCTTCTACAAGGATATCGAATCCTACATCGTCAACACGACCTCGACCGAAATCCTGCCGAGCGTGTTCGTGCCGGGGTCGGAGCCCGCGGGCTGCGTCGCGGCGCCCGGCGGCAATCCCAACCTCTTCGACTGCCCCTATCAGATCAACCGGCGCAGCAACGGCGGCGGCGGGCGCAACCAGGGCTTCGAATTCCAGGTGTCGCGCCCGATCTGGGGCGGCTTCGGCGCGGTGGTCAACTACACCTATTCGGACGCCAAGGCGAACAATGGCGACCCGATCCCCGGCAACTCGAAACATTCGCTCAACCTGACGGGCTATTACGAGAACGACCTCGTCAGCGCGCGGCTCTCGTACAACTACCGGTCGAAATTCTTCATCGATATCGACCGCGCGGCGCCGCTCAATCAGGCCGCGCTGTCGTCGCTCGATGCGTCGGTCAGCGTCAACATCACCGACAATATCGCGCTCACCGCCGACGCGATCAACCTGACCAACGAGAAGATCGAGCAATATTCGGGCACCCGCGACCGCCCACGCGCCATCTATGACAACGGCCGCCAATTCTATGTCGGCGCGCGGCTGAAGTTCTGATCCGGCGGGTCGCTGACCGCGCTATCGTGCCGCGGCACGGTAGCGCGACGGCGGCACCCCGAAGCGCCGTGCAAAGGCGGTCGCGAAATGGCTGGGCGACGCAAAGCCCGTCGCCAGCGCGATCTCGGTCACCGGCTCCGCACCGTGCCAGAGGCGCCGCGCCGCTTCGTCGAGCCGCGCCCGCATCACATATTGCCAGGGCGACAGCCCGAACGCGTCGCGAAAGGCGCCGGTGAAGCGCCGCTCGTCCATCCCGACCAGCGCCGCGAGCCCGGCAAGGCTGTGCCCGGCGTCGAGCTGTCCGCGGATCGCATCGGCAAGGCGGTTGCGATCCGACGCCGACAGCGCACGGCGGTCCGCGATCCGTTCGCGATGCCCGTATCGCTGGCACAAATGCCGTTCGAGCGCTTCGCCGATCTCGTGCGACGCCATCCGCGCCAGATCGTCGGCGCGTGGCATCAGTTCGAACAGCCGCTCCGCCGCGCGGAAGAGAAAATCGTCGCGATGCCGGACCCGCGCCGTCAGCGGCGCATCGGAAAGCAGCGCCGTCGGCACGCTCAATTCGACGAACTCCGCGCGCTCGCCCTGCGCCAGCGCGGCATAGCGGCACGCCGCGGGAATCATCCACACATCGCCGCGCGCCGGCAACACCGGCCCCGACGGACCGACCGAAAATTCGCATTCCATCCGGTCGAGCCGGCCGCCGAGATGAACGACGATGACATGATCATCTTCCTCGAACGCCCAGTCGGTCGGCGCTTCGAGATTTTCGGCGGCAGCGAGCACGCCGAACGGCCCGATCCGCGCCTGATGCCGTGCGACGACGTCGCGCGCCGAGCGCGGTCTGATGCCGTCCCATATAGCCGGCGTGGCTTCGGTCACTCCACCCACCTTGCGAGTTCCCACGACTCGCCATGACGATATCCGAAAACTGCGCCGGAATTTGAAAGCGGACAAGGCGAAAGCGGCTTAGCCTTGGATAAACAACGACCAAGGAGACCGAAATGGCCGATCACAGCATCATGGGTAAGACCGTCCTCATCGCCGGCGGCGGCAAGAATCTGGGCGGGCTGATCGCGCGCGACCTCGCGGAACAGGGCGCCAGGGCGATCGCGATCCATTACAACAGCGCGTCCTCGGCGGCGGAGACCGAAGCCACGCTCGCCGCGGTCCGCGCCGCGGGCGCCGAGGCGGTCGCCTTCCAGGCCGATCTTACCTCTGCGGCGGCGATGGAAAAGCTGTTCGCCGACACGATCGCCGCCGTCGGTCGCCCCGACATCGCGATCAACACCGTCGGCAAGGTGCTGAAAAAGCCCTTCACCGAAATCAGCGAGGGCGAATATGACGAGATGACCGCCGTCAATTCCAAGACCGCCTTCTTCTTCCTCAAGGAAGCCGGCAAACATGTGAACGACAATGGCAAGGTCTGCACGCTCGTGACCTCGCTGCTCGGCGCCTATACGCCCTTCTACGCCGCCTATGCGGGGACCAAGGCGCCGGTCGAACATTTCACCCGCGCCGCGTCGAAGGAGTTCGGGGCGCGCGGTATTTCGGTGACCGCGATCGGCCCCGGCCCGATGGACACCCCCTTCTTCTACCCTGCCGAGGAAGCCGACGCGCAGGCCTATCACAAATCGGCCGCGGCGCTGTCGGGCTTCTCGAAGACGGGACTGACCGACATCGAGGATATCGTGCCGTGGATCCGCATGCTGGTGTCCGACGGCTGGTGGATGACCGGCCAGACGATCCTCGTCAACGGCGGCTACACGACCAAGTGACCCCTCCCCCGGTCGCCGCCCGGCGGCCGGGACAGGCGGGCGGATGGCGAACCGGGGCGCCATCCGCCCCTCTTTTCGGACATGCGGCCGCGGCGTAAGCTGGCGGCAAATCAGCTGGGGGATTCGATCATGCACATGTTGTTGGTCATCACGGGCGGCGCGGTGCTGCTCGGGCTGTTTCTGCTCTTCGGCCATCTGTGGGGCGGGACGCGCCCCGACCTCGCGCTCGCCGCCAGATATTTCATTCCCGTCTGGCTGGCGGTTGTGCTGCTGAACATGTGGGTCGGCGTCACGAAAGCCGGCTATTCGGTGCGCGAGGAATTGCCGATCCTGTTCATCGTCTTCCTGATACCCTCCGCGCTGGCGGCCATCGCGATCTGGCGCCTTTCGCGATGACGGGACACGCCCGCGCGATGCTGCGCGATCGCGACGGCCATCATGCCCGCGTGACTTTCGAAGAGCTGTTCTTCGATCTCGTCTATGTCTTCGCGGTCACCCAGCTCAGCCACACGCTCCTTCATCACCTCAGCCTCGTCGGGGCGCTTGAAACGTTGATCCTCTGGTTCGCGGTCTGGCTCGGCTGGCAATATACCTGCTGGGTCACCAACTGGTTCGATCCCGAACATCCGAGGCTGCGCAGCTTTCTCTTCGTCCTGATGCTGCTGGCGCTGGTGATGGCGGCCGCGATTCCGGACGCCTTCGGCGACAAGGGGCTCGTCTTCGCGGGCTGCTTCGTCGCGATTCAGCTCGGCCGCACCCTTTTCGTGCTGTCCCAGCTCGACCGCGCCGCGCCGCTCACCGCCAATTACCGCCGCATAGCGGCCTGGTTCATCCTCTCGGGCTGTTTCTGGATCGCCGGCGCGCTTGCCGGGCACGAGCTGCGGCTCGCACTCTGGGCGATCGCCATCCTCATCGAATATGTCGCGCCGATGACCGGCTTCGCCTTTCCCGGGCTCGGACGATCGCGCACGAGCGAGTGGACGATCGAGGGCGGCCACCTCGCCGAGCGATGCCAGCTCTTCGTCATCGTCGCGCTGGGCGAGACCCTGCTCGCGACCGGCGCGACGCTCGCGCGCGGCGAGGCGTGGAGCACTCCACTCCTCTCGGCGCTCGGCGCGACCTTCCTCGGCACGCTCGCACTCTGGTGGCTCTATTTCGGTACCTCGAGCAAGGATGCGACCGCCAAGATCACGACATCGGACGACCCCGGCCGCATCGGCGCCTGGTTCAACTATGTCCACGCGATCCTCGTCGCGGGCATCATCGTCTGCGCGGTCGGCAACGATCTCGCGATGGAGCACCCCGACGGCCACGCCAGCCTGCCGCAGGTTCTGGTGATCGCCGCCGGGCCCGTGCTCTATCTCGCGGGCAGCGCCATCTACCGCCGCGTCGTCTATGGCCGCATCCCGGCCTCGCACCTCGCCGGAATCGCGGCCGCCCTCGCGCTTGCCCCGATCGGGCTCAACGCCAATCTGCTCGTCATGGGGTGGTGCACGACGCTGCTTCTCGCCGCGGTCGCGATCTGGGAAAGCCGGACGCGGCGCACGGCACCGGCCTAAACCCGGGAAGCGGCGGCCACGCCTCCGCCGCAATCGGTGTCCGGTTCCGGATGACGCGCCTTTTGCTCCGAATGAAAGAGCTTCAACCATTCAGTTCGCGCACCGCGATCGCGCGTTGGATGGCGCATTCGCGGGCAAAATGGTCGAGGAGCGCTCGCACGGACGGCAGCAACCCCCGGCGCGACGGAAAAACCGCATGGACGACGGCGGCTGGAGGCCGCCAGTCGGGCAGTATATGGACGAGATTCCCCGCCTTTACATCCGGCCAGACAAGAAGCGTCGGGAGCTGCACGATACCGAGACCTTCGAGGGCGGCCGCGCGCAACGTCGCCATGTCGTCGGTCACGATGCGGGGATTGTGTCGAACGCTCGCCCTTTGGCCCTCACGGCCTTCCAGTTCCCAAAAATGTTCCTTCCGTGCCGGCCCGAGATCGAGACTCGGCAAGCCATTGAGATCGGCGGGGGAGGACAAGGGCGCGGCCAGCAGTTCGGGGCTGGCGACAAGGCATTGATGGCTGTCGTCGAGCTTGCGCATGACAAGGCCCGTGTCGTCGAGAGGCGGGAAGCGAACGCGGATCGCCAGGTCGAATCCTTCGGCGATCACATCGACCGGGCGATTCAAACTTTTCAGATTCACCTCGACCGCCGGGTTGTCCCTGACGAAGCGCGCGATGAGGCTGCCGAACTGGAATTGCAGCAGGCCGACTGGACACGCCATGCGAACCACCCCGCGCGGCTCCGCGCGCAATTCGGCGATCGCCTGTTCGGCGGCCTCGGCCTCGACGAGCATCGCGGCGCAATGGCGGTAGAATTCCTGCCCGACCTCGGTGACCGAGAAGCGACGTGACGAACGGTTGAGCAGGCGAGCGCCGAGCCGCTCCTCGAGTTCGATGATGCGGCGGCTCAGTTTGGACTTGGGTTGACCGATGGCGCGCGCGGCGGGCGCGAAGCCTCCATGATCAACCACTTGCACGAAATAATAGAGATCGTTGAGGTCCTGCATCGTCCTGTTGATAGGACGCTGCGTCCGATTTCTCAATCTTTCGGCGCCAGCGTCGCAGGAGCATCTTCATTCCAAGCCCGGAGCGCTCGTTCGGAGTCGCTCCGCCGGGAGAATGAACGATGACCAAGACGATTCTCGGCCGCTACGGCAATGATCGCGGCCACTGGGTGGGCGATGGTTTCCCCGTCCGCTCGCTCTTTTCCTACAACACGCTGGGACAGCACATCAGTCCCTTCCTGCTGCTCGACTATGCGGGGCCGCATTATTTCAGCCCCACGACCGAGCGGCGCGGCGTCGGACAGCATCCGCATCGCGGCTTCGAAACCGTGACCATCGTCTATGACGGCGAGGTCGAACACAAGGATTCGGCCGGCAACGGCGGCGTGATCGGCGCTGGCGACGTCCAGTGGATGACCGCCGCGGGCGGCATCCTGCACGAGGAATATCACTCGCCGGCCTTCGCCAGGACCGGAGGGCCGTTCAAGATGGTGCAGCTCTGGGTCAATCTGCCCGCCAAGGACAAGATGGCGCCGGGCGGATATCAGGCGATCGTCAACGCCGACATCCCGGTCGTCGACCTGCCCGATGGCGCGGGCGTGGCGCGCGTGATCGCCGGCGATTTCGGCGGGAACAAGGGCCCGGCGAAGACGTTCACGCCGATCAATGTGTGGGACATGCGCCTGACCCGCGATGCCGACATCACGCTGGCGCTGCCCGACGGCCACACCGCAATGCTGGTCGTGCTGGGCGGGCATGTGACCGTCGAGGGCGAACATCGGGTCGGCGAGGCCGAGATGCTGATGCTCGGCCGCGACGGCGATTCCGTGCAGGTTCGCGCGGACGGCGACGCGACGCTGCTCGTGCTGACCGGCGAGCCGATCGACGAGCCGATCGTCGGCTACGGCCCGTTCGTCATGAACAGCGAGGCCGAAATCCGACAGGCGATCGACGACTTCAACAGCGGCAAGTTCGCGCAAGCGGCCTGACGCTGCGGCCCGGCTCTTCTCCCTCCCCCCAAAGAGCCGGGCCATTTTTACGGGGACGGACGGCGTCCGGCCGGTCCCCGGGATTCGACAAGGGCGCATCCGAAGAAAGGAACGAGCCATGACCAGCGAAGCGATCCGCGACCCGAATACCGACCATTTGCTGACCCCGCAGAATTCGGCCTTCATCATCATCGACTATCAACCGATACAGGTATCCTCGATCCGGTCGATCGACCGGCGCGAGCTGGTCTTCAACATCGTCAGCACCGCGAAAGCGGCGGTGAACTATGATCTTCCGATCGTCCATTCGACGGTCAACGTCCAAAGCGGCCGCAACAAGCCGCCGATCCCCGAAATCCAGGCCGTGCTCGGCCATCTCCCGACCTATGACCGCACGACGATCAACAGTTGGGAGGATATCGAGTTCCGGCGCGCGGTCGAGGAAACCGGACGCCGCAAGCTGATCATGACGGCGCTGTGGACCGAAGCTTGCCTGGCGTTTCCGGCGCTCGACGCCCTCAAGGAAGGCTATGAGGTCTATGTCGTCGCCGACGCGGTGGGCGGCACCTCGGTCGCCGCGCACGAGGCGGCGCTGCGCCGCATAGAACAGGCGGGCGGCAGGCTGATCAGCAAGACGCAGCTCTATTGCGAGCTGCAGCGCGACTGGGCGCGCGAGGAGTTTGTTCCGGGCTTCATGCATGTGTTCGAGAACTGGGACGGGTCGAATCCCGAAAAGGACTTCAGGGACTGACCCGACCGGGCACGACAAAGGAGGATGCGATGGCCGAAGTGATCCACGAGCGCGACGCGCATCGATACAGGCTGGCGATCGACGGCAGCGACGATGCGGCGCTCGCCTATTACCGGATCGACGACAACGGCCATCGCGTCCTGACCCATACCGAGGTTCCCTATGAATTTTCGGGTAGGGGCCTTGCCTCGGAACTGGCCCGGGCGGTGTTCGACGATGCGCGCGAAAGCGGCGCAAAACTGGTGCTGCAATGCCCTTTCATGGCGGGCTGGTACGCACGCCACCCCGAATATCGGGACGTCGTCGCCGGATGAAGGCGGCATCCGGACAAGCCCGATCCGCTCCGGACACGAAGGAACTCCTGACATGACAAAGCCCGCAAACTTCAATGGCGCCCGCCCGGTGATCGAACGGGATGATGCGGCGATGCTGCTGATCGACCATCAGAGCGGCCTGTTCCAGACCGTTGCCGACATGCCGATGCCGGTCCTGCGCAACCACGCGGCCGCGCTCGCGAGAATGGCGACGCTGACCAATATGCCGGTGATCACCACGGCCTCGGTGCCGCAGGGGCCGAACGGCCCGCTGATCCCCGAGATCCACGCGAACGCCCCGCACGCGAAATATGTCGCGCGCCGGGGTGAAATCAACGCGTGGGACAATCCCGACTTTGTCGCCGCGGTCGAGGAAACCGGCCGCAGGACGCTGATCGTCGCGGGCACGATCACCAGCGTCTGCATGGCCTTCCCGTCGATCAGCGCGGTGCAGGAAGGGTACAAGGTGTTCGCCGTCGTCGACGCGTCGGGGACCTATTCGAAGATGGCGCAGGAAATCACTCTCGCGCGCATCGTCCAGGCGGGCGTCGTGCCGATGGACACCGCCGCCGTTGCCTCCGAACTGCAACGCACCTGGCACCGTGATGACGCCGCCGAGTGGGCCGACGTCTATACGAAGATCTTCCCGCCCTATCAGCTCCTCATCGAAAGCCATGCCAAGGCGCAGCAGGTTGCGAACGAGCACGAGATGCTCGATTCTCAGCGCGGCTGAACGTCCGTCAAATATGCGATGACCGCTTCGAAGCCGATGCTCCGGGGCGGTCTTTCCGCTTGCGCCTACCCGACCCCCCGC
>NZ_JAEMQX010000169.1:5795-6386 GCF_016463645.1 Sphingopyxis sp. | reverse complement strand
TGAACGCCACCTTCTCGGCGTTGATGACGATGACATTGTCACCGCAATCGACGTGCGGGGTAAACGACGGCTTGTGCTTGCCGCGCAGGATGTTGGCGATGATCGTCGCGACGCGGCCCACAACAAGGCCCTCGGCGTCGATCAGCACCCATTTCTTTTCGACCGTGGCGACGTTTGCCGAAACGGTCGTCTTGGTCAGCGCCTTCATGGCACGCTCCTTGACAGATATGGACCGGAGCATCCCGGCCCTATTGCCGGCCGCCCCGAAACAAACCGCGCCGCCTGTCCGACAAGGACGAAGCGGCGCTTCGGAGCGGGCCAATGGCGAAAGCAACGCCGAAAGTCAAGCGCTGCGCGGCTTTGCTGACGGGTATTAGGGTACCTAGCCCTTATTGTGCGAGCTCCAGCGCACGAACCCGCTCTTCGACGAGGGTTCGTCCGTCGCCATCCGCCTCGACAATCCAGCTCTGCCGCTGTTCGCGCATGACGAGCCCGGTGGTGGTGTCGACGGTCCACAGATTGTCGATTTCGAGCGGCCGCGCGCCCGCCCCGACCTGCGCCGAGCGCGACCGGCTGGCGACCGCCGACATC
>NZ_JAEMQX010000169.1:0-5785 GCF_016463645.1 Sphingopyxis sp. | reverse complement strand
ACACGCTGCTGCCCCTGTCCGGCGTCGAAAGGGGAATGGCATCGTTCGCCGGCGCGATCAGCGCCCGGATGTCGGCGGTCGCCAGCCGGTCGCGCTCGGCGGGGGGGAGTGCGGCGATCAGCTCCGCCAGCTGTTTCGCCTCGGACCGGCCGCCCACGGCTCCGGTCGCCTCGATCCGCGCCGCGACCCGCTCCCATAGTTGCTCGGGATCGACCAGGTCGATACGCCTGCCGTCGGGCGCGACGAGATAGGCCATCGTCTCACCGACGAGCGGCTGCAGCATCATCGTCAGCGTATGCGTAACTTCAGGCCGGGCATCCGAATCAATCCGTTGTAATACGGCTTCCAGGCGATAGCCGCGGCCCATCCGCTGCCACTGCAGCGCATAGAGCAGAGCGAAATTGATCAGCGTTCCGTCGCGGCCGATACGGCGCGTCGTGACACGATAGGTCATCGGCGTGTCGACCGGCGGCGCGAACCCGAATTGCGTCGCCACAACCGCCGCGCGCGCGTTTTCGCCTGCCGGGCCCGGCAGGGGCTGCACCGCCAGCGCCAGCAGCAAGACACCGCCGAGGCTGCCAGCCGCGGTCACGGGGCGCGGCCACCCAGCCGGTGCAGCGACGCAGCGGCGATCGCGACGAGGATCGCGCCCGTCACCTGATGCAGCACCGCGATCCACATCGAAACGCCCGAGATCACCGTCCAGATGCCAAGGATCATCTGGGCCGCGACGACCGCGACGAGCAGCCGCGCCTCGACCCGCGCGCCGCGCCGGGACAGGATGCGCGCCAGCAGCAGGAGCACCGCCGCCGCGATCCACGACCACCAGCGATGCAGGAAATGGATCAGGAACGGATCGTTGGTCAGCGCGAGCCAGGCGCCGCCCGACCAGTCGATGCCCTCGGGCACGAAATTGTCGTTCATCAGGGGCCAACTGTTCGCGACATATCCTGCGTTCAGCCCCGCAACCCATGCGCCGAGGAGCAGCTGGACAAAGAGGATCGCAACGATGCCCATGGCCGGACCCGTCAATCGTGCCGGCCGCGCCGACGGGTCGCGCGCCAGCGCGCCGAGATCGCGCGCGGTCCACACGAGCCCGGCAAGCAGGAACAGCGCGGTCAGCAGGTGCGTGGCGAGACGAAAATGGCTGACGTCGATCCGATATTCGAGCCCCGAGGCAACCATCCACCAGCCGATCGCGCCCTGCAATCCGACGAGCGCAGCGAGCGCCAGCAGCCGCCATGCATAGCCCGCGGGAATCGCCCGGCGCCACGCGTACCAGATGAGGGGCAATATCAGCGCCATACCGACGAGACGGCCCAGAATGCGGTGCAACCACTCCCAGAAAAAGATCGCCTTGAATCCGGCGAGCGTCATGCCGAGGTTGATCTCCCGATATTCGGGGATCTTCTTGTATTTTTCAAACTCCGCGATCCATCCGGCCTCGGTCAGCGGCGGAATCACGCCCGAGACCGGGCGCCATTCGGTGATCGACAATCCGGATTCGGTGAGGCGCGTAATGCCGCCGACGCCGACCACGACGATCACGAGCAGCGCGACAGCCCAGAGCCAGCGCGCAAGCGCCGCCGGGCGAGCTTCGCTGGCGACGCGATCGACGGCGGAATTGAGCGAAACTTCAGTCATCGGCGCCCTATCGGCCCTTGCCAGGCGATAGGCAAGGGGTCGCGGCAAAGGCTGCAAATTTCATGGCCGTGACCCGGAGCGGTTGATACAGGGCGGCATGCAAAAGCTCGCAGCCCTCATCGCAGCCGCCGCACTTGCGCTGTCACCGGTCGCGGCCGCTGCGAAGGGTGGCCGGGCGGCATTCTATGCCGCGCTCGCCGAGCAGGAAACACGGCTGGCTGCGATCGCCCATCGGCTGACGACCGCAAGCGCACGCTGGTGCCCCGCACTGACGCCACAGCCCGGCTGGATCCTCGGCGATCTTCGCCAATTCCCGAACGGCGACCGCGGCGCGGCCAGCGAAATTTATGGCGACGCCGACGGGCCGTTCATCGCCGCCGTCGCTCCGGGATCGCCGGCCGAACGCGCCGGATTGACGCGCGGCACCCGAATCGCCGCGATAAATGGCGACGCGATTTTGCCGGCAGGCGACGGACCGACGATCCGGATCGATACGGCGCTGGTAAAGCTCTACACGCTCGATCCAGCCGCCGCATGGACGATCACCGGTGCCGATGGGCGCCTATACCATATCGCGCCGGCGCCGGGTTGCGCGAGCGCCTTTCGTATCGAGCTTCGCGGCGCGCAGGCGGCGGCGAACGGCATATTGGTGCGCGTGACGCAGAAACTTGCCCGGTCGATCGCGGAGGATGACGAGCTTGCCGCGGTGGTCGCGCACGAACTGGCCCATAATATCCTGCGCCACCGCGACCGGCTGGGGGGCGACCGTTCCGCCGCACGCATCCGGCAGACCGAGTTCGAGGCCGACCGGCTGGCGGTGTGGCTGATGGCCGACGCGGGTTACGATCCCGCCGCGGCGATCCGCTTCTGGCAACGGCACAAGCGCCCCCTGATCCGCGCGGCATCGCACCCGCCACGGAGCGAACGCATCGTCGCGATCAAAGCCGAGATGACAGCAATGACGGCGGCCCGCGCCGCCAGCATTACGGCCCGCCCCTCACTGGTCGACGCCGTGCCGCCCTTGGAATGACGGAGCAGGCATCCTATTTTGACGGCATCCCATCCTTCCCGAACAAGGACCGAGCCATGACCCGTGAGACCGCCATCTTTGCCGGAGGCTGCTTCTGGTGCACCGAAGCCGTCTTCCAGTCGCTCGACGGCGTCGATGGCGTCGAAAGCGGCTATATCGGCGGCGGCGTGGCCAATCCCACCTACAAGCAGGTATGTGGCGGCGACACCGGACACGCCGAGGCGATCCGTATCAGCTTCGATCCCTCGGTCATCAGCTATGACGACCTGCTCGACGTCTTTTTCGCCACCCACGACCCCACCCAGCTCAACCGCCAGGGCAACGACATAGGCACGCAGTATCGCAGCGCGATCTTCCCGCTCGACGCCGCGCAGACCGACGCAGCGCGCGCCGGAATCGAGCGGGCCACGGCCGACTGGCCGGCCCCCATCGTCACCACGATCGAAAGCGCGTCCGAATGGTATCCGGCCGAGGATTATCATCAGGCCTACTGGGAGGGCGAGGGCCAGCGCAATCCCTATTGCATGGCGGTCATCCCGCCGAAGCTGGCTAAACTGCGCAAGGGATTCAGTGACCGATTGCGCGGCGCATAGAAGAGCGAAGATGCATGCGGTCGCTGTTGCAATATGGCCGCATGACGTCACTTTTCATTGACTTTCCAATTGTTTTGACTAGCGGACGCGCCTTCGCTGGGGCAGGATGCCCCTGAAACGCAGTTGGGGGCGCTCGCCAGGTGCTGGCATCACTGTTTCTGATAGGCGCGTTGGTGACAACGCCGCAGATGGCGGTTCAGGCCGCCGGCCAGACGATTGTCGAGGACGGCGCGGGCGGAATGACCCGCGCGGTCAACCGGATGGTGGGCGGCATCGTCAGCTATGCGCGCTGGCCCGACGGATCGTCGGCGACCACGCGCGTCATGTGCCTCGTAGGGACGCCGCGGCTGAGCGATCGGATGACGCCCGATGTGCCGGGTCCAGGATCGGTCGCAGTCCGCCGCATGAACGCGGCTGCCGTCACGCCCGATTGCGATATCCTGTTCCTTGGCCGGATGCCGGTCGCCGATCGGCGGCAACTCATCGCGTGGGTACGCGGGCGCCCGGTCCTCACGATCACCGACGATGATGCCGCATGCATTTACGGCGCGATGTTCTGCCTGAACAACAAGGCGGGCAGCCTCAGCTTTTCGGTCAATATCGATGCGATCGGCCGCGGTCCGCTGCGGATCGATCCGCGCGTGCTGCGGATCGGCGGCGGTGGAGGCGGCGTATGACCGGCCGGAACCCCATCCCGCCGATCGAACGGATCGGTGCGCGCACGACGCTGCAAAAACTGCTGTCGCGCTTTCATTTCGGTATCACCCTTTTTGCCGTGGCGCTTTCCGGCCTCACCATCCTGCTCGCCGGGGTGACTGCGCTGCGCGGCTATGCCGATCGCAATATGGAACTTGCGGCGCAGCTTGGCGCCTATGGCGTCGAACCGGCCCTCGTGTTCAACGACGCGCAGGCGGCGCGCGAGGGGCTTGAGCCGCTCACCCGCATCCCCGGGATCGCGCGCCTGAGGGTGCTGAACGATGTCGGACGTCCTCTCACCCAATGGACCTCGCCCGCGGCCGATCCGGCACCGCTGCTCACCCGTATCTTCTTTGCGCGCCCCTTTGCCGTCACGGTCCGGCGCAACGGATCTGTGATCGGCACGATCGAGGTGTGGGGCGACAGTTCAACGCTGATCGACTATGTCCGCATCGGCCTGCTGGCGGGCTTGGGTTGTCTGTTGATCACGGCTTTCGGCACGATCTTCCTGGCGCGCCGGTTCGAATATGAACTGGTAAAACCGCTCAACGAGATTGCCACCGTGGCGCATGACGTGCGCCTGCACCGCCGTTTCGACAAACGCGTCCAGTCGCTCGGCATCGCCGAACTCGACCGGCTGGGGGGCGATATCAACGCGTTGCTCGACGAATTGCAGGGTTGGCAGGGGCACATGGAAAGCGAGCGCGCGATGCTCGCCCATCGCGCGTCGCACGACACGCTGACCGCCATGCCGAATCGCGACGCCTTCGACGAACAGCTTTCGCTACGCATCCAGTCGGCCGGGGACCGCGGCGGTCGCTTTGCGCTGCTGTTCATCGATGCCGACAACTTCAAGGCGGCAAACGACAATTTCGGCCATGCCGCCGGCGACGCCGTTCTTGTCGCCCTTTCCGCGCGGATCAAGGAAACGCTGCGCAAGGGCGACTTCGCGGCGCGTATCGGCGGCGACGAATTTATCGTCATCATCGACCCGCTCGACGGGGAAACCCGGGCCGAAGAGCTGGCGAACCGGATTCGGACCAGCGTCGCCGAGCCCGTGCTCCTGCCCGGCGGCGAGACCTATCGCGCCGCAGTCAGCGTGGGCGTGGCGCTCTTTCCCGATAACGGCAGCGACGCAACCGCCCTCCTCACCGCCGCCGATGCCGCAATGTATGCCGACAAGATGACCAACCGTTCCAGATGACCAGCGGAGAGACGCCGTGACATACGCCTTCCCCCATAAGATCCGCCTCGTCCTGATCGGGCTTTTCGCGACGTTGCTCGCCGCTTGCCAGAGCGCGCCGCCCGCGACCGGACTCAGCGCGGCCCAGATTGCCATGCTCAGATCGGAAGGTTTCGTGGAAAGCGGCCCCGGTTGGGAATTGAGCATGCCCGAGCGGCTGCTGTTCCCGTCGAACGAAAGCGGCCTGCCCGCCGATCAGCAACAGCGGATCGCCGACATCGCATCCAAGCTCGCCTCGGTCGGGATTATGACCGCGCGGATCGAAGGGCATACGGATTCGACCGGGACATCGGCCTATAATCTGACCCTGTCGCAGGCGCGTGCGGAGGCTGTCGCGGCGCCGATGCAAGCGGGCGGCATGCGCTTCACGGCGGACCAGGTCGTCGGTCGCGGCGAAACATTGCCGCTGTCGAGCAACGCCACCGCCGAGGGGCGGCAGGACAACCGCCGGGTCGTGGTGATCGTCACCCCCTGATGGTGGTGGAGCCGGGTCTTTGCCGCTCTTTTCTTGACCGAAGTTCGCAGCTAGTCCGTCCCCGATGAAACCGATCCGCAAAGCCGTCTTTCCCGTTGCCGGTC
>NZ_JAEMQX010000168.1 GCF_016463645.1 Sphingopyxis sp. | reverse complement strand
GGTCCGCGGCCAGCGCACGCACACCAATGCGCGCACCCGCAAGGGCAAGGCCAAGCCGATCGCCGGCAAGAAGAAGTAAGGTCGAGCGCGTCCTCCCGGCGCGCTTCCTTGCTTTCCCTGCCGGAGCAGCGGCCTACCGCTCGCACTCCCGGCACTTCAGGATACAGGTTAGGAATACATCATGGCTCGTGAACCGCAGCGCCTTCGTCGGCGTGAACGCAAGAATATCTCGTCGGGCGTCGCCCACGTCAACGCGACCTTCAACAACACGATGATCACCATCACCGACGCGCAGGGCAACGCCATTGCCTGGTCGAGCGCCGGCATGATGGGCTTCAAGGGAAGCCGCAAGTCGACCCCTTACGCGGCGCAGGTCTGCGCCGAAGACGCCGGCAAGAAGGCCGCCGAACATGGCGTCCGTACCCTCGAAGTCGAAGTCAAGGGCCCCGGCGCCGGTCGTGAATCGGCACTCCGCGCCCTGCAGGCGGTCGGTTTCCACATCACGTCGATCCGCGACGTGACGCCGATACCGCACAATGGCGTCCGCCCGGCCAAGCGCCGCCGCGTCTGACGTCGTTTCGGGCGCGCCTCACCGCCGGGGCGCCGCCCGCACCAAATCCTCGCTGGACAGGCAAGCCGACCCCTGCCCGTCCGGCCCAAAGCAAAGGGAAGTCCATGACTGTCAATATCCGGAACTGGCAGGAATTGAAGAAGCCCAGCAACCTGGAAATCAAGGCCGGCGGCGACGGCAAGCGCAAGGCGACCTTCGTTGCCGAACCGCTTGAGCGTGGTTTCGGCCTGACGCTCGGCAACGCGCTGCGCCGCGTGCTGCTCTCGTCGCTCCAGGGTGCGGCCATCACGTCGATCAAGATCGAGAACGTCCTCCACGAATTCTCGAGCCTTGCCGGCGTGCGCGAAGACGTCACCGACATCGTCCTCAACGTGAAGCAGATCGCACTCAAGATGGAAGGCGAAGGCCCGAAGCGGCTCCAGCTTTCGGCGACCGGTCCCGCGACCGTCAAGGCCGGCGACATCATGGTGTCGGGCGACATCAAGGTGATGAACCCCAACCATGTCATCTGCCACCTCGACGATGGCGCGACGCTGAACATGGAACTCGTTGCCGATACCGGCAAGGGTTATGTCCCCGCGACCGCCAACCGTCCGGTCGATGCGCCGATCGGCCTGATCCCGGTCGACTCGCTCTACTCGCCCGTGCGTCAGGTCGCTTACAAGGTCGACAATGCGCGCATCGGTCAGGAACTGGACTATGACAAGCTGAACCTGACCGTCGAAACCGACGGCACGGTTACCCCGGAAGACGCCGTCGCTTATGCCGCGCGCATCCTTCAGGACCAGCTCCAGGTCTTCGTCCACTTCGAAGAAGCGATGAACGACAGCGGTCTCATCGGCATGGCGGCGTCGCCGGCCACCGCCGACGAATCGGACGTCAACCAGCTCAACCGCTTCCTTCTCAAGAAGGTCGACGAGCTCGAACTGTCGGTCCGCTCGGCCAACTGTCTCAAGAACGACAACATCATCTATATCGGCGATCTCGTTCAGAAGACCGAAGCCGAAATGCTCCGCACACCGAACTTCGGCCGCAAGTCCTTGAACGAAATCAAGGAAGTGCTGTCGTCGATGGGCCTGCGCCTCGGCATGGACATCCCCGGCTGGCCGCCGGAGAACATCGAGGAAATGGCCAAGAAGCTCGAACAGGAACTTCTCGGCTGAACTTGCGCCCCGGTTTCGGCCGGGGCCACAACGGGAAGGGGTCGACCCGCAATCGACCTGGTCTGGGCTACCTTACACGGGCCCTTAACGAACGAAGGAATGGATTATGCGTCATAAATCGGGTGGCCGGAAGCTGCAGCGCACGAGCGCGCACCGCACGGCGATGTTCCGCAACATGTCGGCTTCGCTCATCAAGCATGAGCAGATCACGACGACCGTCGCCAAGGCGAAGGAGCTGCGTCCCTATGTCGAAAAGCTCGTCACGCTGGCGAAGCGCGGTGGCCTTGCCAATCGCCGCCTCGCGATGAGCCGCCTGATGGACGATGCGCAGCTCACCAAGCTGTTCGACGTTCTCGCCGAGCGTTACAAGGATCGCAACGGCGGTTACACCCGCATCATCAAGGCCGGTATCCGCGCTTCGGACGCGGCGCCGGTCGCGGTCATCGAATTCGTCGATCGCGACGTCGATGCCAAGGGCCAGGATTCGGGCCCGGTCGAACAGTATGACGAGGACATGGCCGAAGCCTGAGCTTCGCCTCTTCGCTGAAAGAGCAAGGGCGGCGTCCGAAAGGACAGCCGCCCTTTTCTTTGCAGATGAAACGTCGGCTCTGAAGCAGGACGTCGCCTTTCCCGACATTTCACCCTGACCCAAAACGGGACGAATTCTTCAGGGTTAACGGATTCGCGGAAAGGCGCCGATTTTGCTAACAAACTGTTAACCAATCGGTTCAGGCCGGGGGAACAGGGAGCTTGTCATGCGCACGTTGGTGTTGTTGGGAATGGCCGCAGGGTCGCTGTTGCTGGCAGGTCAGGCACGTGCTGAACAGCCCGCACTCGACTATGGCGTCCCTGCCGATCCCGATGCGCGCGTCTATACCGGTTATCCCGACCGCGTGCCGAGCGAAGTCGAATATCGCCGCGTGTCGGGCTATGATGCCGAGGGGCGCTGGACCGGCACTTGGGACGGCACTTACGAAACGCCCGACGGCCGCCGTTACGAAGGCCGCTATGAAGGCACGGTCGAGGGCCATGGCGCCGACTATCCACCGCCGCCCGCTTATGATCCCTATTATGGCGGGTACGACCCGCGTTACGACGAAGAGATGGAACGCCGCTGTGGCCGGGGGGGCACAGTGGGCGGCGCGGTTGTCGGCGGACTCGTGGGGGGCATCGCCGGCAACCGCATAGCCGGCCGCGGCGATCGCACCGCGGGCACGCTGATCGGCGCCGGGGTCGGCGCGCTGGCCGGTTCCGCGATCGGCAGTGCTTCGGACAAGAAAAAGTGCGACGAATATTGGGCGAGCCGTAACGTCCGTTATCGCCATGACGGCGGCTATCGCCAGGACGGTTACTATCCGGGCGGCTATTCGACGACCTACCATCATGGCGGCTATGGCTACGGCTATTATACGCCCGGCGTCGTCGTGACCACGATCATCAACGGCGCTCCGATCGTCACCGAAACGGTCGAGACGTCGACGCGCACCTATTATGAAAATGTGCCGGTGCGGAAACGCCATGTCGCGAAGAAGAAGTGGAAGCCGAGACCCAAGGCCGCCCCGCGCTGCGTCTGCTGAGATTTCAAGGGATAGGTCTGGTCGCCTGTAACTGGTCCCAGGGCCCGTCATCCATCGGATGGCGGGCCTTTTCAGTGGAACCTCGCCTCACCGCGCCGCAGCAACGGTTCAGCGGCGCGAAAGCATCGCGATCCTATATCCAAACCACTGCAGGCCGGACCGTCCGCGCCCGCGATGGGGAGTTTCCCTCGATGCGTAAACTGACCAGCCTTGCCGCCGCCATGGCCGTTGTCGTGACGACCGTCGGCCTCAGCGCCACGCCCGCCGAAGCGCGCGGACGCCACGGCGGCTGGGGTTATCGCCACCACGACCGGATCAGCACCGGCGATGTCCTCGGCGGCTTGCTGATCATCGGCACCATCGCCGCGATCGCGGGTGCCGCGAGCAAGGAGAAGCGCGAACGCGCGCCCGACTACCGCTACGAACCGCCTTATCGCGACGACGAGCGGCAGGAGGTGCCCCGCTATGAACCCGACGCGCAAGGCGACATCACCCCCGGCGCCTATGGCCGCGGCGAAGCCGAAAGCCGCGCAGCCGATGCGTGCAGCTGGGCGGTCGAGGGAGAGATGGGCGACGACGCCCGTGTCGACAGCATCACCGGCACCGAGGCGAACAATGGCGGCTGGTACGTCACCGGCACCGCCTCGCGGCTCGGCGGCGAAGTGAAGAGCTTTGGCTGCAGCTATCGCAACGGCCGTGTCGTCGATGTCAATTTCGGCTGACCCGATCGCTCGCCCGGTCCAAGGCCTCGTGCTCCAGGGCACGGGGCCTTTTCATTATGAACGCCAGCAAAACCAAGGCTGAACGCCAGATAAGCGGCCAGTTCAGCGCCGCGTCACCGCCTATCCGGTAGACCATCCTCAACAGGCCGCGAGACGCCGCCTGCGCTTTTGAGGAGACCGAACCATGGCTATCAAGACCAAGCTGACCAAGGCCGCGATTGGTGCGGCCACCGCCGGCGCGATGCTGATGAGCGCCGCACCCGCCGCCGCCCGTGACCGCTACGACCGCGACGGGATCAGCGCGGGCGAAATCATCGCCGGCGCCGTCGTCCTTGGCGGCCTCGCCGCGATCCTGTCGAGCGGCGACAACGACCGTTATGACCGTTACGACGACCGTTATCGCGGCCGCTACGACGATGCCCGCTACGGCTATGGCTATGACTATAACCGCTATGGCAACAGCCGCAGCGCGGTCAGCCAGTGCGTGAACGCGGTCGAGCGCGGCAGCCGCCGCTATGGCCGCACCGACGTCACCGAAGTGACGAGCATCGACCGCAAGCGTGACGGCTATCGCGTCAAGGGCCGCGTAATCGTCAATGATGGCTGGCGCGGCCGCTGGGGTCGCGGCGGATCGTACGACAAGGGCAAGTTCACTTGCGATATCCGCTATGGCCGCGTCGACGACATCCGTTTCTCGGGCCTCGGCTGAGCACCCGAACCGCTGACAATCGGCCCGCCCGTGCCCCGGCACGCGGCGGGCCTTTTCGTCGGGCGACGCTCGCGCGCCTCCGTAGCGCGTGCCACTTTACCGTATCAGATACCGATTCCGGTCTTGCCATCACGGGCGCATCCCGCAAAATTGGGCTTTTCCAGGGGGATCCGAGCCCATGCGTCGCCGTACACTTCTTGCCGCCGTCCCGGCTGCCGCCCTATTGCCCGCCGCCGGGGTCGCGCGAGCGGCGAGCGCTCCCGCCATGCCGCCGGCCTGGGACGCGGGCGCCGACCGTTTCCTGCGGCCCGACGTCCAGGGCGGTGACCGCCCGGTCGGTGCCAGCTTCGCCTCGCGCACCGCCGCATATGGCCTGAACGGCGCGGCGGGGACCGCGCATCCGCTCGCGACGCAGGCGGGGATCGACATATTGAAGCGCGGGGGCTCGGCGGTCGATGCGGCGATCGCGATCAATGCCTGCCTCGGCCTGCTCGAACCGACGGCGAACGGCATCGGCGGCGACGTCTATGCGATGATCTGGGATCCGAAAACGAAGAAGCTTGCGGGCCTCGCGGGGTCGGGGAAGAGCCCCCGCGCGCTCGACCTCGCGACGGTGCGCAGCCGGGCGAAGGGCGGAGCCCTGCCCGCCTATGGCGCAATCAGCGTATCCGTGCCGGGCACGGTCGACGGCTGGTGGACGATGCACCAGCGTTACGGCAGGCTGCCGTGGAAGGAGCTGTTCGAGCCCGTCATCGCGCATGCCGAGGCCGGAGCGCCGGTGCCCGACATGATCGCTTATTACATCCGTCGCAGCCTTTCGGGTTTCCGCCAGCCGGGGCGCGGGATCGAGGAAATCGACAATGCGATCCGCACCTATGGCCTCAATGACGGCAAAGGACCGGCGGCGGGACAGGTTTTCCGCAACCCCGACCTTGCGCGCACCTTTCGCCTGATCGCCGAGGGTGGGCGCGATGCCTTTTACGAGGGCGAGATCGCCCGCACGATCGACGCCTATTTCAAGCGGATCGGCGGCTGGCTGCGTTACGAGGATCTTGCCGCGCACAAATCCGAATGGATCGAACCGCACAAGACGGATTATCGGGGCACCGACGTCTATGCGCTCGGCGCGAACACGCAGGGCATCGCGACGCTGCAGATGCTCAATATCCTCGAGCATTTCGACCTGAAGGGCGCGGGTTTCCAGTCGGCGCTGTCGATCCATCTGCAGGCCGAGGCGAAGCGCCTCGCCTATGAGGATCGCGCGCGCTATTATGCCGATCCGCACTTCGCCAAGGTGCCGGTCGAATGGCTGATCTCCAAGGACTATGCCGCCGAACGCGCGAAGCTGATCCGCCCCGACCGCCTGCTCACGCCGGTCCATCCGGGGCAGGCGCCGAGCCGCGGCGACACCACCTATTTCAGCTGCGCCGACAAGGACGGCATGATGGTGTCGATGATCCAGTCGAACTTCCGCGGCATGGGATCGGGGCTGGTTGCCGACGGATTGGGCTTCATGTTCCAGGATCGCGGGCAGTTGTTCAGTCTGCAGGACGGGCATCCGAACATCTATGCGCCGGGCAAGCGGCCGTTCCAGACGATCATCCCGGGCTTTGCGGCGCGCGGGGATGTGCCGTGGATGAGCTTCGGCGTGATGGGCGGCGACATGCAGCCGCAGGGGC
>NZ_JAEMQX010000049.1 GCF_016463645.1 Sphingopyxis sp. | reverse complement strand
ATTTCGACAATACGATCACGCGCCACACGATGCTGCACGAACAGCTCGCGACCTTCTATCGCGGTTTCCGCCGCGACGCGCACCCGATGGCAGTGATGTGCGGCGTCGTCGGCGCGCTCAGCGCCTTCTACCATGATTCGACCGAGATCCACGATCCGCACCAGCGCATGATCGCCAGCCATCGCCTGATCGCGAAGATGCCGACGATCGCCGCGATGGCGTATAAATATTCGGTCGGCCAGCCGTTCGTCTATCCCGACAACAAGCTGAGCTACACGGGCAACTTCCTGCGCATGACCTTCGGCGTTCCCGCCGAGGAATATGAGATCGTTCCCGCCGTCGAGCGCGCGCTCGACCGCATCTTCATCCTCCACGCCGATCACGAGCAGAATGCGTCGACCTCGACCGTCCGCCTCGCGGGTTCGTCGGGCGCGAACCCCTTCGCATGCATCGCGGCGGGCATCGCCTGCCTCTGGGGCCCCGCGCACGGCGGCGCGAACGAGGCGGCGCTCAACATGCTCCGCGAAATCGGCCGTCCCGAACGCATCCCCGAATATATCGCGCGCGCCAAGGACAAGGACGACCCGTTCCGCCTGATGGGCTTCGGCCACCGCGTCTACAAAAACTACGACCCGCGCGCGACCGTGATGCAAAAGACGGTGCGCGAGGTGTTCGAGGCGCTGAAGGTCAACGATCCGGTGTTCGAAGTCGCGCTCCAGCTCGAGGAAATGGCGCTCAACGACCCCTATTTCATCGAAAAGAAGCTGTTCCCCAACGTCGATTTCTATTCGGGCGTGATCCTGTCGGCGATCGGCTTCCCGACGACGATGTTCACCGCGCTCTTCGCGCTCGCCCGCACCGTCGGCTGGGTCGCGCAGTGGAACGAGATGATCTCGGACCCCGCGCAGAAGATCGGCCGCCCGCGCCAGCTCTACACCGGCGCGGCGCATCGCCCGTTCGTTCCGGTCGACAAGCGCTGAACGCTGCGGACATGAAAGCAGGAAAGGGGCCGTTCCGCGGCCCCTTTTTCTTTGGTTCGATCAATACGGGCTAGGCCGCATCCCGCGCCGGCAGGCTCAGCGTGAACCGCGCCCCCTGCCCCGGCGCGCTGTCGACCGTCAGGTCGCCGTCCATCGCCCGCGCCAGCCGGCGCGCTATATAGAGGCCGAGGCCCGAACCGCCGCTGTCGGTGCGACCGAGGCGTTCGAATTTCTCGAACACTACCGCCTGCTGGTCGGCGTCGATCCCCTGCCCCTGATCGGCAACGGTGATCATCGCGCGGTCGCCTTCGCGATCGACGCGGATCCATATCTGCGAATCCTCGGGCGAATAGCGGATCGCATTGCCGAGCAGGTTGAGCAGCACCTGCAATACGCGGCGGAATTCGCCCGTTGCCGGCATCTTGTCGTCGACGCGCGGCGCATCGATGCGGATGCCCTTTTCCTCGGCCTTCATGCCGAGCAGCCCGACCGCGCGGCGCGCCAGATCGCCGAGGTCGATCTCGTCGGCCGCAGCCTTGAATCCCGGGCGCTCGATATTCTGAAGATCGGCAAGATCGTCGACAAGGCCGAGGAGATGACGCCCGGCATGCGCGATATCGCCGGCGTAACGCGCGTAATCGGCGCGGATCGGTCCGTCGAATTGCCCCGAAATCGTTTCGGCGGTCGCGATGATACGGCTCAGCGGCCCGCGCAACGCGCCATCGATCCGGCGGCCGAATTGCGGGTCGGACAAGGGCAAGGAGCCGAAGGCGGGGTCGATCAGGGCACCGCCGTTCTTGGGCTCGACCGGCCTCGGCGCCTCGTCGACAATGGCGAGTCCGCGAAAGCCCGTGAAGCGTCCCGTCGCATCGAACAAGGCCTCGCCCGACAGGGTCATCGCCGTGTCGGACGCCTGAACGCGCTGCCCGTCGAAGCGCGACTGGCGCGCAAGCGCGCGCAGGACCGGAAAATGCCCGTCGTCGTCGGGCTGCAACTCGAACAGCTCCGACAGCGAACGCCCTTCCCAGCCCGCCGGCAATACCGGCGTGTCCGGCGCGGCGCGGAGCGCGACCAGACGGAGCTGCTGGTCGCATTCCCAGGTCCAGCTCTGCGCCGCCGCCGCGCTTTCGGCGACGGGCGGCATTTGCGGCAGTGCGATCGGCCGCGTCCGCCAGTCGGTGATCTCGAGGCTCGCGCCGTCGGCATCGGGCGTGATGCGGACGAGCGCATGAATATCGCTATGGTCGTCGGCGGTATAGAGCGGCCGGCTGATGTCGCGGTGGAGCCGCTGCGCAAGCGCGACGAGACGGGCGAGGTGCGGCAGTGCCAGCGGCTTGTCGAGCGCCGAACCCGCACGCTGCTGCAGACGGAGCAGCGGCGCGTCGGCGCTGACCAGCGCGCCCGACCGGTCGATTCGTCCGCGGATGATGCGCTCGCTCATCGATCGCGCCCGCCAGCCGGCTCGCCATGGTCGCCTTCGCCGACGGCGCGCGCCGGCAGCATCGCGAGCGATGCCTCGAGCGGCGCCAGCGCCGCATGATCGAGGCGCAGCGGGGCGAGCAGCGACGGCAGCGATGCCGTCTCGGCGGTCAGCAGCGCGAGCGCCATATCGTCATAGGAACGGCGATGCACGGCCGCGGCGAGCGCGACCAGCGTCGGCCAGTCGTGCCGATCGATCGCGATTGCGGCGGCACCGGGCAGGTCCGTCCCCAGATGTTCGGCATATACCGTGCCCGCATGCGTGATACCGCGCTCGCTCGCCTGAAACGCGGTCGCGGCCCGCACCGCGTCGCCGAGCGCGGCGGCGCGGTTCTTGTCCGCGCTTACCGCGGCCAGACGCCAGGCGGCGATGTCGAGCAACAGCCCGCGGAAGACGTCGGCATCGAGATCGGCAATCGCGAGCGCCGGATTCCCGAGCGCGTCGAACCGCCGCCGGTCCGCGATACGAAGCGCGAGATAGGCCCGTTCGGTGTCGGACATGCTCGCTTCGGCTGCCGGCTCTTCCGGAGGGGGCGCACCGGCCTCGGCCGGTGCCGGCGGCGGACTCGTCCGCTGCGCCGACTGTTCGCGCCAGCGATGCTCTTCAGCGCGTGCGAAACAGATGCCGGCAAGCCGCGACGCGCACGGCAGTCCGCCGCGAAGCCATTCGTCCCACAGCCCCGCCGGATCGATGGCCGGATCGAGCCGTGCAGCGACATCGTGTACCAGCCGGCGCGCGATCCCCAATGACAGCGCACGTTGTTCTTCGGTCAACCGTCCCGCTGCGGGCGCGGCGAGATAGTCCGCCAGCTCGCGCAGGCGCACCGACAGGGTCGGCGACGGCGGATCGATGCCGGGCGAGAAAACGGATTCACTCATGCGCGTCCGCGATAGCAGCATGTCGTTAATAGGCGTTAAACCTTGAAGCGCTTTGTTTTAGCGCGGGTCCGGGCGCCGCGCGAGCCGCAGCCAGAGCAATATCTGGAACAGCGCGAGCAGCGGCAGGATCGCGAACATCAGCGGCGCGAAGCCGAAGATCAACGCCGGCACGAGCATGATCCACGCCTGATCGGCATCGGGAAGCAGCCAGTGGAACCGCCGCCTCTCTCCCGAATCCTCATAGAGCGCCCGCGCGAGCAGGATCGTTGCGGCGAGGCACGGCGCCAGCGCGGCCTCCGAAAACAGGGGCATCCTGTGTCCGGGACCGGCAAGCGCCAGCAGCCAGGGAAAGACGCCGAGCAGCACCCACGCAAAGGTGCGGATAATATCGCGAGCCCGGTCCTGCGCCGCGCTTTCGGCGCGAAATGCCGACAGGAAGCGCATCGCGGTCAGCCCGAAACCCCCGAGGATCGCGACCAGTGCGCCCGCCGCGGCAAGCCCGCTCGCCGCCAGCGCGGCGACGCCGATCCACAGCAGCGCGGTGACATGGGGCAAATAGCGCGCGGTGTTCGGCGATTTGACCAGCAGCGGTCCGGCCAGCCGGATCAGCGGCATCATGATCGCCGAGCGGCCGAGCCCCATGCCGCCATATTCGACCTGCTGCAGGCTCGACTGCTCGATCAGCGCCGCCGTCGGACGATCGGTGACGATCGCGATCTCGCCCTGCTCGAACAGCGCCGGCTCGCAATAGAGCCGCCGCGCACCCGACTGTACGGCGAGGCGGAGCAGCGTCAGCATCATGTCCCATTCGCCGGGCATCGCGGCGAGTTCGGCGACCATCGGCTGCGAGATCGAGGCGAGCCCGCCCCAGCGCCGCGTCGCGTCGATCCGCTCGAACCCCTGCGTCAATACCGTGTCGCCGGTCACCAGGATCGCGGGCGACCCGGGCTTGGCGATCGCCGCATAATGCGTCCCCCCGGCACGAAGGCCGTCGGCGACGAGGATGATGCGGTCGTCGGGCTCGACCAGCGGAATCAGGTCGGCGGCGGCGCGAACCGGCGTCACCTTCATCCCGCGGCGACGGACACGGTCACAGGTGGCCAGAAGGTCGGCGGGAACCGCCGCGACGGCGACCGCGATATGCGTCACCCCGACGTCGGCCAGCCGCGCCGCCTGCCGCTCGAACAGCGTCTCGCCGGCCACCGTGACAAGCGCGCGCAAACTGCCATCGGGCAGCGTTTCGGACGCGCCGACCAGCGCGATCAGCGCCATCGGGGCCGGGGAAGTTCAGCAGCGGTCATCGGCGTGAAGCTTTAGGGCCGGGGAAGCGATTGGCAAGCCCCCGAAAAGGCGCGGGATGACGTCACGGCATCACCGGCGTGCGCCCCGCTTCCGGTGCTGTTTTCGCGTGCAAAAAAATGCCCGTAAAAGGACCGAATCGCTGGCCTTTTGTGCCTCCATCGGCTAGGCCGGAACCATCTCCCGATAAGCAGAAAAAAGGCCGGGTCTTGACCGAAGAAAATACGCCTGCGCAGCCGTCGGACGACGGCGTTTCGCCGATCAATATCGTCGACGAAATGAAGACTTCCTATCTCGATTACGCGATGAGCGTGATCGTCAGCCGTGCGCTTCCCGACGTGCGCGACGGCCTGAAGCCCGTGCACCGCCGCATCCTCTACGCGGCGCAGGAAGGCGGCTTCGTCCCCGGTCGTCCGTACAAGAAATCGGCGAAGATCGTCGGCGACGTCATGGGTAACTATCACCCGCACGGCGACAGCGCGATCTACGACGCGCTCGCGCGCATGACGCAGGACTGGTCGCTGCGCGTGCCGCTGATCGACGGTCAGGGCAATTTCGGCTCGATGGACCCCGATCCACCGGCGTCGATGCGTTACACGGAAGCGCGCCTCGCGAAGACCGCGATGGTGCTGCTGAACGATCTCGACAAGGACACCGTCGACTTCCAGCCCAACTATGACGCGAGCCGCGACGAGCCCACGGTGCTCCCGGCGCGCTTCCCGAACCTGCTCGTCAACGGCGCGGGCGGCATCGCGGTCGGCATGGCGACCAACATTCCGCCGCACAATCTCGGCGAAGTCGTCGACGCGACGCTCGCGATGATCGACCGCCAGCTCGAGGGCGGTGCCGACATCACGCTCGAGGAGTTGATGGCGATCGTCCCCGGCCCCGACTTCCCGACCGGCGCGATGATGCTCGGCCAGGGTGGCGCGCGGAGCGCCTATGCCACCGGGCGCGGCTCGATCATGATGCGCTCGACGCATGTGATCGAGGAAGGCAGGAACGACCGCCAGTCGATTGTTCTGACGTCGATTCCCTTCCAGGTCGGCAAGTCTGGTCTGGTCGAGAAGATCGCCGAGGCGGCGCGCGACAAGCGCATCGAGGGTGTCGCCGACATCCGCGACGAATCGAACCGCGAGGGCGTGCGCGTCGTCATCGAGCTGAAGCGCGACGCCACGGCAGAAGTCGTGCTCAACCAGCTCTGGCGCCATACCCCGGCGCAGTCGAGCTTCCCCGCCAACATGCTCGCGATCCGCGGCGGCCGCCCCGAAATGCTCGGGCTCAAGGACATTCTTTCGGCCTTCATCGCCTTCCGCGAGGAGGTGATCACGCGCCGCTGCAAGTTCGAGCTCGCGAAGGCGCGCGACCGCGCGCACATCTTGCTTGGCCTCGTCGTCGCGGTCAGCAATCTCGACGAGGTCGTCCGCATCATTCGCGGCTCGACCTCGCCCGCCGCCGCGCGCGAGGCGCTGCTCGCGCGCGAATGGCCGATCGGCGAGATCGCGCCCTATATCCGCCTCGTCGAGGCGATCGAGGGCGAGATGGAGGAGAGCGCGACCTATCGCCTCTCCGAAATCCAGGTAAAGGCGATCCTCGACCTCCGCCTCCACCGCCTCACCGCGCTCGGCCGCGACGAAATCGGCAAGGAACTCGGCGAGTTGGCGACCGAGATCGAGGAACTGCTCTCGATCCTCGCCGACCGCGTCAAGCTCTATGGCGTGATGCGCGAGGAACTCGTCGCGGTGCGCGAGGAATTCGCGACGCCGCGCAGGACGCTCGTCGCCCCCGCCGCCGACGGCATCGACGACGAGGATCTGATCGAGCGCGAGGAGATGGTCGTCACCGTCACCCTCGACGGCTATATCAAGCGCACCCCATTGGACACCTTCCGCGCCCAGCGCCGCGGCGGCAAGGGCCGCGCCGGCATGGCGACGAAGGACGAGGATGTCGTCACCGAGCTGTTCGTCACATCGACGCACACGCCGGTGCTCTTCTTCTCGACCGCGGGCAAAGTCTATCGCATGAAGGTGTGGCGCCTGCCCGAGGGCGGGCCCGCGACGCGCGGCCGCCCGATGATCAACCTGCTGCCGCTGGCGCAGGGCGAAACCATCTCGACCGTGCTCCCGCTGCCCGAGGACGAGGGCGAATGGGGCAAGCTGCACGTCATGTTCGCAACCGCGAAGGGCAATGTGCGTCGTAACAGCATGGACGCTTTCACCAACGTGCCCTCGAACGGCAAGATCGCCATGAAGTTCGAGGGCGAGGACGAGGACGACCGGCTGATCGGCGTCGCCCTCCTCGACGAAAGCGACGATGTGCTGCTCGCCACCCGCCAGGGCAAGGCGATCCGCTTCGCCGGCGACGACGTCCGCGAATTCCAGAGCCGCAACTCGACCGGTGTGCGCGGCATGCGCCTCGCCGACGGCGACGAGGTCATCTCGCTCTCGATCCTCCACCGCGTCGGCACGAGCAGCGAGGAGCGCGAGGCCTATCTGCGCGCCGCGCCGTGGAAGGATAACGAGAACGAGCCGACGCTCGCCGGCGAGCGTATGGCCGAACTCGCCGCGCGCGAGCAGTTCATTCTCACGGTCTGCGCCA
The DNA here is from genome assembly GCF_016463645.1 of Sphingopyxis sp. Taxonomy (GTDB): domain Bacteria; phylum Pseudomonadota; class Alphaproteobacteria; order Sphingomonadales; family Sphingomonadaceae; genus Sphingopyxis. The sequence goes on along the minus strand of NZ_JAEMQX010000049.1, from coordinate 18,562 downwards.
ACGGCTACGGCAAGCTCTCGTCGGCCTATGAATATCGCCGCACCGGACGCGGCGGTCAGGGGATCACCAACATCGACAATATCGGCCGCAACGGCCCCGTTGTCGCGAGCTTCCCCGCCACCAAGGTGCACCAGCTGATGCTCGTCACCGACCAGGCGAAACTGATCCGCATGGGGCTCGATTCGATGCGCGTCATCGGCCGCGGCTCGGCGGGCGTGCGCCTGTTCGACGTCGCGAAGGACGAACATGTCGTGTCGGCGGCGCTGATCGAGGAAAGCGACGAGGAAGAGGTCGAAGGCGCCGGAACCGAAGCCGAAGCCGAAGCCCCCGCGACGGAAGCGCCCTCGGAATGACCCCCGCAACGGCCTTCAAGGTGCTCACCGCACAGCAATGGGCCGATTTCGAGCGCGAACGCGTGTTTCGCGGCGCACCGGTGGATATCGCCGACGGCTATATCCACCTGTCGACCGCCGAACAGCTCGATGCGACGATCGCCAGATATTTCGCGGGCCAGAGCTGCCTGATGATCGCCGAGGTGGACCTGAACCAGCTCGGCGGCGCGGTCCGCTGGGAACCGGCGCGCGGCGGCGACCTCTTCCCGCACATCTATGCCGAGCTGCCGATCCATGCGGTGGTGAGCCTGCAACGGCGCGACTGACGCGGCACGTCCGTCCGGCACCTCGATCGAACGCCGATCGTCGCCCGTCGCATCTTGCTTCGCGCGGCCGAATTCCCCTACCACCGTCGGCCTGTCCGTCCTTGGGGGAACAAGAAGATGCGCCTCGTTTTGCTCGCCGCCCTGCTGGCCTCGGCCGCGCCCGTCCTTGCCCATGAAGCCGCGGCACCCGCCGCGCAATCGAAGCCGGTGCCCAGGGAGGAGCTGCTGAAGCCACCCGCCGACGCGGCGCATTATGTCGTCGTGTCCGAAGCCGGCCAGCACGGCAACCAGTGGCGCTGGCAGCTCCCCGACGGCCGCACCGCCTATCGCTGGTCGCAGGAACTGCGCGGCTGGATCACCGAGATGGATCAGGTCACGAGCTTCGGTCCCGATGGCACGATCGCGGCGCTCACCATTCGCGGCGTCACCATGTCGGGCGACGCGGCCGAGGAATATCGCGTCGCGAACGGCCGCGCGACGTGGAAGACCGCGACCGACGCGGGCGAGGCGCCCGCCGGCGGCTGGTATATCCCCGCGGGCGGCGTCGGCATCGCCAACGCGCCGATGATCGACGCGCTCGCCGCGGCGGGCGACGCGGGGCTGAACTTCCTGCCGGGCGGCAAGGGCCGGATGACCTTCGGCCCGACGCAGGTGATCCAGGGGCCGGGCGGACCCAGGACGGTCCAGCTCGCCTTCATCAGCGGCATCCTGCCTTCGCCCCTCCCCGTCTGGCTCGACGAGAACAAGCGCTATTTCGCCGACATCAGCTTTATTTCGGTGATTCCGGCGGGCTATGAAGGCGCGCTGAAGCAATTGCGCGACACGCAGGAAAAGGCGACGGCCGACGCCGTCGCCGGCATCGCCCGACGCTTCCTGACGCCCGCCGCGAAAGCCCCCGTGCTGTTCGACAATGTCCGGCTGTTCGACGCCGACAATGGCGCCTTTCTCGCGGACCGCGCCGTGCTGGCGCGGGATGGCAAGATCGCCGCCATCGGCGCCGCCGGGTCGCTGAAGGTGCCCGCCGGAACGCGGACCATCGACGGGCGCGGCAAGACCCTCGTGCCGGGCATCTGGGACAGTCACCTCCACATCGGCGACGACTGGGACGTGCTCTCGAACATGGCGAACGGAATCACCAGCTTCCGCAGCCCGGGGACGAACTTCGACCGCGCGGTCGAGGCGACGAAGCGCCGCGCCGACCATAGCCTGCTGATGGGCGAACCCTTCATCTCGGTCATCATCGACAGGAAGGATCCGCTCGCGGCGCAAGGCGCCGAGGTGGTGAGCAGCGCCGACGAAGCTATCGCCGCGGTGCGACGGGTCAAGGATGCCGGCCTCTGGGGCGTCAAATTCTACACCTCGATGAACCCCGCGTGGATCGCCCCCGCCGCCGCCGAGGCGCACCGGCTCGGCCTCCACGTCCACGGCCACGTCCCCGCAGGCATGAAGCCCAGCGAAGCGGTCGCAGCGGGCTATGACGAACTCACCCATCTCAATTTCGTCGTTATGGAATCGATGCCGCGCGAGGTGATCGACAAGGCGAACACGCGGATGCGGATGGAAGGGCCGGCGCGCTACTTCAAGGATGTCGATCTCGACGCCCCCGTGATGGCGGGTTTCGTCGCCGACCTCGCGAAAAGGAAGACCATCGTCGATCCGACGATCGTCATCTTCGAAGGCATGCTGACGCAGGACGGCGGAAAACCGCAACCGGCCTACGCGCCCTATATGGGTATCATCTCGCCGGTCCTCGAACGCTCGGTCTTCACCGCGAGCGGCTATCCGCTCGTCGAGGGCCTGACACGCGACGATTATCGCAAGAGCTACGCGAAAATGGTCGATCTCGTCAGCCGGATGCACAAGGCGGGGGTGCCGATCGTCGCCGGCACCGACGGCTGGGGGATCGAACTGATCCGCGAACTCGAAATCTACCGGCAGGCGGGCTTCACCCCCGCCGAAGCGATCCGGAGCGCGACGATCATCCCGGCGCGCATCGTCGGCGCCGACAAGCGCACGGGTTCGATCGCGGTGGGCAAGGAAGCCGATATGGTGCTCGTCGACGGCGATCCCTCGATCGATCTCGGCGCGCTCCGCCGCGTCGTCACGGTCGTCAGCGACGGCTATGTCATGGATGCGGACGAACTGCGGAAAGCGGCGGGTTACAGCGGCAGGCCGAAGTAGCCGGCGGCAACGCGGGTCTATTGCCGCCTCGTTCCGTAATCGATCCGGATCCGGACCCAGGCGCCCACCATCAACTGTCCGCCGCGGCGCGGCGGCCGCACCTGAAACTGCCACGCCGCGGCGAGTACCGCGCGCGTGATCTGCGATCCGTTCGGATATTCGTCGAGTCCGACGCAATCCTCGACGCGATAGCCGGGTGCCGTGCGGCAGGCGATCAGCCCCCAGCCCGGGCCGGTTGCAGTCGACAGATAGCCGCGGAGCTCGCCGTCGCTGGGTTCGCGGTACCAGGCCGCGGCATACATCGGCTCGCCATTGGGGGCCGTGCCTACGCGTTCGGTATCGCCGTAGGCTGGCGATCCGCCCGTATTGGGCGGGCCATATACCCGCCCGGGACGCGGAGGCGGGGCATTGTCCGGAACCGCCTGTGAGGGTGTCGGCGCCGGCGTCGCCGGCGCTGCCTTGGGTTCGGCGGGAAGCGGAGGCGGCGGCAGCGGCTGAGGCGGCGAAGGGGCCTCGGGCGTCGGTTGCGGCGACGTGGGCTCTTCTTCGGCCGGCTCGCGCGTCTTGCTGGCCGGCTCGCTCGCCTCTTCCGAAATCTCGCTGGCCTCGAGGCTCACCACCGTGACGCGCTCTTCCTCATGGTCGGGCTGTTTTATCACCCCGAACGAGAGCAGCAGAAACAGCATAAGCGCCGGGATCAGGACGGCCAGACTTATGGCAATCGTGCGGCGGCCCAGTCCGATGCTGAGCGGTTCGACATTGGGAGTGGCTGGAACAGGGCTCAGCTGAAGCAATCTTTTGGTGGTGGCGTGCGCTGGTCAACGTGCCCGTGGCATGTTCGCCGTCGATAGTGGGGGTGCCACATTTTGACAAGCGCGAGCCCCGGTCGCCCGCCGCAATATCCAGCCTCCCCGACGGAGGCTAGCGCTGCCGCGCCTTCCATGCCCGGACCGCCGCCATCGTCTTCTCGATATGCGCCTGCGGTTTGGAATCGGTGTAACTCAGCAGGATCGTGCCGTTCGGCGCGATCACGAACGATGTCCGGCTCGATATTGCCGCCTGGCCCGGGCGCTGCAGGACCGCATCATATTTCGTCGCGATCTTCGCGCCGGGATCGGCGGCGACGGCGAATTTGTCGCGGCATTCCGATCTGGAAAATTCGGCGACGCGTTCGATATTGCCCGCCGTCACGCCGACGACGCGGGCGCCCAGCCGGTTGAAGTCGTCGCTCGACTCGGCGAACAGATGCGCCTCCATCGTACAACCCGGCGTGAAGGCGGCAGGGAAGAAATAGAGCACGACCGGCCCCTTCTTCAGCGTCTGTTTCAGCGACAGGCTGAACGGCTTGCCGCCCTCCGCCGCGTTCAGCGTGAAATCGGGCGCCTTTGCTCCTTGCTGAAGCGCGGCGATGCCCTGCGCCGGAAGGACCGCGAGCGACAGGCCGAGCCCCGCCGCGAATGCGAATTTCATCAGGATCTTCATCTGCGGTCTCCAGCGCGAACAGCGGCAACATGTTATGCCGAGGCGTCCGTTCTACCGTCCTCATCGCGAACCGCAATCGGTCTGAATCCGCAGCGAGCCGCCGCCGCGCCGCTGCGCATTCCCTGCGCGGCAACGCGGCGGTTCCGTCCTCCGGATCCTTGACCGATCAGCAGCGGCGACCGCCGCGATCGATCTCGCGTCCGATCAGCGCGCCGGCTGCGCCGCCGATGATCGTGCCCGGAACGCGGTCGCCGTACCGGTCGACTTCGCGGCCGAGCAAGGCACCTGCGGCACCGCCGACGATCAGGCCCGTCGTTCCGCTGCCGCGGCGGCAATAATAATTGCGGTCGCGATAATGGCTGCGCCGGTAATCGCGGCGATAATCCCGACGATAGTCGCGCCGGTAATCGCGATACCGGTCATGGTCGCGATGGCCGTAATAGCCGTGGCGATGGTGCCGGTCGCGCGCATCCGCCTCGACCGGCATTGCCGCCAGGGCGCTGGCCCCTATCAGCGCCGTCAACGCCAGTTTCTTGAGCAGGAACATCTGTCTTCTCCGTCCTTGCCCCCCTTATGACCAGAATAGGAACCAAAGATGGCGCGTGGCTGAACTGCCGCTTCATCTTCCTTCCCGGCGCATCGGCTCGGCGATCTTTTGGGGCGGCCTGCCGCGCGCGATTGACCGTGCGGGTCAATCGGCGCAGCATCGCCCCATGACCCTCACGATCACCCCCAGCGGCCAATCCTGCGGCGCGCGTGTCACCGGCGTCGACCTGACCCGGCCTCTCGATGCCGACGCGGTCGCGGAAATTCGCGCCGCATGGCTCGACCATCATGTGCTCGCCTTCCCCGACCAGAAGATGGACGAGGACGATCTCGAGCGTTTCACGCGCTATTTCGGCGGTTTCGGCGAAGACCCGTTCATCCGCCCGATCCCGGGCCGCGAGCATATCATCGCGGTGAAGCGCAAGGCCGACGAGACCGCGCCGCTCTTCGCCGAGAACTGGCACAGCGACTGGAGCTTTCAGGCGCGTCCCCCTGCGGGCACCTGCCTTTTCGGCATCACGATTCCGCCCGTCGGCGGCAACACCGAATTCGCGAACCAGCACGCCGCGCTCGACGCGATGCCCGCCGCGCTGCGCGCGCGCGTCGATGGACTGCAGGCGATCCACAGCGCGCGCGCCGGCTATGCCCCCTCGGGCATGTACGGCGCGAACGACAAGGGCCGCAGCATGGATATCCGCTCGGACGCCGAGGCGCTCGAAACACGGCTTCACCCTTTCGTTCGCGCGCATCCTGAAACGGGGCGAAAGGGCCTGTTCGGCTGCGCGGGCTATATCATCGGTTTCGACGGCCTCGACGACGCCGAGGCCCTGCCCCTGCTCTACGAACTCATCCAGTGGCAGGGACGCGAGGAATTCCGCTACAGCCATGTGTGGGAACCCGACATGCTGATCATGTGGGACAATCGCTCGCTGCTCCACCGTGCGACGGGCGGCTACGACGGCCATGATCGCCTGCTCCACCGCACGACGATCGCGGCGTGGGACGGATAGCGAAACTTCGCGGTCGACCCATGCGTTGCTCCCGTCAGAAGGAGCAACAACCATGACCCTCCCGCACAATGCCCTCATCCTGGTCGCCGACGGCCGCAAGGCGCTGTTCCTGCGCAATCAGGGCGACGGCCGCCAGATCGACCTGCGCACCACCTCGCACCAGGAGCGCGAGGATCGCAAGGACAGCGACATCAAGACCGATGCCTCGGGCCAGTCGGCCGCCCCGGCGGGAACCGGCCTCGGCGGCGGTACGATGGGCGAGCCCGATTTCCACCAGCAGGAGGAAGACCGCTTCGCGCGCGAGCTGGCCGACAAGGTCAACGCGATGGCTCTTGCGGGCAAGTTCGACGCGCTCGTCGTCATCGCCCCCGCGCGGACGATGGGGGAGCTTCGCCCGCTCTGGCACAAGGAGGTCGGTGCCCGCCTCGTCGGCGAGCATGTCAGGGAAATGACCGACCGGCCCGTTTCCGATATCGAGGCGCTGCTTGTCGGCGAGGCGGCCCCGCCGTCCTGATCAGGCGCGCGCCTCTTTCGACAAGCTGCTCACCACGCCCCACGCGATCAGGGCTTGTCCGCCGAAATAGAACGGCCAGACCAGCCAGAGCGTGACGTCCTTCGACAGCACTCCGCCCTCGCCCGCGAAGATGAAGAGGTCGCTCGTGAGGAACAGCATCGCGCCGATCCCGGTGCGGTAGCGCGGGAAGCGGCTGGTCCACGCCGCGGCCGCCATCGCCGCGACGAACAGCGAATAGACGGCGGCGTGCCACCAGCCGGGCGCGGGGCTCAGCATGCCCCAGACGATCGCCAGCGTCGCGGGCATCGTCAGCCAGCCGAGCAGCCGCTGCGACGGAGTCGGCTCCGCCCGCCGGTTCGTCAGATAGAGGGTGATCGCGATAATGTGCCCCACCACGAACGCCACCGCGCCCGTCTCGAGGCCCTTCGCATCGAGCAGCCAGTCGCCGAGCGCCCCGAAACCGAGCGCCGCCGCGATCATCCAGCCGGTCTTCCCGCGCGCATTCGCCGCGGCCCACAGCGCCAGGAAGCCGACGCCGCTCGTCTTCCATGCCCAGATCGCCGGGCCGTCGAGCCGCTGGAACACCGCGATGAAAAAACTGATCCCGCCGAGGAGCGCCAGCCACCACAGCCACCGCGCCCGATCCCAACCCTGTTCGCCGCCCATCGCCCGCCCCTTTGCATCTTGCCTTCAATCGGCCTAGTGCGCGGCGAACGAACTGCAAGTCAACGTTTAGGGTAAATAGTGGCGCACGACATTCACATCATCGGCGGCGGCCTCGCGGGCTCCGAGGCGGCATGGCAGCTCGCCGAGGCGGGTTACCGCGTGCGCCTTTCCGAAATGCGTGGGGGCGGCGATATGACCCCGGCGCATCAGGGCGACACGCTGGCCGAGATGGTGTGCTCGAACAGCTTCCGCAGCGACGACGGCGACAGCAACGCCGTCGGCCTGCTCCACCGCGAGATGCGCACGCTCGGCTCGATCATCATGCGCGAGGCCGACGCCACCAAGGTGCCCGCAGGCTCCGCGCTCGCGGTCGACCGCGACCTCTTCTCGGGCGGCGTGACCCGGGCGCTGTCGGAGCATCCGAACGTCACCGTCGTCCGCGAACGCATCGACACGCTGCCGACCGAAGGCCTCACCATCGTCGCCACCGGCCCGCTCACCGCCGCCGGCCTCGCGGAAAGCATCGGCACCGCGACCGGCAAGGACGCGCTCGCCTTTTTCGACGCCATCGCCCCCATCGTCTACCGCGACAGCATCGACATGGACGTCGCATGGATGGCGAGCCGCTGGGACAAGGTCGGCCCGATCGGCGACGGCAAGGACTATATCAACTGCCCGATGGACAAGGACCAGTATCACGCCTTCGTCCAGGGGCTGGTCGACGGCGAAAAGACCGACTTCAAGGACTGGGAAAGGGACACGCCCTATTTCGAGGGCTGCATGCCGATCGAGGTGATGGCCGAACGCGGCGTCGAAACGCTGCGCTTCGGCCCGATGAAAGGCGTCGGCCTCGACAATCCGCGCACCGGGCGCTGGCCCTATGCGGTCGTCCAGCTCCGTCAGGACAATGCGCTCGGCACGCTCTGGAACATGGTCGGCTTCCAGACCAAGCTCAAGCACGGCGCGCAGGTCGAGCTGTTCCGCACCATCCCCGGCCTCGAAAAGGCCGAATTCGCGCGCCTCGGCGGCCTCCACCGCAACAGCTTCATCCGCTCGCCCGAACTGCTCGACTCCCAGCTTCGCCTGAAATCCGCCCCGCATATCCGCTTCGCGGGGCAGATCACCGGCTGCGAGGGCTATGTCGAGAGCGCCGCGATCGGCCTCGTCGCCGCGCGCTTCGCGATCGCCGAACTCGGCGGCCGCACCCTGCCGCCGCCGCCGCCCGAAACCGCATTGGGCGCGCTGCTCGGCCACATCACTGGCGGCGCCGACGCGTCATCCTATCAGCCGATGAACGTCAATTTCGGCCTCTTCCCGCCGCTCGCCGAGGATGTGCGCAAGAAGGACCGCAAATTGGGCTACACGCAGCGCGCGGGAACGGCGCTCGCGGAGTGGATGAAGCTGGCGGAAGGCGTCGCCGCCTAGCAGCTGCACTTCGCTTTCGCCGCCCGCTTCGGCGCGGTCGTCGCGAATTCGGCCCGCGTCAGGTCGCCCGACCGGTCCTTGTCGGCACCGGCGAAACGCTCGCCCGTCGCCGCCGCCCATTCCTCGAAGGTCAGCAGATTGTTGCCGTCCCTGTCGAGCTTGCGGAACGCCGCGGTGCGCGACGACATCAGCTCGACGCGGCTGATCCGGTCGTTGCGGTCGCGGTCGAAGCGGTTGAAGCGCCGCTCCTCGCGCGACGCCTCCTTCGCCGCGGGCAGCGCCGGCGGCGCCGGCCCGCGCCTCGGCGCGTTCGCCGCCGCGACCGGGATCGCCGGCAAGGCGGGCGGCGGATCGGGCAGCACCTCTTCCCCGGCGATCTGCGTATGGCCCTTCCACAGGAACAGCCCGCCGGTCAGCAACAGGGCGCTCGCCACGCCGCCGATCAGAAATCGGGAAATCGCCATCCACCCCTCCGCGCTCGTCGATCGCGCATAGCTATCACGGCCGGGCGCGGGGCGACAGGAATCGCCGCCATAATGGCCGCGAATTTCAATCGAAATTCCCTCTCGAAATCAGCCAGGTAATTGCTACATTCGATCAATGCACAATTACCTCCCGTCGCTGAAGCAGATGCAATATCTCGTCGCGCTGCACGAGCACGGCCATTTCGGCCGCGCCGCCGATGCGTGCAACGTCACCCAGTCGACGCTGTCGGCGGGCATCCGCGAACTCGAAACCCTGCTCGGCCAGACGCTCGTCGAGCGCACGCGTCGCGTCGTCCGTTTCACCATGCTCGGCAATGCGATCGTCGAAAAGGCGCACCGCGTGCTCCGCGAGGCCGAGGAACTCGCCGACATGGCCGCCGCCGCCGCGGCGCCGCTCGTCGGCGAACTGCGCATGAGCGTGATCCCGACGATCGCGCCCTTCCTGCTCCCGGGCCTGCTCCCGCGCCTGCGCAAGGAACGCCCGTCGCTCAAGCTCTTCCTCCGCGAGGAGCCGAGCGCGCAGGCGTGCGAGTCGCTTCACCACGGCACCGTCGACTGCGTGCTGCTCGCGCTCCCCTATGCCTGCGGCGACGTCGAGAGCGAACCCTTGTTCGACGATGCGCTGTTCGTCGCGTTCCCGGGCGACCGGTCGGAGGATCTGCCCGCGATGGTCAGCGCCGATCAACTCGATCCCGCACAGATGCTGATGCTCGAGGACGGGCACTGCCTGAAGGATCATGTCCTCGCCGCGTGCAACCGCCCCGAACTCCGCGCCGGCGCGCGCATGATGGGCACCTCGCTGCACACGCTCGTCCAGATGGTCGACAACGGCCTCGGCATCACGATGCTGCCGCAAATGGCGATCGAGGCGGGCATCCTCGATCACACCGACATCGACACGCGGCCGCTCGATTCGGAGCATGACTGGCGGACGATCGCGCTCGTCTGGCGCAAGGGCAGCCCCCGCGCCGACGAATTCCGCCTGCTCGCGGACATTTTCCGCAAGCATCAGGTGAATTGAGGCACCGCGACCTTTTTTGCCCCGCGCCGGCGGATGGCGGCTAACGACCGATGGCGGACGCTGAAGTATAGGTTATACCTCGCATCGTGAGACGGTTTGCCTATCCCTTGGTCTTTCTCGCCGCCGGCTGTGCGAGTTCCCCGCACATGGAAAACAAGAGGGGGGAGCTTGTAGTTTGGGGTATGCTAAAAAATCGCAGCTTTGAAGTGCTCGACGAATGGGGTTTGAATGGGAGCGCGACTGCAGATTTGAACATAACGCGTGTAGATTCCGGGCGTGCTCCGTCGCGGATACTTAAAATTCGCTATATTGCTCACTCATACATCAAAGAAGGCGTCGAAATGCGCTTTCGGTTGCAGAGGTCTAAAAATGGCGAATATCTGGTGTGCACCGAAGGCGGTCGCGGTTACATCTGCTCCTAAAGTTTCGTCAGGTTCATCATTGGACCCAATTCGACCGATTGCGGACATGGCACCGCCATCCTATCCTCTCGATCAATATCGAGCAGGGGAGCAGCGTGGAAGCGATTGGAATAGTAATCTGGTGCGCTGGCCTAGTGGCAATCGCATACACAAGCAGATATTTTCTTCCTGACTGGTGGGCGATGGTCAGAAGTCGTGAGCGTCCAAAAGGTTATAAGCGCAAAGCGGATATGGGCGCGCTGGTATTTATGGCGATTGGACTTTGCGGGATTGGCATCATGTTCGTGCTGGACAGGCTTGCAGGGCCATAACTAACTGTCCGCTCCCCACTCCTGAACCGCATTCACCCGCCCCCGACGGGCTGCTCCCACCGCTCCGCGCGGCCATGATCGCCCTCGCGCGGTTCGACCCACCGGGTGCGCCCATCGGCAAAGGTCTCGCGCTTCCACAGCATCACGTCGGTCTTCAGCCGGTCGATCAGAAACTCGCACGCCGCCAGCGCTTCGGCCCGGTGCGGACTGCTCGCCAGCACGAGCACGATCGTCTCGCCCGGCACCATCGCGCCGACGCGGTGGATCAGCGTCAGCGCCGAAAGCTTCCAGCGGTCGGCCGCGGCGTGGCCAAGATCGGCGAGCCCCGTCGCCGTCATTTCCGGATGATGTTCCAGAAACAGTTCCGCCAGCCCGTCATCGCCGCGCACCCGCCCGATGAAGCTCGCGCTCGCGCCATGGCCGCCGGCGTCGTGCAGGTCGAGTTCGGCGGGAACATCGATCGCCGACGACCGGATCAGGACGCGGATCATCCCCCGGTCACCGGGGGAAACAGCGCGATTTCGCGCGCGCCCGACAGCGGGGCGTCGGGCCCCATCATCACGCCGTCGATCGCCGCGCGGATGCGATGCGGTTCGGCAAAGGCCAGCGCGCCGCGATCGTCGCGCGTCGCGAGCCAGGCAACCAGCGCCGCGACGTCGCCGATGCTTTCCGGAATGTCGACGGTCTCGCCGCCGACGCCCATCCGCTCGCGAACCCATGAAAAATAGGCGATATCCAGCGCCATCGGCTCAGTCCATATGCTTGAGGCCGACGCGCAGATAATCCCACCCGGTAATCAGCGTCAGCACCGCGGCACCCCAGAGCGAGGCGAGCCCGACGATCTTGATCCACTCCATCGCGGGCAGCGCGCCCGCGAGGATCAGCGCGCCGAAGGCGACGAGCTGGAAGGTCGTCTTCCATTTGGCGAGTTGCGTCACCGGCATCGACACCTGCAGGGTCGCGAGGAATTCGCGCAGCCCCGACACGATGATCTCGCGCAGCAGGATCATCAGCGCGGCAATGACATGATATCCGGCGATATCGCGCGTGAAGACCAGCAGCAGGATCACCGCCGCGATCATGATCTTGTCGGCGATCGGATCGAGGAAAGCGCCCAGCCGCGACACGATGCCGCGCGAGCGTGCAACATAGCCGTCAAAATAATCGGTAATGCCCATCAGGCAGTAAAGGCCGAAGGCGAGCGCATAATCGATCGCCAGCGGCTGGTGCGTTCCTTCGCGGACGCCCGGCCAGAGCAGGAAAAGCAGGATGGGCACCGCGAGGATGCGTGACAGGGTCAATATGTTGGGAAGGCTCAGCATGATCCCTGTCGGCGTGTCCGTTCCAGAATGGGGCCCAAAATCGGCTTTGACCCGGCCAGCCCTAACCGATAAGCCGCCCGTGCGACAACCATATTGGCTTTTCGGGGCAGCGGTTATCGTCATGTCGGGCTACAAGATGGAATTTCAATGACCGGTTCGTTTGCGCTGCTGAATCAACGCCGGTTCCTCCCTCTCTTCGTCACCCAGCTCCTCGGCGCGTTCAACGACAATCTCTTCAAGAACGCGATGGTGCTGTTCGTCGTCTATGGCGTGTTCAACAGCGAAGAACAGGAAACGCTGTTCAGTGCGGTCGCGACCGGCCTGTTCATCCTGCCCTTCTTCCTCCTGTCGGCGCTCGCGGGGCAACTCGCCGACACGCGCGACAAGGCGCGGATCATCCGCATCGTCAAATTCTGCGAAATATTGATCATGCTCGTCGGCGGGCTCGGACTCGTCCTCGCCTGGATGGGCTTCGCCGTTCATCTGATCGCGATCCCGCTGATGATGCTCGCGCTGTTCGCCATGGGGATTCACTCGACCTTCTTCGGCCCGATCAAATATGCGATCCTGCCGCAGCATCTCGAGAATGACGAGGTGCTCGCGGGCACCGGGCTTGTCGAGGCGGGCACCTATATCGCGATCCTCGCGGGCACGATCCTCGCCGGGGTCATCGACGTCGAATGGGCCGCGCTCGGCGTCGTCCTCGTTGCCGCGCTCGGCTACTGGACGGGGCGCAAGGTGCCGCCCGCACCGCCCGAGCATGAGGAAACCGGGATCGACTGGCACATCATCCGTTCGTCGGTCGCGCTCGTCCGCGGCACGATGCACATCCCGCGCCTCTATCTCGCGATCCTCTCGATCAGCTTCTTCTGGACGATCGGCGCGGTGTTGTTCATCCAGTTCCCGCCGCTCGCGAAGAATATCCTCCACGCCGACAAGAGCGTCGCCAGCCTGTTTCTCGCCGTCTTCTCGATCGGGATCGCGATCGGATCGGTCGCGGTGAACCGGCTGCTGAAGGGCGAGGTGTCGGCCCGCTACAGCCCCGCGAGCGTGCTCGTCATGGCGGTCTTCGTCGTCGCCTTCTATTGGGTCTGCCGCAACTGGGGCGCCGAACCCGCGGGCGCGCTCTACGACATCGGCGGTTTCCTTGCCCACGACCGCGTCATCCCGCTGCTCCTCAGCCTGCTCGGCATCGCGGTCAGCGGCGGCATGTTCGTCGTCCCGCTCTACGCCTTCCTGACCACGACGGTCCCCAAGGACCAGACCGCACGCACCGTCGCCGCGAACAATATCGTCAATTCGGGCGCGATGGTCGCGGGCTCGCTTCTCGCGATGGGGCTCGGCTTCGCCGGCGTGGGTACCGTCGACCAGTTGCTGATGAGTGCCGCCATGTGCCTGATCTCGGCCTGGCTCGCGGTCAAACTCCACCGCGCCTGCGATTGAGCGGGCGCCCCCCGCGCCCGACTTGGGGTGGGAAGCGGGCATTGCCCATTAGCGTAAGTTAGCGAGCATTCCTCCGCACGGCGCCGTCTCGTCTGAAACTCCGGAGCGCTGCGTTACTACCACTGATTTATTACCAATCTGGACTTGGACCGGCAGCTTCGTTTGGTCCGCTTCCATAAACTCGACAACGAGCTCGGTAGGTGACGACCACCTCAGATTCACCCCCCAACTGCACTCGTTTCGCGTGGCTCCGTATAGCTCACCTGCAGCAACAGTGTCGTCTGTTCCTGCGCGTGATGGCCGCAGTTTAATCTCGTATCCGAACGCAGTCGTTGCGCCACCGTTCGTCTCGAACAGAATGGCGCGGGTAGTTCCGTCAGGTGAGGTAACCGACGCGACCTCATCGCTGCTGGGCTCGCCAGTCAAGTCGATACAGCCGCAGAGCAGAAAAACTGTGGGTAGCAGAATGATGGGGCGCATCAGGCAAGCCTGCCACGGCGGCGGTATGTCCGCAATCGGTCGATCCCAGCCCTCAGACCAGAAACATCATCGTCGCGGTAAAGAAGATCGCGAAGCTCTGAAGAAACAGCCGCAGGTCATTGCCCGAAAAGATCGTCACCGGCTCGCGATGCGCCGCTAGCGCGCTCCGCAATTCACCCTGCCAGTCGACCGGCGCAAAAAACCGGGCGATCGTCACCTGCCGGGCGCCATGGTCGCGAATGCGGCTGCGGATGTCGATATGTCCGTCCGAGTCCATGCACCCGAAGCTAGGCCGATGTTAACGAGTCGATAAGGTTAAAAGATCGTTAACGCGGCGGCGTCCCGCCTTGGCACGTTTTGTCGCCCCGGATTTAAGGCGCTGGCATCGCGCGAACGCGAATCCGCCGTCCGTCCTTCGCTCCGTACTGGAACGGCTTGCAGCGCGCGGGTTTCATCCGCGGCCCCAGACAAAGCCGCACTTCGCCGAGCCATCCCTGCCGGTCGGCCGACACGGCGATCATCGGCGCCGTCACCCCCCGATTGACCGCGGCAAACGCCCGGCGGATATCCCCGGCGGTCCGGGGCCCTGCCCCGAGCGCCTTCATGTCCGGGAAGCGCACCGCGCGGAACAGGATCGCGGCCGACCGGAAATAGGCGGCGGGGTCCGGGCTCATGCACGTCCCGTGCTTCGCCCATTCGTGCTGAAGGAGCTGCGCCGACGGGGTCATGCACATATGCTGTTTCAGGACGGGTTGCGGGACGATCTTCGCGGGGCGGCACCACTGCGGATAGCCGGGATGGTCGGTCTCGGGCCACAGCCCGTGCAGCACCCACCCGAAACGCCCGTTCTCGCCCGAACACTGGAAGCGGTCGCGCGCATCCTTCGGGTTGCGGACGCCGGCGCAATGCTGCGGCGACCAGCTCATGCTGAGCAGATAGCCGGTGATCGCCGGATTGCGCGCCGGTTCGCCGCGCTTCGGCTGTTCGAGTCGCGGCACCGGTACGCGGTCCGGCGCCGAGCAGGCGGGCGCCTGTGCCTGCGCCGCGACCGGCATCAGCACCAGCGCCAGCGCGGCGGCGCTAGGCCAGCGCAAAGTCGAGCCCGATGTCCGCCGCCGGCGCCGACTGCGTCAGCCGTCCGACCGAAACATAGGTCACCCCCGTCGCGCCGATGTCGCGGATCGTGTCGAGCCGGACGCCGCCCGACGCCTCGGTCGGCACCTTGCCGCCGACCAGCGCGACGCATTCGCGCAATTCGTCGAGGTCCATATTGTCGAGCAGCAGGTGCGTCGCTCCCGCGCGCAGCGCGGGCTCGACCTGCGCCACGCGATCGACCTCGACGATGATGTCGGCGATTCCCGCGTCGACCGCGCGCCGCACCGCTTCCTCCACCGAACCCGCGACCGCGACATGATTGTCCTTGATCATCGCCGCGTCCCACAGGCCCATGCGGTGATTCTTCGCGCCGCCCATCCGCGTCGCATATTTCTCCAGCACGCGCAGGCCGGGGATCGTCTTGCGCGTGTCGAGCAGGGTGGCGCCCGTACCCGCGAGCGCATCGACATATTGCCGCGTCATCGTCGCGATTCCCGACAGATGCTGCACGGTGTTGAGCGCCGACCGCTCGGCCGTCAGCATCGCGCGCGCATTGCCCGCGAGGCGCATCAGGTCGCTGCCGGCGGCCACCGCGGCGCCTTCCTCCACGAGGATTTCGATCTCCATCCCCGGTTCGAGCGCCTGAAAGAATCGCTCGGCGATCGGCAGCCCCGCGACGGTGATCGCATCGCGGCTGTCCATCACCCCGCCGAAGCGGGCATCGGCGGGTATCGTCGCCATCGAGGTGATGTCGCCACCCGCGCCCAGATCCTCGGCCAGCGTGGCGCGGACAAAGGCATCGAGGTCGAAATCGGGAAGGGAAAATCGGGTCATGTCCTCTGCGATAATCGGCTCGCCCGGCAAATCAACTTGACGTTTACGTCAACTGGCGCTGACATGCGCGATATACGCGAAGATCGACAAAATCGGAGAGGTCCAATGCAATCCCCCATCTGCACGATGCTCGGCATCGAATTCCCCCTCCTCGCCTTCTCGCACTGCCGCGACGTCGTCGTCGCCGTGTCGAAGGCCGGCGGCATGGGCGTCTTCGGTGCGGCCGCGCTGCCGCCCGAACGGCTCGAGGAAGAGCTGGCGTGGATCGACGAACATATCGGCGGGCGCCCTTACGGTGTCGACCTGATCGTCCCGAACAGCTTCGAGGGCAAGGGCGACGTGCCATCATCCGGCGCCGCGAAAGTGCCCGAAACCCACCTGCAGTTCGCCGCCGACCTGCTCGGTAAATTCGACGTCGATGCTGCCGGGCTGGAGGCCGCAATGGAAACGCGCCAGAGCTTCGGCGACAATATGCACGAGGACGGCGCGGCAAAGCTGCTGGAGGTCGCCTTTCGCCATCCGATCAGGCTGATCGCCAACGCCCTCGGTGTCCCGCCGCCGCTGATGCTCGAACTCGGCAAGCGCCACAACGTCCCCGTTGCGGCGCTGGTCGGCACGCGCGACCATGCGCTGGCGCAGGTCCGCGCCGGCGTCGATATTCTCGTTGTCGCGGGCGGCGAAGCCGGCGGCCATTGCGGCGAGGTCGCGACGATGGTGCTGGTCCCCGAAGTCGCGGCGGCGGTCGAGGCCGTGGGCGCGACCACGGCAATTCTCGCCGCAGGCGGCATCGTCACCGGACGCCAGATGGCGGCCGCCATGGCGATGGGCGCGCATGGCGCGTGGTGCGGGTCGGTCTGGCTCACTACCGCGGAGGCCGAAACCAACCCGGTGGTGAAAGAAAAGATGCTGGCCGCTTCGGCGCGCGATACCGTGCGCTCGAAAAGCCGCACCGGAAAACCCTCGCGCCAACTCCGCTCGCCTTGGACCGATGCGTGGGAGGCGGAAGGCGCCCCCAAACCACTACCCATGCCGCTGCAATCGCTGGTCAGCGAGCCCGCGCTACGCAAGGTCGATAAATTGTCCGAGGGCGGCCACGAAGGCGCGAAGGCGCTTGCGACCTATTGGGTCGGTCAGGGCGTCGGCCTGATGAACGAGGCGATGGGCGCTGGCCAGGTTGTCCAGGCATTCAAGGAGGACTGGGTTGCCGCCTGCGAACGACTCAACGCATTTATCGGCGACTAGGCAAAAAAGTCCCCGCCGAAGCGGGGACCTGAAAATCAGCTAACGGTCGCCTTGACGATCTTGCCGGGTTCACGCGGCGGTTCGCCCTTCGGCAGCGCGTCGACATTTTCCATGCCTTCGGTCACTTCGCCCCAGACGGTATACTGGTTGTCGAGGAATCGTGCGTCTTCGAAGCAGATGAAGAACTGGCTGTTCGCGCTGTTCGGGTTCTGTGCGCGGGCCATCGAGCAAACGCCGCGGACGTGCGGTTCGCTGCTGAATTCCTGCGGCAGATCGGGAAGCTGGCTGCCTCCCATGCCGGTGCCGGTCGGGTCGCCGCCCTGAGCCATGAAGCCGGGGATGACGCGGTGAAACACCACATCATCGTAAAAGCCTTCCTTGGCTAGCGTCGATATCCGCTCGACATGCTGCGGCGCAAGGTCGGGGCGAAGGCGGATGACGACATCGCCGGTCGACAGCGAAAGCGTGAGGGTGTCGGACATATTGAAACTCCTGTGGTCTGGCGTTGGCGGTGCCATAGCCGGACGCGGCCGCCAAGGCCACGCACTAATTGTCGAAAAGCCGGTTGCGGCGTTGCCATCGGCCGGCTGCAGCACTAGGGGAAGGCTCGGGCGCCGCATGAAACCAGGGAGACCGCGCGATGGACAAACGCGAAGATTCCCTGCCACCGGAAGATGTCGTGGTCGCCGACGACCGCGATCGCGAAGCGGTTGTCCGCGAAGCCGAAACCGAACTCGACGAAGACGACCGGCTGAAACCCGAGTTCGTGCGTGACGTGATCGACCTCGCCGAGGCGGGCGAAGGGGAAGCCGCACGCGAACGCGTCGGCCGCCTCCATCCCGCCGACATCGCCGACCTGTTCGAACTCGCGCGCACCGACGAGCGCCCGATGCTCGCCGCCGTGCTCGGCGACATGCTTTCCGCCGACGTGCTCGCGGAAATGAACGATTATGTTCGCGAGGAACTGATCGATCTTCTCGCGCCGGAGCAAGTGGCCGAACTCGCCTCCGAACTCGATACCGACGACGCGGTCGCGATCATCGAGGACATGGAGGAAGACGAGCAGCAGGCCGTCCTTCAAGCGATGGAACCCGAGGATCGCGCCGCGATCGAGGACGCGCTCTCATTTCCGGAGGAATCCGCTGGCCGCCTGATGCAGCGCGACCTCGTCGCGGTGCCCGAACATGTGACGGTGGGCGACGTCATCGACCGCTTGCGCGAAGGCACCGACCTCGCCAGCGATTTCTGGGAAATCTTCGTCGTCGATCCGATGCACAAGCCGGTCGGCACCTGCCAGTTGAGCTGGATATTGCGTACCCCGCGCGACATTGCGATCGGCGATGTGATGAAGCGCGAGCAGACGCTGATCCCGGTCGACATGGACCAGGAAGAAGTCGCGCTGCGCTTCCAGAAATATGCGCTGAT
>NZ_JAEMQX010000267.1 GCF_016463645.1 Sphingopyxis sp. | reverse complement strand
TCGAAAGCCTGATCCAGCGCGGCAGCGAGGACGGCAGCGGCGTCGTGATCGTGCTGGTAACGCACGAGGGGCCCGCCAGCGCGATCCACGCCGCGCTCGCCATCCTCGGCGCGTCGGACCATGTCGTCGGCGCGCCGATGCACATGCCGATCCTCGCGCTTTAGCCGCTTGAAATAGCGCGCGCCGCTGTTACCCCGGTGACGGGGAACAGGGGGCGGATCATGGATATCGAAATCAGGCGCGGGCTGACCGAGGCGCGGCTGCTGGCGGCCGAGCACTGGCAGCCGCTGCTCGCCTATGTCGTGCTGGGGGTACTCGTCCCCTTCCTGCTGCTGTCGAGCGAGCCGATCTTCAACCTGCGCGCGATCATGGCGATCATCGCCGATCCCTTCACCTACCGGGTCAGCGGATCGATCACCGGCCCGCTCTATCTGCTCGGCATCGTCGGGGTCCTCGCCAGCGGCGCGCTGCTCGCGGGATGGAACGCGCTGCTCGCCGAGATGCGCGAGGGCTATATTTCGGAGATCATGTACGGGATGGTCGCCGGCACGGCCTATCTGGTCGTCAACCTCATCTTCTATTTCTGCGCGGGCCTGGCCCTGTCGCTCCCGATCCTGCTGCTCGGCGAGTTCGCGGAAACCGCGCGCTTCGGCACGGCCCTCGCGATCGTCCGCCACATCGCCTCGGCGCTCGCCAGCGCCTGGATCAGCGCGCGCTTCTGCCTCGTCGGTCCGGTGATGGCGGCGGGCGGCAAGCTCGAGCCCGTCTCGGCCTTCGTCGAATCGTGGCGGCGGACGCGCATGTCGTGGCGGCGACTGTTCGCGCTGTATCTGGCGATCTATGTCCTCACCGCGCTGCTGACGCTCGCGCTTCTCGCGCCGCATATCTTCATCGTCTTCAACAGTCCGCAGGGCGGCCTCGCCGACATGGCGATGAGCGGCGGCTGGATCATCTTCTGGGCCGCCTATTTCCTGATGACCCTGCTGATCCCCGCCGGCCTCTATCGCGCATCCGGGCGCGGCACGCCCGCCGAGGTCTTCGCCTAGGGCTCGGGCTCTTCCTCGGGCGGCGCCGGGGTGCCGGTTTCGGGGTCGGTCGCGCGCTTCACCGCTTCGAACTGCGCATTATATTCGGGGCCGCGTTTCATCCGGCCGCCGATCGAGATCCAGTTATAGGGCAGTTTGTCGAGGCTCATCGCCTTCGCCTCGGCGCGCGGCAGCTTCGGCGGCGCCTCGCGCCCCTCGTTCGCGATCGCGCGCAACTCGGGCGACAGGCGATGCAGTTCGGTATCGGACGCGCACACGTTGATCGACCCGTCGTCGGCGGGTTTGCAGCGTTTGATCGGGTCGACCATTTCCTTCGCCCTGCGCGCCGCCTCATCGGCGTCGGGCTTCGGCGGCGGGGGTGCGGGCGGGCCCTGCGTCTGGGCGGTCGCCGGGGGCGCCATCGTCACGGCAATGACACAGCCCGCGGCGAAAGCGGCGGCGAATCGGGCGAAGTGTCCTCGACAAGTGGCGCGGGCGACCATATGGCGCCCACCATGCCGACACGGCGGAACAAGTAAAGACGGAGAGTGGCCGACATGACGAATAGCAGCAACCTCGACCGGGTGCTCGTGCTCGAAATGGTGCGCG
>NZ_JAEMQX010000167.1 GCF_016463645.1 Sphingopyxis sp. | reverse complement strand
TGGTCGAGAATATCCAGCGGCAGGACCTCAACGCGATCGAAGAGGCGAGCGCCTACCGCCGCCTGATCGATGACTTCGGCCATAATCAGGAAGCGTTGGCGAAGCTGGTCGGCAAGTCGCGCAGCCATGTCGCGAACCTGATGCGCCTGCTCGACCTGCCCGAAAGCGTGCAGGCGCTGGTCGGCGACGGCTCGCTCGCGATGGGGCATGCGCGCGCGCTGATCGGCGCCGACGACGCCGAAGCGATCGCGCGCCGCGTCGCGAAGGAAGGGCTGTCGGTGCGCGCGGTCGAGGCGCTGGTGCGTGCGGGCAAGGGCGGCGATGCGCCGCCGCGCAAGGGCCCGCTCGAATACAAGAGCGCCGATGGCGGGCGCGACCCCGACATCGTCGCGGTCGAGCGCCATCTGTCCGAACTTCTCGGCATCGCGGTGGGGATTCAATATGCGGGCGAGGGCAAGGGGGTGCTGACGCTGAAGTTCGCGTCGCTCGACCAGCTCGACATGATCTGCCAGCGGCTTTCGGGCGAAGGAATCTGATTCGCGCCATCGCGCGCGTCAATAATGTACCAGTCCGGGCCGTCAGCGTCGGCTGGCCGCTCGCGCACACCGCCTGACTTCTCATTAATATGTTGATTTATAAGGGATATATTCCGCAGCGGCGACGAATCCTTGCCGCGCCGTTAACCAGGCTTGCTGGCAAAGCCTGAACAGGTCCCCGTTTAGACAGGACGGTGAATGGGGTGGGATATCCATTCGGAATTCGACCGAAATTCTTCGGTATCAAGGGACCAAATCATATGCGCAAATTCGGAATGAAGCGCGCCCTTCTGGGCGCCGCGATTGCTGTTCTCGCCATGAACGCTTCGGCGGCGCAGGCGGCGTCGGCGACGGGGACGGCCACGGCCAAGATCCTGCGCCAGATCACGCTCACCAAGACCAGCGATCTGCAATATGCGACAATCATCAGCGGCGCGACCCCTTCGACCGTCACCGTGTCGCCGGCCGGCGCCGCGAACTGCGGGGCGGGGCTGACCTGCACGGGAACGACGACCGCGGCGAACTTCGACATTCAGGGCACCAACAATGCGGTCGTTCTGGTCGGTGGCGATCCGAGCGTGACGCTCAATGGTTCGCTCGGCGGTTCGATGACGTCGACGCTGACCTATTCGGCGACGTCGGTGACTCTGACCAATGGCCCGGGCACCACCGGCGGCAGCTTCCAGGTCGGCGGCACGCTGAGCGTCGGCGCCAATCAGGCGTCGGGCGACTATTCCGGGACGTTTAACGTCACCGCCAATTACCAGTAAAGTTTGGGGGGCCTGGCGGGCCGAGATCCGCCAGCCGTTAAAATGGGGTTGCCGGGCGCGCGTCCGGCGGCCCCTTTTTTTCGCGGCATCGATGGTTAGCGAAATATCAACCATGTTGGCGCAGGCAGGATGCGACCATCGGGACGGTGTGGGGCCGGCTCCCGGACGATTGTGGGGATCGTATCCATGTTTCGCTTTCTGAAGGGCTTCGGCCTGCTTACCGCGGCTGCCCTCGGCGCCGCGGCGCCACCCGCGCTCGCGGCGGGCGACCTGCTCGTCGCGCCGACGCGCGTCATCCTCGACGGATCGCGCGGCACCGAAGTGGTGCTCAACAATATCGGCAGCGAGCCCGCGACCTATCGCATCAGCCTCGAGATCAAGCGGATGACCGCCGAGGGCGGGCTCGACGAGATCGCCGAGGAGAATGTCACTGTCGCCGAACGCGCGGCGCTCGACATGATCGTCTTCAGCCCGCGCCGCGTCACGCTGCCGCCGAACCAGCCGCAGGTAGTGCGAGTCGGGGTGCGCGTGCCCGAGGGGCTGCCGCCGGGCGAATATCGTGCGCACATGCTGTTCCGCTCGGTGCCCGATGCGGTTCCGGCCGAAGCTGTCGCGGCGAAGTCCGCAGGTGCGGGCGTGTCGATCGCGCTGACGCCGATCTATGGCATCACGATCCCGGTGATCGTCCGCGTCGGCGCTCTCGGCGCCGAGGCGTCGATCGGCGAAGCATGGGTGAGCCAGGGTGCCGACGGGTCGGCGTTCAATTTCGACCTGTCGCGCACGGGCGGCCGCTCGGTCTATGGCGATATCGAGGTGACGCGGCCGGGGGTGTCCGAACCCCTGCTGGTGGCACGCGGCGTCGCTGTCTATCCCGAGGTGGGCGCTCGCAAGGTGTCGCTGCGCGTGCCGGACGAGCTTGCGGCGAAGCTGAAGGGCCCGGTGCGCATCCGCTATTCGGAGGACCGCGAAATCGGCGGCGGAACGATCGATGAGGCCGACCGGATGGTGAAATGACGGGGTAAGCCCCGAGCGAAACGGGCGGGACGATGATCCGCGCGACGCTTTATCGATGGATGAAAGCGGCGACGGCCGCGCTGGCGCTGGCGGGGATGGTCCCTGCCGGCGCCGGGGCTGTCGAGGCGAGGCCGGTCCCGCTCGCGGCCGATAACTGGATGCCGAACGAGGACGACAGCTGGCTGTTCGACGTGCGGTCGGGGCAATATCGGCTCGGCGACGGGGTGCGGGGGTATCAGACGCCGCAGGGAATCTGCGTCGACCTGGGCGATGTCGTGCTTGCGCTCGACCTTGCGGTGCGCGTCGACCGGAAGTTGCGCCGCGCAACCGGCTGGGTGTTCGACGAGCGGCGGAGCCTGACGATCGACCGCGACGCCGGCGAGGTGCGCGCGGGTAGCCAGGGCTTCCGGCTCGGCGCGACGACGATTCGCGACACTGCGGCGGGGTGGTGCGTCGATCTCGACAGCCTGAACCAGTGGCTGGGCGTGCCGCTGGCCGCCGATCTGTCGAACGCGGTGCTGCGGATCGATTCGAAGGACAAGCTGCCGTTCCAGCTCGCCGCCGAACGGCGCGCGCGCGCGGCTTCGATCCGTCCGCAGGCGCAATTCGACCTCGCGAGCCTGCCGCAGACGGCCCGGCGCTATCAGGCATGGGCGACGCCGTCGGTCGATATCGTCGCCTCGGCCGGCGCGGTGTCGGACAAGCGGGGCGGATCCTATGTGCAGGGGCGCTACGAGATTTTCGCGGCGGGCGAGGTGCTGGCGCAAAGTTTCGACGCGCGGCTGTCGTCGGATAATGAAGGCGTGCCCGACAGCCTGCGGATGCGGCTCTACCGCACCGATCCGCAAGGGCAGTTGCTCGGCCCGCTGCGGGCGACATATTATGGCGTCGGCGATGTCGGCCTGCTGTCGACGGGCCTCGTCGCGGCGTCGGCGCCGGGGCGCGGCGCGGTGCTGACCAATCGTCCGGTCGAGCGGCCCGATGCGTTCGACAAGACGAATTTCCGCGGCGATCTGCCCGCGGGCTGGGACGCCGAGCTCTATCGTAACGGGCAATTGCTCGCCTTTACGAGCCCCAATGGCGACGGCCGCTACGAATTCATCGATGTGCCGCTGCAATATGGCGCGAACCGCTTCGAGATCGTGCTCTATGGCCCGCAGGGACAGATCAGGCGCGAAATCCGTCAGGTGCAGGTGGGGATGGATTCGATTCCGCCGCAGCAGACCTGGTACTGGGCCGGCGTCGCGCAGGAAAATGCCGACCTGATCGAATTCGGCGATCGGCGGCGCGGCGCGTTCCGGCGCGGGTGGCGCGGGACGGCAGGCATCGAGCGCGGGCTCGATACGCGGACGTCGGCCGCGGCGTATCTGCACAGCCTGTTGATCGAGAATGTCCGGCATAATTATGGCGAGGTCGCGCTGCGGCGCTCGATCGGGCCGACCCTGCTCGAGGTCGGGGGCTCCTACGCCGACAATGGCGGCGTTGCGGCGCGTGCGAGCTGGCTTGCAGCGTTCGGCGAAACCTATGTGCGCGGCGACGCGATGCGTGGGTGGGGCGGGTTCGTGTCGGACCGGCTGTCGGACACGATCAACGGCATCATGTCGGTGTCGGTTGACCAGTCGGTCAAGCTGGGGCGGGCGATCCTGCCGCTGCATTTCGACGTGCGGCACGTCGAGCGCTGGTCGGGGGTCGACAGCATCGAGGCGAGCGCGCGCGCGTCGGCGAGTTTCCGCGCGCTGACCTTCACCAGCCAGCTCGACTGGAGCCGGACGAGCGCGCCGGTCGGCCCCGACCCGCCCGACAATCTGATGGCGACGCTGCTCGCCAATGCGCGCATAGGCGGGGTTCGTGTCCGTGGGGAAGCGCGCTTTGCGCTGTCGGGGGACAACAGCGACACACGCATGACGCTGATCGGCGAATGGGCGGGCGCAGGAAAGCGGGCGGGCGATACCGAATGGCGCGCCGAGCTCGGTTATGACCGCGGGCTCGACCGTGCGCGGGCAGGAATCGGATATACGCGCCGTTTCAACAAGTTGCAGCTGACGGGGTTCGGCGAGGTTGCGAGCGACGGGTCGGTCGCGGCATCGCTCGCGCTGGCTTTCAGCTTCGGGCCGAAAGCGGGCGGCGGCTGGCGCCTATCGAGCGAAAAGCTCGCGAGCCGCGGTCAGGTTATCGCCGATGTATGGATGGACGAGAATGGCGACGGCGTTCGCCAGCCGGGCGAGGTGGCGCTGCCCGGCGTGCCGCTCACCGCGGGCAATGCCTTTGTCGACGCCGCGACCGACAAGACGGGGCGTGGTACGATCGACGGGCTCGAACCCTTTCGCGCGGTGCTGATCGGGATCGACGCGGGGAGCCTGCCCGATCCCTATGTCCAGCCAGCACTGCCGGGGGTGGTCGTCTCGCCGCGGCCGGGGGTTGCGACGCGCGTCGCGCTGCCGATGGTCGCGGCGGGCGAGATCGAGGGGACGCTGCGGCGCGACGGCGGCAATCCGGTCGAGGGACTGGGCGTCGAGCTGGTCGATGCCGAAGGCCGGGTTCGCGCGACGACGCTGACCGAGTTCGACGGCTACTTCCTCTTCGAGGGCGTCGCTTACGGGCGCTACACGGTGCGGCCGGGCAAGGTGTCGGCGGCGGCGCTGCGGCTCGACGGCACTTTTGCGATAAGCGCGGTTCCCGGCAAGGCGACACCGCGCGTACGGCTCGGCACTTTGGTGCTGAAGCCGCTGCGCCGCGATATGGCCCTGCGGCAGGACATTGCGGACGGCGGTAACAGCGCGCGTGGCCCGCCCGGCGGCGCCGAAGGCAAGGAGGGCCCTAGCGGCGATTGACTTCACGGCCGGCTTCGGGTGATATCCGCGGTAACGGGCCGGTGCGGACGCCCGTTCAGGCGGAGTCCCGCCCAAGTTCCGCTCCATCCGCCGCATGTCGCGGCGCGCGGAGCGTTGATATGACCACCGACCTTGCCCGAACTGGCCCGTCCGATCTCAGTCTGACGGCGCTGTTTCTGAAATTCCTGCGCTTTGGATGCCTCGCCTTCGGCGGGCCGGTCGCACAGATCGCGATGATCCGGCACGCGCTTGTCGAGGAGGAGCACTGGATCGATCCGGCGCGGTTCAACCGCCTGCTCGCGGTGCTGCAGGTCCTGCCCGGGCCAGAGGCGCACGAGCTTTGCGTCCATCTGGGCATGGTCGCACGCGGCCGGATCGGCGGACTGCTCGCGGGGCTGGGGTTCATGCTGCCGGGGCTGGCGCTGATGCTGGTCGCAGGATGGCTTTATGCCGGCTGGATCGCGGGCAAGGCCGACTTGTCCGGCGTATTGCTCGGCGTGCAGGTCGCAGTTCTGGCGATCATCCTGCGCGCGGTTATCCGGATCGGCGAGCATATCGTAGAGGACCGGCTGCTCGCGCTCGTCGCCGCCGCGAGCCTGGTTGCGACGCTCGCGGGCGTGCCCTTCTGGATCCCGCTCGTCGCCGGCGGACTCGCTTATGCCTTCGCGCATCGCTCTCTCGCGGCGATGCTGATCGTGGTTGCGGGTATCGGGGTGGCGGTGATGATTCGCCCGATGGCGGGTCCTGCGGTTTCGGGTACGACGGCGATGGCGGTCGCCCCGGTTACGCTCGCCGCCCTGTTCGCCGCAGGGCTGAAGGGCGGGCTTCTGACCTTCGGCGGCGCCTATACCGCAATACCCTATGTACGCGCCGATACGGTCGGACGCGGCTGGATCGGCGACGGGACATTCCTCGACGGCATCGCGCTTGCCGGCGTGCTTCCGGCGCCGCTCGTCATCTTCGCGACCTTCGTCGGCTATGTTGCGGGCGGTCCGGGTGGCGCGCTCGCGATCACCGCAGGCATGTTTCTGCCCGCATTCGCCTTTTCGCTGATCCTGTTCGAGCGACTCGAGGCGATCGTGGAGAATCCGGCGCTGCATCGCCTGCTCGCGGGTGTCGCGGCTGCGGTGGTCGGCATCATCGCCGCGACCTTCGTGCAGCTGGGGCAGGCGACGGGTGCGCGGGTTACGGAACCACTGTTCGCGCTGTTGCTTTTCGCGGGCGCCCTGGTCGTAGCGTGGCGCGTCAGGGGTGCATGGGTCACGCCGGCGATCATCGCGGGCGGGGCGATCGCGGGATGGGCG